>NZ_RAWI01000062.1 GCF_003612125.1 Corallococcus praedator
GACAGGCGGGGGTCTGGGCGTTCACGAGCGACGCCCACCCCGACAGGAGCAGACCGAGGATGCGGGTTCTCGGACTCATCGCGATCCTCACAGGGCCGCCGGCCGCGAGCTCAGCGCGACGTCGGGCAGGCGCGTGGACGCGTCGTAGCGGGGGACCTCGCCCATGCCGCCGGGGTGGTAGACGAGCAGGCCTCGCGCGCTGGCGGAGCGCAGGCAGTGCTCCTGGGTCGCCAGGTCCGGGCACGCCACCATGATGTCCAGGGGCTCCGCGTCGTCTTCCTGGGGAGCCTCCCGCACCATGGCGACCGGGGGGACGGGGACAGGGCCCTCCCCGGGGCCTTGCGTGGGGCGCAGCATCAGGAACACGGAGGCGGCCACCGCCAGCAGGGCGGCCGCCGCGGCGGCGGGGCGGTGCCAGCGCGCGGGGCGGAGCACGACGGCCTCGCGGGACGCGGCGGCGGCGACCTCGTAGAGCTGTTCATCCAGGAGGGCCTCCTCCTGGAGCAGGCGCGCGCACGCGTCGCACGTGAGGGTGTGGGCCTCCAGCTCCGCCGCGGCGTCCGGCGGCAGCGCGCCCAGCAGGTATTGCTCCGTGCGGTCGCGGGTGAGGTGGGGCGTGAGCCTAGACATGGGTTTCCTCTTCGAGCGCGGTGCGCAACTTCTTGCGGACCTCGCACAGAATCTGTCGCACGCGCTGGACGGACAATCCCACGCGGGTGGCGACCTCGGAATGGGGGAGCCCCTGGCCGTCACAGGCCAGGAGGAAGACGTTGCGCGCGCCCGGGGACACCTGGGCGAGCGCGTCGCGGGCCCGGGTGAGCTGCTCCTCGGAGAGCAGGCGCCGTTCCGCGGACTGCGAGGGGTCCACCGGCTGCTGGCGCTCCGGCAGGTCCTCCACCGTGCTGTCCACCGATTCACGCCGCGTGCGTCGGGCGTCGTCGGCGGCCAGGAAGGAGGCCTGGGCGAGCGCGAGGTGGGGCAGGCGCAGCTCCGTGAGCAGTCCCCGCTGCTGTTGCTGGATGAGGCGGGCCCAGGTCTCCTGGGCCAGCTCCTGGGCGCGGTCCACCCGGATGCCCCGGGCGAGCAGCGACACCACCACCCGGCGCTGGTGCCGCGCGATGAGCACGTCCCACGCCCCCCGCTCCCCGGCCAGCGCGCGTCGAGACAGGGCCTCCTCATCCGGAGCGGCCCCGGGCCTGAGGGCCCCGTCTGTCTCCTGACGCGACTGGAGCGTCGTCATCCCAAAGCCCTGTACGGCTGCATCCATGCCGTCTTCCCGTGGCGCACGTCGGTCCGCCGGGGACGCAGTGTGCCCCGGTGCCTCGGAGAAACGCGCATCCAGGTCGGACATATCGACGAAGGAGGGCAAGGGTGGCGCGGGGTAGGGGGATGTCAGTTCGTGGCGGGGCTGTCGCCCGCGGCCCAGGGTTTGGTGGAGACGCGCACGACGCCCTGGCAGCGGGCGCACACCCGTCCCTCGCTGTCGAGCAGGCGGGCGGACGCGAAGACGGTGGTGGGCCCGCCGTGGTCGATGACGGCCTCCACGTGGAGGCTGTCGCCGGTGGCGGGGCGCTCGAAGCTCATGGACAGCTGCATGGTGGCGCAGCGGCGGGTGGGGTCCCGGAGCGCCGGGGTGCACCCGATGGCCAGGTCGAACAGGGCCGCGAGCATGCCGCCGTTGACGGCGGAGGTGCCCAGGCCGCCCCGGTGTTCGGGCTTCACTTCCGGGAGGGTGACGACGACCTTGCGGCCTTCCGGAAAGGACATCCGGGCGCCGAAGTGACGCAGGGTGAGACTCTGGTTGAAGCCTTCCGCGAAGCGGTCCAACTGGGCCTGGGAAGGGGGGGACGAAAGGGTGTCGGACATGGGGGGCTCCCCTCCTTATATCCCACGCTTCCTGCCCGTCCTGGGAGCGGACGGCCCGGCGTGCGGCGGGGGCGGCGGAAGACCCCACACGGGCGGGCGAAAGACGTTAGAAGACGGGGTTCTTCCGTCCGTGGAAACTCCCGTGAACCCGCACGAATCCGCCCTCCTCGAAGACCTCAATCCGCCCCAGGCGGACGCCGTGCTCCATGGCGACGGCCCGCTCCTGGTGCTGTCGGGCGCCGGCAGCGGCAAGACGCGCGTCATCACCCGCCGGGTCGCCCACCTGGTGAAGGTGCGCCACGTCTTCCCCTGGCGCATCCTGGCCGTCACGTTCACCAACAAGGCCGCGCGCGAGATGCGCGACCGCCTCTTCGCCCTGATGGGCGCGCAGGCGAACGAGCTGGTGGTGAGCACGTTCCACTCGGCCTCCGCGATGATCCTCCGCCGCGAGGCGGAGCACGTGGAGCTGACTAGGTCGTTCGTCATCTACGACGATGGAGATCAGCTCAACGTCGTCAAGCGCGCCATGCGCGACGCCGGCATCGAATCCATGATGCAGCCGCGCGAAATCCTGAACCGCATCGACCAGGAGAAGAACGCCGCGCGCCTGCCGGACGACATGCGCCTTTCGGGGCCGGATGACGTGAAGGGCGCCACCGTGCAGCGCGTGTACCGGGCCTACCAGCGCCTCTTGCGCGCGGCGAACGCGGTGGACTTCGGGGACCTGCTGCTGCTGCTGGTGAAGCTCTTCCACGACCGGCCGGACGTGCTGGAGCGCTACCGCACGCGCTTCACGCACGTGCTGGTGGACGAGTTCCAGGACACGAACCCCGTGCAGTACGCGCTCTTGCGGCAGCTGGCCCCGCCGCCGTCCTCGAACCTGGTGGTGGTGGGTGACGACGACCAGTCCATCTACCGCTGGCGCGGCGCGGACGTGCAGAACATCCTGGAGTTCCCCAAGCAGTACCCGGGCGCCCGGGTGGTGCGCCTGGAGCAGAACTACCGCTCCGACCAGAACATCCTCACCGCCGCGCACGAGGTCATCTCCAAGAACTCGCGCCGGCTGGAGAAGAAGCTCTGGAGCGAGCGGCCCAAGGGCGAAAACCTGGAGCTGATGCTCCACCGCGATGAACGGGCGGAAGGGCAGGAGGTCGCCCGGCGCATCCTCGCCCTCCAGCGCGAGGGCTTCATCAAGTTCGCCAGCATGGCGGTGTTCTACCGGACCAACGCGCAGAGCCGCGTGCTGGAAGAGGCGCTGCGGCTGGCGCGCGTGCCGTACACGCTGGTGAGCGGGCGCAGCTTCTATGACCGCGCGGAGGTGCGCGACGCGGCCGCGTACCTGCGGCTGATGGTGAACCCGCGCTCGGACGCGGACCTGGAGCGCGTGCTCAACGTCCCGGCGCGCGGCATTGGCGGCACCACCGAGGAGCGGCTGAAGGACTTCGCCGTCCAGGAGGGCCTGAGCCTCTTCGAGGCCCTGGCCGAGCGCCAGCGCATCCCCGCCCTCAACAGCGCGGCGCAGAAGCGGCTGGGCGGCTTCCACCAGCTCCTGGTGTCGCTCAACGCGTTCGCCCAGACGGCGAAGGACGCGGCAGGCGCGGTGGACCAGATGCTCAAGGAGACGAAGCTCGTGGAGACCCTCGTCGCCGACGGCAGCGAGGAGTCCACCACCCGGGCGGAGAACCTTCGCGAACTGTTGGGCGCCGCGCAGGAGTTCGACCTGAAGCGCGCCTCCGACTCCGTGGCGATGGCCATGGCGATTGAAGCGCGCGAGGAGGCTGCGCCGGAGGGCGTGGACTCCGCGCCCCTCACCGCGGACGTGCCCTCTTTGCAGGCGTTCCTGGAGCAGATCAGCCTGGTGGGCGACGCGGACGCGGAGGTGGGCGACGGGCGGGTGGCGCTGATGACGCTGCACGCGGCCAAGGGCCTGGAGTTCGACGCGGTGTTCCTCACCGGCATGGAGGACGGCGTCTTCCCGCACTCGCGCGCGCTCAAGAGCGCCGAACCGGACAGCGGCGAGGAGATGGCCGAGGAGCGCAGGCTCTGCTACGTGGGCTTCACCCGCGCTCGCAAGCGGCTCTTCGTGAGCCTTGCGCAGTGCCGCTCCCTCTTCGGTGAGCTCAAGTACAACCCGCCCAGCCGCTTCCTGGCGGACGTGCCGCAGGCGCTGTTCGGCTTCAAGGAGAACGACCTGCCCCCGCCGCCGCGCCCCGCCGCCATGGCCCCGCGCCGTCGCGCGTGGGACGAGGACGAAACCGGCCCGCGCGTGGACCACAGCTATTCGCAGGCCTCCGACATGGAGGCCGTGAGCGGCGACGTGCGCGGCATGCGCGTGCGCCATGAGCAGTTCGGATCCGGGCGGATCATCTCCACGGATGGCAGCGGCCCCAACGCCAAGGTGACGGTGGAGTTCGGCGGAGATGTGGGCCTCAAGCGCGTCATCGCGCGCTTCCTCATCCCCGGTTAGCTGCCCCGCATGCGGTGTTGACATTTGTTTTCAATGTCGACGTGACGGGGCTGTCGGGTTTGTCCGGTGTACGGATTGACTTTCGAACGTCTCCTCATTGGGATGAGCACCAATGAACGGAGGCGCTCGCTCGATGGCGCGAAGACGACGATGGTGGAGTCCGGCGCTGCTGGCCGTCTCCGTAGGACTGCTGGGGGCCTGTGAAGGCCAGATCCTGGATGCGGCGAAGCCCGGTGGCCCCGGGCCGGGCGGCAATCCGGGCCCGGGCGGTACGAACAATCCGCCCGCGGGGGTGGAGCAGCCGGCGCGGTCGGTGCGCGTCGCTCGGCTGACGCACCCGCAGTGGGTGGCCAGCGTGAAGGAGCTCTTGAAGCTGGACGCGGCGCCCACGGCGCTGGCGCAGGGCTTCCGCGCGGATCCGTCCCAGAGCGGCTTCCTCTTCGACAACGACGCCCGCGCCCTGTCGGTGGACGAGGCCCTGTGGGGCGCGTACCAGCGCGCGGCGGCGGACCTGGCCGGGCAGGTGGCCACGGACGCGACGAAGCTGGGGAAGCTCTTGCCCCCCGGCACCAACACGGACGAGGCGCGCGCGAAGGCGTTCGTGGAGTCCTTCGGTCTGCGCGCGCACCGCCGGCCGCTGACGGCCGCCGAGGTGGAGTCCTACCTCGTCCTGTACCGCAAGGGCCCCACGGCCTACGCGACCATGGCTCCGTTCCAGGCGGGCCTGCGGCTGGTGATGGAGGGCTTCCTCCAGTCGCCCCTGTTCCTCTACCGCGTGGAGAAGAGCACCCAGGCGACGGACGGCAAGGTGCCGCTGGATGCCTATGAGGTGGCGTCGCGGCTGAGCTACGCGCTCTGGGACTCCATGCCGGACGAGGCGCTGTTCACCGCGGCCCGCGAGGGCGCGCTGGTGAAGCGCGAGGGCGTGGCGGAGCAGGCGCGGCGGATGCTGAAGGACGCGCGGGCGCGCGGCGTGGTGGGGGCCTACCACCAGGTCGTCTTCGACGTGCCCCGCTACGCGAGCATCCGGCCCAACACCACGCGCTTCCCCACCGTCACCGCGAAGCTGTCCGAGTCCGCGGCGAAGGAGAACGCGCTCTTCGTGGAGGACGTCGTCTTCAAGCGGGAGGGGCGCTTCTCCGACCTGCTCACGTCGCGCGACACCTTCGTCAACGACGAGCTGGCGCGCATCTACGGCCTCACCGGGACGTTCACCGCGGACTTCGTGCCGGCCACGCTGGACGCGACGCAGCGCCGGGGTGTGCTCACGCAGGTGGGCTTCCTCGCGTCGCACGCGACGTCGTTGGACCCGGACCCCATCCACCGGGGCGTGTTCCTGTCGGAGCACCTGCTGTGCCAGAAGATTGGCGCGCCGCCGGCCAACATCCCCGCGCTGCCCGCGCCCAATGGCCGCACCAACCGCGAGGTCGTCACCTCCCACACGGAGGCCCCCGGCACGGTGTGCGCGTCGTGCCATTCGAACCTCATCAACCCGCTGGGCTTCCCCTTCGAGAACTTCGACGCCGTGGGCGGCTTCCGCACCACGGACAACGGGCACCCGGTGGACGCCACGTCGTCGCCGTCCATCGGCGGGGAGAAGGTCTCCGTGCGCGACGCGGTGCAGTTGTCGGACACGCTCGCCAGCACGCAGGCGGTGCACGAGTGCTACGCGCGCCACTGGGTGGAGTACCTGAGCGGACGCCCGGCGGCCCCGGAGGACTCCGCGCTGGTGTCGCGGTTGGGCAAGCTGTCGCGGACGGGGGAGCTGTCCGTCGTGGACCTGGTCGTCGAAGTCGTCACGGGCGTGGGCTTCGTGAACCGCCACCCGGAGGAGCTGCCGTGAAACTGAGCCGTCGACGCGTGTTGCAGGGCCTGGGTGGGGCCATGTTGGGACTGCCGGTGCTGGAGGGGCTCCTGCCCCGCAAGGCCCAGGCGGCGGAGCCCGGGGCGCTGCCCTTCGCCATCTTCCTGCGCCAGGCGGATGGTGTCGCCTCCGCGCAGAGCACGTCGGAGATCGGCACCGAGCCGGAGCGCTTCTGGCCGGAGCCGCTGGGCAACCTCACCACGACGACGCTCGCGGGCAAGTCGCTGGTGGAGCTGGCCGACCACCGCGCCCGCCTGCTGGTGGTGCGCAACATCAACATGAAGGACTACAACTACGGGGATGGCCATGCGCGCGGCGCGTTCCAGGCCCTCACCGCGCGCGGCCCCGCCGTGGAGGGCGTGGGTGGTGACTCCGAGGCGTCCGGCGAATCGCTGGACCACCGCATCGGCCGCGAGCTGAACCCGCAGAAGCGCGACTCGCTCTACCTCTACGCGGGGCAGGCCGGCGGCTGGTTGGGCGGCCCGTGCATCTCCCACCGGGGCAGCGCGTCGCGACGGGCCGCGCTGCATGACCCGTGGGTGGCCTACCAGACGATGGTGGGCGGCCCCGGAGGCCTCACGCCGGAGGCGCGCGAGGCGATGCTCGTGCGCCAGAAGAGCATCAACGACCTGGTGTCCGGACAGCTCAAGGCGCTCCAGTCGCGGCCGGAGCTGAGCCGCACGGACCACGAGCGCCTGGACCTGCACCTGTCCAACGTGCGCGACCTGGAGGTGGCGTTGACGTGCCGCGCCCGCGCGGACGAGGAGCTGCGGCTGCAGCAGCAGGCGCCCGGCTACAACAGCACGGACGGTGACGAGGTGCTGGCCACGGTGCGGTTGCACATGGACATCGCGGTGCTCGCGGTGGCGTGCGGCACCACGCGCTCGGTGGCCATCCAGGTGGGCAACGGCAACGACAGCGCCACGCGCTACCGGGACCCGACGACGAAGCAGTTGATGGAGAACTTCCACTTCATCTCCCACCGCCGGCTGTCGCACGACGCGTCGGGCGGCGTCATCGCGGGCTCGGACGTGCTGCACTCGCGCGTGGATGCGCAGTTCGCGCAGACGTTCAACTACCTGCTGGACCGGTTGGCGGCCTATGCGCTGCCGGATGGCAAGAAGCTGGTCGACCAGGGCGTGTCCGTCTGGTTCAACGACCTGGGCAACGGGCCGGCGCACTCGGCGCACAACATCCCCTTCATCCTGGCGGGCAGCTGCAATGGCTACCTCAAGCAGGGCGTGGCGGTGACGGCGTCCGGCGGCGGCAATCCCAACCTCAACAAGCTGCTCAACACCATCGGCACCGCGGTGGGCGTGCGCAACGCGGCGGGCGGTCCCCTGGACGACTTCGGCGACCCGTCCATGCCGAAGGGTCTGCTGACGGAGCTGGTGGCCTGAGACACGCAGCGGGCGCGGAAGAGACACCCTGGTCTTTTTCCGCGCCCGGCTTTGACCCGAAATGATTCCGCCCCGCCTCCCTCTGGATTGAACAGAAGGAGGTAGGAATGTTCGCAGGAATCCAGAAGGCGCTCGCATCGTCGCTTGCCGTGGTCTCCCTGCTGTCCGCCAGTCTGGCGGCGGCGCACGGCTCCATGGAAGTTCCCATCAGCCGCGTGTACGGCTGTTTCAAGGAAGGGCCGGAGAGTCCCCAATCCGCTGCCTGCAAGGCCGCGGTCCAGGCCGGTGGCACGCAGGCGCTGTATGACTGGAACGGTGTCCGGCAGGGCGCCGCCAATGGCCGGCACCGGGAGATCATCCCCGACGGCAAGCTGTGCAGCGCCGCCAATGAGAGTCACAAGGGGTTGGACCTGGCGCGCACGGACTGGCCGTCCACGCTCATCACCCCGGACGCCAGCGGCAAGTTCGAGTTCGTCTTCCACGCCACCGCGGTGCACGCCACGGGCTACTTCCAGCTCTTCGCGACGAAGGAAGGCTACAACCCGGCGCTGCCCCTGAAGTGGTCGGACCTGGACGCGGCGCCCTTCTGCAACGTCACCAACGTGTCCGCGACGAACAACCGCTACCGCCTCAACTGCCCCTTCCCGTCGGGCAAGTCGGGCTCGCACGTCATCTTCGCCATCTGGCAGCGCGCGGACAGCCCGGAGGCCTTCTACGCCTGCACCGACGTGAAGTTCAGCAACACGCCGCCCCCGCCGGTGTCGTGGAAGGAATTGGGCCAGGTGCAGGCCCGCGAGGACCTGGCCAAGGGCAGCAAGGTGACGTTCCGCCTCTTCGACAGCGCGGGCCGCGACGCGGAGTCCTACCCGCTGCTGCTGGATGCCGCCACCCCGGCCGCCACGTGGGTCTACCGGCTGGCGCAGCAGGTGAACGCCGTCTCCAGCCGCGTGCAGGTGGGCGTGCTCCAGACGACGGGCAGCATCACCCCGGCCCAGGACGCGCTGGCCAACCGCGTGTACGCGAAGGAGACGGGCTACACGTTCCAGGTCGACATCGAGAAGCCGGCGCCCGGTGGCGGCTCCGACGGTGGCAGCGGCCCGACGGCCCAGTACAAGTACCCCGCCGGCCTCTCCAGCTACACCGCCGGCACGCTGGTGGAGGGCACGGATTCGCACCTCTACCGCTGCAAGCCCTTCCCGTACTCCGGCTGGTGCCAGGGCGTGGCGTCCTACTACGCGCCGGGCACGGGCATCGCCTGGGCGGATGCGTGGGACTTCGTCCGGTAGTCCGTCGCGCTGACGCTTGAGCCGTCTCGGGCCGTCCTTCCCCTGGGGAGGGCGGCCCGTGTCGCATCGGATGTAAAACACTGTCAATACTGGAAAGAACGGAGATTCAGGGTTCCGCCGAAACATCCTGATGCCTCGGGAAGATAAAGGGCAGGCGGTCCCTGTCTGTCTTTTTCGCCCCTCCCCCCGAGGCTCCATGTCTTCGTTGCTGTCGTCACCCTCCGTTCGCGTGGGATGTCTTTCGCTGTGGGTCGCCCTGGTCGGTGGCTGTGGTCCCGCCGAGCCCTCCGGGCCCGTCCCGTCAGAGGCGCGGGTCTCCGAGGCCTCGCAGGCGGCGGTGGGAACCTCCACCACGCTGGTGGCCGCGGGCAGCGTGTGGAAGTACCGGGACACCGGCGTGGATCCGGGCGCGCAATGGAAGACGGTGGCGTACGCCGACGCGGCGTGGTCGCAGGGGGCCGCGCAGCTGGGCTACGGCGACGGGGACGAGGCGACCGTGGTGTCCTACGGCCCCAATGCTTCTGCCCGCCATGTGACGACGTGGTTTCGCAAGAGCTTCACCGTGGCGGACGCGTCGCGGGTGAGCGCGGGCGTGCTGCGGCTGCTGCGGGATGACGGCGCCATCGTGTACCTGAACGGCACGGAGGTCTTCCGCACCAACCTGCCCTCGGGCACGGTGACGCCCACGACGCTGGCGCCCCTGGTCATCGCGGGGGTGGATGAGACGGCGTGGTTGACCGCCTCCATCGCGCTGGGCTCGCTCGTGTCGGGCACCAACGTGCTGGCGGTGGAGGTGCACCAGTCCACGCTCAACTCCTCCGACCTGGGCTTCGACCTGGAGCTGACGGCGACCGTGGCGTCCCAGCCCACGCCGTGCTTCGCGCTGGACCTGCCTTCGCTGTCGTCGCTGCGTGCGTCACCGAAGAAGGTCTTCGCGCACTACTTCTCGCCCTATCCGCTGTCGCTCGACAACAAGGACCCGGCGGTCGACTACTACGCGCGCAACTACCTGCAGCCCACGGGGGAGAACTCCAAGTTCGCCTACTGCGGCGGCCTGCTCAAGCAGCGCCCCCTTGCGCAGCCTCCCCGCGCGGCGGGCGTGGACTTCGAGCGCGCGAACTTCGAGGTGGAGGTGCGGAGAGCCTCCGCGCTGGGCCTGGACGGCTTCACCTACGACATCCTCAACCACCAGGGCACGCACTGGACGCGGCTGCTCAAGCTGCTGGACGCCGCGAGCGCCGTGGACCCGGGCTTCCGCATCGTGCTGATGCCGGACATGACGTCCACGTACCAGGGCACGGACGCGGAGGCGCAAACCGCCTTCGTGGACTCCATCGCGTCGGTGGCGGCGCACCCGGCGACGTACCACCTGGACGACGGGCGGCTGCTGCTGTCGCCGTTCGCCGCAGACCGGCGTACGCCGCAGTGGTGGGCCTCCACGCTCCAGGCCCTGGCCGCGCGCGGCATCCCGTCCGCGCTGTGGCCGGTGTACGTGTCGCCGTGGGCGGCGGCGACGACGAGCCTGAAGGCGCAGGTGCCCCTGTACGGCACGTCCACCTGGGGCTCGCGCACGCTGTCGGGCGCGGCGGGGCAGAAGACGAACCCGGGCACCGCGCACGGCATGGGCTTGAAGTGGATGGCGCCCCTGGCGGTGCAGGACTCGCGGCCCAAGGACCTCATCTACACGGAGGCGAACAACTCCCAGGCGCTGCTGGCGCTGTGGGACGCGGCCATCTCGGGCGGCGCGGACTGGGTGCAGCTCATCACCTGGAATGACTATTCGGAGGCCACGGAGTTCTCGCCGTCCAGCGGCACGCAGTGGGCGCCGTTCGACCTGACGGCCTACTACACGGCGTGGTTCAAGACGGGCGTGCAGCCGGCCATCGTCCGGGACGCGGTGTATTACTTCCACCGGAACCAGGCGACCACCGCGTCTCCAGACCTGACGAAGCAGCGCGCCGTCTACCAGGTGAAGAACGGAGCGCCGCCCGCCAACGAGATTGAATTGCTGGCCTTCCTCACCGCGCCCGCGACGCTCGAGATCGAGGTGGCGGGCACGGTGCAACGCAAGGACGTGGGCGCGGGCATCCAGTCCTTCCGCATCCCCCTGCGGGAGGGCACGCCGCGCTTCCGGGCGGTGCGCGGCGGCGTCACCGTGGCCACGGTGACGAGCGCGTCCCCCATCAGCAACACCATCGTCTACCAGGACCTGCTCTACCGCGCGGGCGGCAGCCTGACGTGTGACCGGAGCGCGTTCTTCCCCTGAGCCAAGTGCCCGTCGGGCCGCTTGCCTCAGGGCCCGATGGGACGCCACACCGCGCGCACGTCGCGCGAGTGCTCACCCGTCGCTGAGACTTCCAATTCCTCGCGGTGGAGTTGCTCGCCGTTCGTACCCATGGCGAAGAGGGTGTAGCGGCCCGCCGGGAGGTGTTGGAACGTGGCGACCTTCGGTGGGCCGTCCCTCCACTGCACGGGATGGGATTTCTGGTTCAACCAGGCCGCGGCCTGGAGGGACTCCGGGAAGGGCACCGGGCCTGGAACCAACAGGGCGAGATCGATGTCATCCTCCAGGCGCAGGTGGAGGGTGCTGCCTTCCTTCAAGGCTTCGAGCGTGACCACCACCGGACCGCTCGCGGGAATCCGCAGGGGCTGGGGACGAAAGCGCTCCTCGCGGTCGTCGTCGGCAGGCTCGGTCTGCATCCAGTAGAGGCCCGGGGGCAGGCCCTGCGCGCGCGCCGTCCCCTGAGGCGCCACGTGGAGGTGTGAAGTCCCCTCCGCATCCACGAAGGTGACGGTGGCGGCAAGGGGCTGTCCCCGGGTGTCCCGCACCTGGACCTCCACCGATGCGCCAGGGTCCAGCACGTCCGTGAAGGTCCGCGCTTCCGCCGTCAGCGTCCGCTGAAGTGGCAGGTAGCCGTCCACCTCCAGCCGGAGCGTGAGGGCGGTGGCGGGCAGGCGCTCCAACAGGAGCATCCCGTCCTCGCCCGGGACCACCCAGCGTGCATCCAGGGCGCGACGGGAGTCCGCCGGCCCTGTTCCTTCAATCCGGACGTGGACCTGCGGGCGGGTGGCCGTGGCTTCGCGGGCGGTGAACGGGGCCCCCGTCCGGGCGTCGTGCAGCACGCCCCGCACGGTCCTGCCTCGTGACAGCGTGAGGGTGCCCACGTCCAGGTCGCCTTCGTCCGGGGGCGTAAGGGCTCGCTCCAGGGGCGCGAAGTCCATGGCTCGCACCACGAGTTTCCGGACGTCGTCCGGCTCCACGGGCTCCGCGAAGGTGCCGTCCGTGGACGTCACCTCGCTTCCGTTCACCGAGAAGGACGTGACGGGCTGGCCTCCCTCGTCGACGATCCGGCCCCGGAGGCGGGCTTTGGGCTTGAGCACCAGTCGCAGCTCGCGGGCCTCCGCTCCAATCCGCCAGTCCTCCTTCACGGCCGTTCCCCCCTGGGAGCGGACCGGATCAAAGACGTGGCCCTCGCGCGACACGAACACCTCGTAGCGGGGCGCGCTCAGGTGTTTCAGGACGAAGCGGCCCTCCTTGTCCGTGCGAACGCCCTCCGGCAGGCTGTTCCCGCAGAACCCGCGCCCCTGTCGCCAGCTCGGGATGTCCTCGGAGGGGAGGGAGGCTCGGACCAGGACCCCTTCCAGGGGATGGCCCGCGGGGTCCACGGCGATGCCGGACACCGTCCGGCCTTCCGGGAAGCGCAGGGTGACGTCCACGGTTTCGCCCTCCACGACCTCCACGGGCTGCGTCGTGATCTCCTCCAGCGCGTCGGTCTGGAAGGCCGCTTCCACCATGAAGTGGCCGGAAGGGATGCCCCGCAGCGTGAACCGTCCCTGCTCATCCGTGGTGTCGTAGCGGCCATCGATGTCGAGCTTCCCGGTGCTCGACAGGGACACGCCGATGCCCTCCAGGGGCGCTCCCTTCGCGCTCAGGAGGGTGCCGGACACCTCTCCACCCCGACGCACGACGAACCGCACGTCGCGAGAGGGAATGCGCACCTCAATCTGCTCGGTGACGAGGTCATCCTCTTCGAGGAAGAGCGCTCCTTCGCCCTCTCTCCTGGCGTCCACCACGAAGCCTCCGGCCTCGTCCGTGGTGACGGTCTCTTCCTCCCGACCGTGGTCCCGCCGGGACACCGTGCCCCTGCGCAGCGACACCTGCCGTCCGGGAAGCGGGCTGCCTTCCGTGTCGACGAGGATTCCCTCCACCGACACGGCGCGCTTCAGCGTGAAGTCGAGCGGTCCCATCCGTGCGTCGATGGGACGTTCATCGCGCGGAAGGTCCAGGTGGTGCGCCGCCTGGACGGCCAGCCTGTGGGGACCGGTCACCAGGGGGCCCAGCCGGTAGTGGCCCGCTGCGTCGGTCACGGCGACCCTCTCCCCGGAGGGAATCGCCCCCGTGACGTCGGCGCGGGCCGTCACGCGAGCCTCCGCGATGGACTTCCCCGTGTCATCCCGCACGGTGCCTTGCAGGAACACCGCGGGCTCCAGTTGGAGCACGGGCTCCACCGGAGGGTCATCCTCCTTGGACTGGAAGGAGGCGAAGGCATCCCGCGAAGGCGTCTGGGCGAAGAGCGTGTGCGGAGGCGGATGCGCGGATTCGAAGGTGAAGCGTCCCGTGGCATCCGTCTGGGTGAAGTGCTGCTCCGGGTCCAGCAGCGACGAGGTCAACATCACGTCGACCCCTGGCGCGGGAGTGCCCTGGGCGGACACCACCCGGCCCGTGACGCGCACGGGCCGCTCCAGCCACAGGACCTCGAACTCGAGCGCACGGGCATTCCTGAAGAAGAGGGAGGTCCAGCCCTCCGCGGTGATGAGGACGGCGTAGGCCGTGTCGGGCAGGGGGCCCACGCGGAATTGGCCGTTGGCGTCGGTGAGCGCATCGAAGAAGCGCGTGTGCTGCCGGGAGAACACGGTGACGCGCGCCCCGGCGATGGGACCCGCATCGCCCTTCATCTGGACGACGCCCTTGAACACGACGCCCTCTTCGAGGAGCAACGCCACGTCCTGACTTCCCGTGGCGACGTCGCGCTGCTTCGCCGCGCCCGCTTCCCCCAGGGCCCAGAGCGTGACGGCGCCCTCGGTGAGCCCATCGAGCACGAAGGTGCCGTCCTCATCGGTGGTCGTCTCCGCGAGCACGCGCGCTTCCCCTTCACGTGCGGCGACCCGCGCCTGGATCTCCCCGATGAGCCGGGGGCCGCAGTCCGTCCACTGGAGGGGACGCTCGCGGGGGCCGGACGACGCCGTGGCATCGGCGGGGCAGGGCAGCTCCGACAGCGTCTCTCCCGGCTCGGCGCGCGACGCGGACACGCGCACGCCCGCCACGGGGCCGTGCTCGTTGCTCACGGTGCCGGTGATGCGCGGGCTTCCAGCGAGCACGCGCACCGCCTGCTGCGTGGCGCGGGGCCCGGCGAACGACTTCCTGGCGGAGGGGGAGGGGGAAGCGTGGGACGTCGGGTTCGCGGCATCGCGCGAGCCGTATAGCAGCGCGAGCAGCAGCAGCACTCCGATGATGCCCCCGATGCCCGGCAGCCACCCGCGGTTCGCCTCGCGCATCAACGCCCTCCCGTTGTGCTGTCCCGTCCCAGAGGATACCCGCGAGCGGACGGCGATGTCTCAGCGGGACCGGACGCAGTGTTTCCGCTAGGGCTTCGCCACGCTGGCCTCGGCGGTGAGGTCCACCTCTCCTCGCTCGGGGATCCGCACCGACCGGGGTGGGAAGGTGCTCCCGCTGCGTCCGCCGGTCTTGCGCGTCTTCAGCAGGTATTCTCCCGCCTCCACCCCCCGGAGGAGGGCATTCCCCGCGGGCGCCGTGGCTTCGTAGGACCGGTGGCGTCGGTCCTGGGGCGCCAGGAAGAAGTGCGCGGGCACGGGCTGTCCGTTCGCGTCCCGTGCCGACAGCCGCACCCTCGCCGCGGGATCCAGGGACACCGTGAGCGGCTCCTGGGAGCGCACCTCGATGCTGACGGGCAGGAAGCCCTCGGCGGACAGGTCCAGGGTGAACGGCGGCGGCGGCAGGGTCGGCAGCTCGTGGACCCCGTCGCGGAAGACGGGCTGTTCGGGCACGGGCCTGAAGCGGACGGGTCCTCCCGTGACGGGCTCCTGGAGCATCGCGTAGAGGCCCTTCGTCTGGGTGACGGGGGCTCCGGTCTCCTCGTCCCGCAGGTGGAGCCGCAGCGTCCAGGGTCGGGGGAGGGTCAGCGTGCCCAGGTCCACGTCCCGGCCTTCCTCCCAGGTCGCGGTCTGCTTCAGGGGAGCGAAGCCGGGCGCGTTCAGCGTGAGGGCATGGGTGCCGGATCCGGTGACGGGGATGGCGAAGGTGCCGTCGTCCTGGGTCACCGGATCCATGGCCTGGAAGCTCGAATCCCCCACCGCCCTGAAGGTGGTGACAGCCTTGCCGTCCGGATCCACGAGCCGGCCCTTCAGGTGGCCGTGGCGCGCCAGCACCAGCCGCACCTGCTCCGCCTGGGCCTCCGCCCAGAAGAGCTGTTCCTCCGCGTCGAAGGTGCCTCCCTGGGAGCGCTCCGCGCGAAAGGTGTGGTCCTGCAGGCTCGCGTCCAGCGCGTAGCGAGGGGCCGTCAGGTGGCGCAGGGTGAAGCGGCCGTCCGGACCCGAGCGGATGCCGGCGAGCCCCAGGATGCCCCCGATCCCCTCGTCGAACTGCTCCCAGGCGGCGTCGTCCTCGGGCGTCGTCGCGGAGATCAGGACGTCCGCGAGCGGCTGGCCCGTGCCATCCACCGCCACCCCGGAGAGGGTGCGGCCTTCTTCCAGCCGAAGGGTCACGTCCAACTGCTCGCGCTCCTGGAGCTCGATGCGCTGAGACACCCGCTCGTTCATCCACTCCCGGGAGACGGTCGCCTCCAGCACGTAGTGCCCGGGCCGGAGGCCTTGCAGGAGGAAGGTGCCCGAGCCTTCCGTCGCGCCGTAGCGCGGCCCTGCTCCCTCCACGTCGTCGCCTTCATCCGCCGCCTCTTCTTCCCGCACCAGCCGGATGGAGGCCTGGCGCACCGGCAGCCCCTGCGCATCCGTGACGTGCCCCGACACCGACGCGCCCCGGTTCATCACCAGTTTCAGCGACGTGGCGGGGACCTGGACCTCGAGCGCAGCGGGAATGAAGGCGTCGTGCTCGGCGATGATCCACCCGGAGTCCGCTTCCGGTGCGTCCAGGACGAAGCGCCCGTCCGCGTCCGTCAGCGTGACGTCCTCGGGAGGGCAGCCCCTGCCCCTGTCGCCGCAGTAGTGAAGCCCCACGGAGATTCCCGCGAGCGGTTGGCCCTCCGCATCGACGACGGTGCCTTCGGCGGAGGCCGCGCGGACGAGGGTGAAGTCCAGCGGGCCCTGTCCCCGGCCCAGTGCCTGGTTCGCGACCTCCATGTCCAGGTGGTGGACCGCTTCAATCTTGAACGCGTGCGGTCCGGAGCGCACGGGCCCCAGCCGGTAGCGTCCGGATGCGCTCGTCACGGTGGTGGCCTCCGCGGACACCGGCCCTCCGTCCTCCCGGAAGGTGCTCACCTTCGCTCCCGCGATGGGGTGGCCGGTGTCGTCGCTCACGGTGCCGTCGACGAACACGCCGGCCTGGAGCTGGAGCACCACGTCCTGCGCGGGCGGTGACACGGTGAGCGTGGCGAACGCGCCCAGTTGGACCGTGCCGACATTGAGCTGATGCGGAAGCTCCGGCACGTCGTCGAAGGAGAACCGGCCGGCCCCGTCGGTCGTGGTGAGCTGCTCCGTCGCCAGCTCGGTGTCGCCATCGAGCAGGACCTGGAGCCCCGCAGCGGGACTTCCATCCACGGCCACCACGCGGCCCGCGAGCCGGGACACGCGGGCGAGCGTCACGGGTTCGAGCGGGCCCTCCTGGTCCAGGTCCTGGATGAAGCGCGAAGCCCAGCCGTCCGCGGCGATGAAGACCGAGTAGCGCCCCAAGGGCAGGGGGCCCAGGTGGAAGGTGCCCTGGGCATCCGCGACGGCGTCGAAGAAGCGCGTGTGCTCGCGGTCGATGACCGTCACCCGGGCGTCGGGAATGGGCGTCGTCCCGTCCTGGGCCGTGACGTTGCCTTCCACGAAGCGCCCCTCCTCCAGTTGCAGCTCCACGCCCTCCCGGCCGACAGGAACGTGGGGCTGCACCCCCGCGCCTGTCTCCGCCAGGGCCCAGAGCGTGACGCTGCCCTCGGGCAGGCCCTCCAGCACGAAGCGGCCCTCCGCGTCCGTCGTCGCTTCCGCGAACACGGGGGCTTCGCCCAGCCGCGCACCCACGAGCTCCAGCAGCATGCGCCGGTACTCGATGCCGCAGTCCCGCAGCCCCACGGGAAGCTTCTCCTGGCCCTCCACGGTGGTGGGGCAGGGCAGCTCCGACAGGGTCCGCCAGGGCTCCGGCCGTGACGCGGAGACGCGCGCGCCCACGACCAGACCCCGGGCATCGCGCACGCGGCCGGTGATGCGCGAGCTTCCAGCAGGCTGGGGCGCGGTCGTGATGACCGGCCTGCGCGGGCCAGGCATCTTGGAGGCGGCGGGCGGAGTGGATGAAGGGGGCGCAGGGGTGGAACGGGAGGCTCCGCTGCCCCAGAAGACGCCAGCGAGGAGCGCGACGACGGCCAACACGCCCACCGTCACCCAGGTCCCCGCGCGCGGCCGTGTTCGCTTCCCCATGCGAGGCAGGATAGCCGCCGCCCTGTCACATCGTCAGTCGCCGTGGGCAGGACGTCCGCGGCGCTCAGGGGACAAGAGGGCTCCACACCGGGCGCACGTCATGGGACGGCGTGCCTTCGGCGGGCACGTCCAGCTCCTCGCGGTGGATCCGGTCCTTCGCGCGGTTCAGGCCGAGGAGCGTGTAGTGGCCCGCAGGGACCCGGCGGTAGATCAACGACAGTCCCTCCCACTGCTTGAAGGGATGTTGGAGGATCTCCAGGCGCTCGGCGGCCTTCGCGCTCGTGGGCAGGGGCACCTGGCCTCGAAGCAGGAGGACGGTGTCGATGTCCCCCACCGTCCGCAGCGCGAGCGTGACGCTGGAACCCGCCGCGTCGAACGTGAGGGTGACCTCTCCGGTGGGTGGAATGGTCACGGACCGGTTGGGGAAGAAGGTCGGGTCGGAGTCTTCGACGGGATAGGCGCTCGCCGTGTAGAGGCCGGGGGCCACGGAGTCGAAGCTGAAGTCCCCCGGCGGGGGATGGCGCTCGTCCCGGGTCCCATCGGGGCGCGTGAAGACGATCGTCGCGTGGGCGGGGCGGCCCTGCGCGTCGCGGACGTGGCCCGACACCCGCGCGCCCCGGCCCAGCGAGGCCGTGATGGTCTCCTCCTGCGCGCCCACCGACCTGCTCAGGGGCAGGAACAGGGGCACGTCCAGTTCGACCGTGAACGCCGTGGCGGGCAGGTGCTCCAGCCGCAGGGTTCCATCCTGCTCCGGCACGGCCCTGTGCCTGTCCGGGTAGGGCGGGCCTTCGGGCGCGCCTTCCGCGCGGATCCGGTACGTGACGGGCAAGGTGAACTGCGCCCCCGAGTCGACGCGCACGCGTCCGTTGAACGGCGCGCCCGTCTCCGCGTCGCGCAGCAGCACGCGCACCGTCCTGCCCCGCGTCAGCGTGAGGACGCCCAGGTCCACGTCGGTGTCGTCCAGGGTGAGGGTGCGCTCCAGCGGCGCGAAGTCCTGGGCCTCCACCCGCAGCCTCCAGGCACCCGGCTCCTCCGCCGTCAGCTCGAACCTTCCGTCGGGCAGCCGGGAGCGCATGCCATTCACCTCGAAGGAGGGGAGCGCCACGCCGCCTTCCGCGACCACGCGGCCCCGGACGTGCGGCATGCGGCGCAGCACCAGCCGGACCTCGTCCACGTCGCTTCCCACCCGGAGCGTGTGCTTCCAGGGCGAGGTGACGCCCTGGCAGCGCGAGGGTTCGACGCGATGGTCCTCCAGGTCCACCCACAGCTCATGGCGGGGCCCCCTCAGGTGTCGCAGCGTGAAGCGGCCTTCGTCGTCGGTGAGGACGCCCTTGGGCGTATTCGTCTCCAAGCCATCCACGTCGTAGTCGTCGTCGGTGCGGGCGCGGTAGTGGGGCGTGTCCCCGTCCGGGACATGGGCGCGGACGGCGGCCCCCGCGAGCGGCTGGCCCCGGGTGTCCACGACGATGCCCCGCAGTGTGCGCCCTTCCTCCATCCGCAGCGCCACCTCCGGGTTCACTCCCTCCACGATGTCCAGCGGCCGCGAGGCGCGCTGGTCCACGTCGCGCGTCGGGTTCACGGCCTCGACCACATAGGGGCCGGGCTTCAGGCCCTGGAGCGTGGCCCGGCCCTGCTCGTCCGTCCTCCGCGCGCGTTCGCTCCAGTTGCGCGCGTCGCGCTTCCAGAGCGTCACCTCGACGTCGGCGAGCGGGGCTCCCGCGGCGTTGCGCACGGTGACGGGCACGCTGGCGCCCCGGTGCATCACCATCCGCACCTCTTGGGAAGGGATGGTGACCGCGAGCTGTCCGGGCAGGAAATCGGAGTCGTAGACGTCGAGCCATCCGGGGCCCGCTGCCTCCGCATCCAGGGTGAAGCGTCCGGCATCGTCCGTGCGGGCCACGGCCACCCTGGCCCCTGCTGGAGAATCCGTCATCGGTCCCTGGTGAAGACGGAGCTCCTTGTGGGCGAGCGGCTGGCCCTCTTCATCGACGAGGAGGCCTTCCACGGAGACCGCGCGGGAGAGCGTGAAGTCGAGCGGCTCCGTGTCCCCGTCGACCAGATCGATGGTGGTCGACTCCATGAGATGTCGGTCGGCCCGGGCAATCACGTAGGTTCGCACGGCGAGCAGGGGGCCCAACTGGTAGTGCCCGCTGGCGTCGGTGACGGTCCGCTGGGTCTCGGAGAGGCCTTCTTCATCCATCATGCGGACCGCGCTGATCCGCGCACCTTCGATGGGTCGCCCGGCGTCGTCGCGCACGGTGCCCTGGAGGAGCACCCCCGGTTCGAGCGTGAGCACCAGGTCCTCCCGGGGGCCGGTGTCGACGGTGGCGAAGGCGTCCTGTGCCGCCGTCTGCGCGAAGAGCTTGTTCTCATGGGTCCCCGCCACCCTGAAGTCGAAGCGTCCCTGTGCGTCCGTGGTGGTGCGGTAGCGGGCCATGTCGTTCCAGGGCGACAGCATCCGGACGTGGACCCCGGGCGCGGGAGCGCCTTGCGCGGACACCACCCGGCCCGCGTAGCGCGAAGGGCGCTCCAGGAGGAGCACCTGGGATTCGAGCGGATTGGCGTCCCGGAGCATGCGCGGGCTCCTTTCGTCGGCGGTGGCGAGGAGCGCGTAGCGGGTCGAGGGAAGCGGCCCGATGCGGAAGCGCCCCCGGGCATCGCTGGTCGCGTCGAAGAAGCGCGTGTGCTCATGGGAGAAGACGGTCACCTGGGCACCCGCGAGGGGCTCCCGGTTGCGCACGTCCTGCACGACGATGCCCTCGAAGACGTGCCCGTCCTCCAGGGCCAGCACCACGTCCTGCCTTCCCGCCGCCACGTCGTGAACCTTCGCCGCGCCCTCGGGCCCCAGGGCCCAGAGGGTGACGGTGCCCTCCGGCAGCCCGTCGAGCACGAAGGTGCCGTCCTCCTCCGTGGTAGCCGCCGCGAGGATGCGCGCCTCTCCCTCCCGAGCGCTCACCTGATCCAGCAGCTCCTCATGGGCCTCGGTCCAGCAATCCGTCAGTCGGGCCCGGGCCTTCGGGGACGCGTAGGTCGGAGGGCAGGAGCGCTCCGACAGCGTCTCCTCCGGCTCCACACTCGACGCGGACACGCTCACCCCGGCGACTGGGCCCCGGGCATCACGCACGAGCCCCGTGATGCGCAGGCTCGCGCCGGGCACGGGTGTGACGCGCGGCCCGGTGACGAAGCTGCCCGAAGTGGCCCCGGCGGTGGTGCCAGGGGACCCCCGCTTCGAGGCGGCTCCGTGTCCACGCAGGAAGTACGTCACGAGCAACAGTCCGACGATGCCCGCGATGATGAAGACCCACCGGCGATTCCCCTGGCGCATGCGGCGGCCAGGATAGCCGCGAACCGCGGAGCGCGTGCTCAACGCGGACGGGCGGGCACCGTCACCGTGACGACCTCCTGATGGGCGTCCAGTGACACGTCCTGCTGGCGGCCGTCCTGCTGCAATCGGACGGTGAAGAGGCGGGTCGTGAGGGGCAGGCCGTCCAGGTCGATCGCGCCCTCCGCGTCGAGCCTTCCGTGGAAGCGAGGCGGATCGGGGTCCCGGTCCGGTTGGGGGTTGTCCTTGTAACTGGGGACCACGAAGACGGGGACTCCCGCCATGGACCCCGGGTTCGCTTCGTCGCGAACGAACAGGCGTGTCTTGCGGCCCCGGGTCATCACCAGGGTGCCCAGGTCCACGTCCTCACCCGGCTGCCCCTCCACGTCCCGTTCGAGGTCGAAAAAACCCTCCGCGCTGATCCGGACACCGCCGATGGTGTCCCGCCGCACGAGGTCGAAGACGCCGTCCGGCGCCTGGGTGGCCCCCTTGTATTCGTATTTGACCGAGAGCGAAGAGGACAGGGGCTGGCCCTCCGCGTTCACGACGCGCGCTTTCAGGCGGGGGCTTCGCTCCAGGACCAGCCGGAGGTCCTCCGAGCCCGGGGCGACGTGCAACGAGAAGGCGTCGGCCGTTCCACCCCGTGAGCGCGAGGGGGCGAAGCTTCGCCCCTCCTTCCAGGCGACGAGCTGGTAGGTCGGAGCCACCAGGTGCTGGAGGACGAAGCGCCCGTCCGGGCCGGAGCGCACCCCGCCCCGCTCCCGCGGGTCGCACGGTTCAACGAGGAGCTGCCACGCGGGGGCGTCGTCCAACGGGATGCAGGCCCGGACCTGGACGCCCGGGACCGGTTGTCCGAAGGTGTCCACCGTCATTCCTTCGAGCGTGCGACCTTCCTCGAAGCGCAGTGTCACCTCGGCCTGGGTGTGCTCCTCCAGTTCAACGGGCCGCGAAGTGGACTGCTCCATGCCAGGGGTCCTGCGCCAGGCCTCGAGCATGTAGGGCCCGGCCTTCAGCCCTCGCAGCGAGAAGCCGCCCTTTGCGTCCACGGTGTCGGTGTGTGCGTCGCCGCTCCCCGGAGTGGTGTCCCACAGCTTGACGGTCACGTCCGTCATGGGGGCTCCCTTCGCGTCCACGACGGTGCCGGACACGGAGGCGCCCCGGTGAAGCACCACGCGGACCTCCGTCGAGGGCACCTTCACGTCGACCTTCGCGGCGGTGAAGTCCCTGGCCTCGGCGAAGAGCCAGCCCGAGTCTTCCCGGTCGGAATCCAACAGGAAGCGGCCCGCCTCGTCCGACACCGTGTTCGCGTCCCGGTTCGAACTCCTGGCCCGGGTAAAGCCATCGGCGGCGTCGCGCTTGGAGAGGAACCGCAGGGCGACCCCCGCGAGTGGCGCGCCTCCGGTATCGACCACGGTGCCTTCGACCGACACGGCGCGAGCCAGGGTGAAGTCCCACGTCCTCGCGAGGTCATCCCTCCGGGAGAGGTGCTCCACCTTGTTCATGAAGTGGTCGCGGGTGAGGGTGATTTCCAGGTAGGGCCCGATCAGCGGCCCCAGCCGGTAGTGGCCTGCTTCGTCGGTGAGGGCCTCCGGGGGCGGGTCGTCGCCCGGGTCCTGCTTCTTCACGGTCAGCCGCACGCCTTCCAGGGGGCGGCCCTGTTCATCCCGCACGGTGCCCTCCAGGAACGAACAGGGCGTCATCCGCAGGACGAGCTTCTCCGAGGTCTTCTCCGTCGAGGCCTCGCCGTAAGCGGTCCGCTCGGGGTTCCAGACCCAGGCGTGGTTCAGGACCGCCGGGACCTCCTCGAAGGTGAAGCGCCCCTGGGCGTCGGTTCGGGTGGTCTGGAGGTCCGCCCCCTTGAAATCGGGACGCAGGTTCACGGTGAGCCCTTCCGCCGGCAGGCCCTGGGGCGTGAGCACCAGGCCTTCCAGCCAGCGCATCCGATGGAGCTTGAGGTCCACCTCCACGTCGGAGTCGATCCAGGGTTCCTCGCGGAAGACCCCCGTGCGCCATCCCTGCGCGCTCGCGACCTCCAGGTAGCGTCCTGGAGGAAGGGGGCCCACGCGGAAGCGCCCCTGATCATCCGCGATCGCGTCGAAGAAGCGGGTGTGGGCTTCGTGCAGCACCGTCACCCGGGCCCCGGGAATGGGCGTGTGTCCCAGCGCCTCCGTCACGGTGCCGGAGAGCTGGAAGCCTTCCTCCAACTCCAGCTCCACGGCCTCGCTGCCCGCCGGGACTTCCGGGCGCATCACCGCGCCGTGTTCGCCCAGGGCCCAGAGCGCGAACGCTCCAGAGGGCAGTCCCTCGAGGGCGAAGGTGCCATCCTCCGCCGACGTCGTCTGCGCGAACACGGGCGCCTCGCCTTCGCGCGCTTCCACGAGCCGCGCGACCTCTTCCTCCATGTGCACGATGCGGCAGGCGTTCTCCCGCACACTGCTGGGGGCCTGTCTGTCGCGAAGGGGCTCGGGACACGGTCGCTCCGACAGGGTCTCCGCGTCCGCCCGGGAGGCGGTGATGCGAACGCCTGGGACCGACCCTCGCGCATCGCGCACCACGCCGGTGATGCGCAGACTTCCGGTGGGGGTGGGCACGGCGTGCTCCGACGTGTTCCACGTGTTCAGCGAACGCTCCTGGGAGGAGGAGCTTCGCGGTGCCGGATTCCTGGGCGTGTCCTCCGTTCGTGGAAGGAGCGTCAGCAGCAGCAGTCCAAGGACGACGACCACGCCCATCAACCACCGGCTTTGCATCCCCTTGCGCATGCGGCGGCCAGGATAGCCTCCACCCGTGAACTCCGTCAGGTGGGGAGCATGGGAGGGACGCCCACGTCAGGGGGCGAGCGGTCTCCACGCTGGGCGCACTTCGAGGGACACCGTGCCCTCCGCGGGCAGCTCCAGCTCTTCCCGGTGGATCCGTTCCGTCGCGCGGTCGATGGCGAAGAGCGTGTAGTGGCCCGCGGGGACGCGCTCGAAGCGCAGCGTCACGGGCAGCTGCGCCAGCCGCTCCTGGGGATGGCTTCGTGCCGCCAGCCGCCGGGACGCCATGACGTCCTCGGGCCAGGGCTCCGAGCCGGGGATGAGCAGGGCCTTCAAGACGTCCTCCGCCAGCCGCAACGTCACCGTGGCGCCACGCTCCAGCGCTTCGAGCGTGACGACGACCTGCCCGCTGGCGGGGACCCGCAGGGACTTCGGTTGGACGTTGCCCTCGGAGAGTCTCTTGTCGTCCTCATCAAATGGGACGGCGGTGAAGGAATAGAGGCCCGGGGAAAGGCCGCTCATGACCAGGGTGCCCGTGGAGACCACGCGCTGCTGCGTGTCGCCGTCCGGCATCGTCATGAGGAGGATCGCCCGCATGGGGCGCCCCTGGGCATCCCGGATGTTCACCTCCACCCGGGCTCCGCGCTCCAGCAGGGCCGTGAACTCCCGCGCCCCGGCGTCCAGCGTCTGGCGCAGCGGCAGATAGCCGGGGACTTCCAATTCGAGGGTGAGGGGCGTGGAGGGCAGGTGTTCCAGGAGACAGGTGCCGTCTGGCGTCAGCGCGGCCCGGAGCCTGCGGAATGCCAGCACGGGGTCGCCGGGTCCTTCGCTCCGCAGCCGGTAGAAGACGGTGCCCGAGTGTTGGACCCCGCGCCCCGGAGCATCGCGCAACTCGCCGGTGAAGGGGCGGCCCGTCTGGGCCTCGCGCAGGACGCCGCGCACCGTCCGGCCTCCCGACAGCGTGAGCGTGCCCAGGTCCACGTCGGCCCCGCCCTCCACCGTGAACGTCCGCTCCAGCGTCGCCAGGCCCTTGGCGCGGATCACCAGGGTGTGGCGGTCGGTGGCTCCGGACAGGTCCACGTTGAAGTCGCCGCTCGGGGAGCGGTGTTCGTCGAAGTTGACGGTGAACGCCGTCACGGGCGCGCCCCCCGGCCCCACCACCCGGCCCCGGGCGTGGGGTCTGCGGTGGAGCACCAGTCGGACCTCGCGGACGTCGCTTCCCACCCGCAGCGTCTGTTTCTTGCCGGGGATGCCTCCCTGGGACCTGGCGGGCTCGAAGTCGTAGTCCGCGTGGTTCGCGGTCAGCACGTACCGGGAGGCGTCCAGGTGCTTGAGGACGAAGCGGCCCTCGTCGTCCGAGCGCAGGCTCTCCAAGCCCATCCAGGGCATGTCGGGGTTCTCCCGGTAGAGCGGGAGGTCCTCCTCGGGAACCCACATCCGGATGAGCACCCCCGGCAGGGGCCGACCTGCTCCGTCCACGGTGAGGCCCGTCAGCGTCCGGGTCCCCTCCATCCGCAGGGACACCGTCGTGGTCTCCGCGTCCGCGACCTCCACCGGCTGCGAGACGCTGCGCGTGTGGGCCGGGGCCTGGACGGAGGCCTCCACCACGTAGCGGCCGGGACTCACACCCTGGAGGGTGAAGCGTCCCTGCTCGTCCGTGGCTCCCGAGCGCGCGGCGCCATCCTGCACGTCGCGCTTCCAGAGGGTGATACTGATGCCGGGCAGGGGGGCTCCCGCCGCGCTCACGACGGTGCCGCGGACGGTGGAGCCCCGGCGCAACACCCGTCGGATGCCCCGCGAGGGAATCCGCACGGCGAACCGTTCCGGGATGAAGCGGTCCCCATTGAGTTCAATCCACCCGGGCCCCACGGCCTGGGAGTCCAGCACGAAGCGCCCGGTCTCATCCGAAACGGCGATGTCTTCATCCCCGCCCGTCCCGGTGAGCAGCAGCTCGCCGGTGTGCAGCTTCACCTCCAGGCCCGCGAGCGGCTGGCCCGCCTCGTCGACCAGCCGCCCTTCCACCGAACCTGCACGCGACAACGTGAAGTCGCAGGGCTCCGTGTCCTCGGCCACCTCCTGGTCCACGGGCCCTTCATCGAGGTGGTGCTCGGCCTGGACGCGGAGCTCGTAGGTCGCGGGGGCCAGCGGGCCCAGCCGGTAGCGCCCATCCGCGCGGGTCACCGCCTGCCCGCGCTCGCCGAGGGCGACGGGCTGGAAGGGTCGTGCCGTGAGCTTCGCTCCAGCGACTGACTTCCCGGTGTCGTCCCGCACGGTGCCCTGGAGGAAGACGCCGGGTCGCAGTTGGAGCAACAGCCCTTCCCCGGGCGGGGACTCGATGGAGGCGAACGCATCCTGCGCCGTGCTCCGCGTGAAGACCTCCTGCTCGGAGGGCAGCGCCGTGGTGAACGCGAAGCGCCCCTGGGAGTCCGTGGTGGTGGCCTGGATGAGGTCCAGTTCGTCGGAGGTGAGGGGCGACAGCCAGACCTGGACCCCCGCCGCGGGCGCACCCTGTTCGGACACCACCTGCCCCGCGAAGCGCGAGGGACGGCGGAGTGTCAGCGCCTCCAGGTCAGCGGGCTCCACGTCCCGGATGAGGAGCACGCCTTCGCCCGCGAGTGCGAAGAGCGCGGCGTAGCGTGTGCGGGGAAGGGGCCCCAGGCGGAAGTGTCCCCGGGCATCAGCGCGCACGTCGAAGAAGCGCGTGTGGTGATGGGAGAACAGCGTGAGCGTCACCTCCGTGAGGGGCTCCGTCGAACCCTCCACCTTGACGCTGCCCTCGAAAACGAGGCCGTCGTCGAGCGACAACACCACATCCCGGGTCCCGGCCAGGATGTCGTGTTGCTTCACCGCGCCCGAGTCACCGAGCGCCCAGAGCGTGACGGCGCCCTCCGGGAGTCCATCGAGCACGAAGGTGCCATCCTCTGCGGTCGTCGTCTCCGCGAGGACGGGCGCTTCGCCTTCGCGGGCGCTCACCTGCTCCAGCACCCGGGCCTGGGCCTGGGGCCAGCAGTCCCTCAGCCGGGTGGGAGGAGCGAACCCGGCGGCTCCGGCGTCGGCCGTGAGCAGGTCGGGCGCGGGGCAGGGGCGCTCGGAGAGCGTCTCCTCCGGGTCGACGCGCGAGGCGGACACCCGCGCGCCCGCCACGGGACCGTGCTCGTTCCTCACGGTGCCGGTGATGCGCAGGCTTCCCGTGGGGGAGCGCACGGCGTGCTTCGAAGCGGCACCCGGGCCTGACGTCCCCGCGAGGGAGGCGGCGTTTCGCGCTGCGGATGCCGGGGGCGCTTCACCCGTTCGCGGGAAGAACGTCAGCAGCAGCAGTCCGAAGATGACGACCGCGCCCGTCAGCCACCTGAGCCGCATCCCCTTGCGCATGGAGGCCAGGATAGCAGCGCGGTCGGAAGCTGTGATTCAGGGCGTCGCGAAACCCACGGCGCGCGCTTCCAGGTCCGACGGCTCCTGACCGAAGACCACCCAGCCCTCGCGCTGGGACTGGCGGGGCACGTACGTCAGCACGAGCTCGGACTGCTCGGGACGCTCGCCGCGCAGGGACACGCGCACGTGGACCTCCTCGGCCGCCACGTCGCCGTGGTTCTCCACGGTGACGGGCACGCGCCACCCGCTGACGCCTCGCACGGGCGTGCCCACCGTGACGGTCAGGTCCGGGGGCCCGCTCCCCATCGTCCAGGCGTCCACCGCGAGGTAGCCCAGCACCAGCGCCACCAGCACGCAGCTGGACACGAAGACGACGCCTTCCAGCCAGTTCCAGGGGGTCTTCATGATTGGATGAGCAGCCTTCCCGCCGAAGCGCCGAGCGTCGACGCGAGCCCCAGCACCACCACCTGCGCCACGCACACGCCCAGGCCGTTGCCGGCGAACCGGCCGAAGAACCACAGCACCAGCGCGCTGCACAACAGCGCCATCGCGTACGTGATGACCGTCCCCGCCAGCACGTCCCGGCGCAGGCGGCGGCGCGTGAAGCGATGCGCCTTCGTGAAGTCACTCTGGAAGAGGATGAGCCCGCCCAGCAGCATCGACAGCACGGCGAGCCCCAGCAGGTGCCCCGGCGGGGTCTCCACCGCGATCATCACGATCTCCTCCGTGGGTGCCACGTTGGCGGCGAACAGGATGGCCCCGCAGAACGCGATGACGAGCTGCGCGGGAACGTGCTCCGCCGACTCCAGCCTCCGCTGGTCCTCCTCCGGATCCTCTTCCCGGTGCTGACCGCCGAACTGCGCGGAGCCCACCGACACGCCGATGGCCACCGTGCCCGCCTCCACCACCACCATCCCCACCGCTTCCTGCAGCGACGTGCCCCGGGTGATGCGGCCGATGAGCACGAGCACGGCCGTGGACACGATGAGCCCCAGGCCCAGCTCCTCCAGCGAGTCCGTGAAGACGTCGGACCAGTACACGTCCCGGCGGAAGCCCCCGTAGCGGTTGTAGCCGAGCAGCAGCACGTACGTGGCCACCAGGTAGCCCAGCACGCTCGCGGGATGGGAGGTGAAGCCCGCCCACCACACCTCCATCGTGTAGAGCAGCGGAAGGCTGAAGAGCAGCCCGCCCGCGATGCCCCGGCCGTACTCGCGCAGGGACTCCGGCACCGGACGGCGGCGACGGGGCGCGTGGGCGGGGAGGACGTCGGCCATGACTCGCCGGAGTCTAGGGTCGCTTCTCCAGGAGGGAAGTCTCCCGGGGGCGTGAATCGCGCGCGGGATGACGGTCCAGGCCCGCCGGCGGTGCGGGCATCGGGTGTGCCCTCCAGTCAACGGAGTGGAGCGGGGGCGGGGGCCTGGGACCGGGATGGGCCGTGCGCGAGCGTTGGACACGCCACGGTGCACTCGGGGGCAGGGGCGTGGCACCGGACCTGTCTGGAGGCGGTCCGCTATAGTCCGCGCCGCCCATGAACGAGCGTCCCGCCCAGTACATCCTCACGCTGTCGTGCCCGGATCAGCGTGGCATCGTCCACGCCGTCTCCGGATGGCTCGCCGAGCACGGCTGCAACATCCTCGACAGCGCGCAGTACGGAGATCCGCAGACGCGGCTGTTCTTCATGCGGGTGCACTTCGCGGACGAGGGGGCGAAGACCGACCCCGGCGCCCTGCGCGAGGCGTTCGCGCAGCTCGCGCCGCGCTTCTCCATGGACTGGCGTCTGCATGACGCGTCGGTGAAGCCCCGGGTGCTGCTGCTCGTCTCGAAGATTGGCCACTGCCTGAACGACCTGCTGTATCGCTACCGCAGCGGCATCCTGCCGGTGGAGATTCCGGCCATCGTGTCGAACCACCGGGACTTCTACCAACTGGCCGCGTCCCACGACATCCCGTTCCACCACCTGCCGGTGACGCCGGACAACAAGGCGCAGCAGGAGGCGCGGCTCTTGGAGGTGGTGCGCGAGCAGCGCGTGGACCTGGTGGTGCTCGCCCGGTACATGCAGATCCTCTCCGCGGAGACGTGTGATGCGCTGCGCGGGCGGCTCATCAACATCCACCACTCGTTCCTGCCCAGCTTCAAGGGCGCGCGGCCCTACCAGCAGGCGTATGACCGGGGCGTGAAGCTGATTGGCGCGACGGCCCACTTCGTCACGGGCGACCTGGACGAGGGACCCATCATCGAACAGGACGTGGAGCGCGTGGACCACACCCTGTCGCCGGAGGCGCTGACGGCGATGGGCCGGGACGTGGAGAACGTGGTGCTGGGGCGCGCGGTGACGTGGTTCGTGCAGCACCGCATCCTGCTCAACGGCCACAAGACCGTCGTCTTCCGCTGAAGTCCGGGCGCGGCTATCCGGCGGGGCAGGCGGCGCCCGCGTCGAGCACGTCGGCGTCGTGGTGCACCTGCACGGCGCCGGAGGCTTCCAGGTGGCGCACGAACAGGGCGCCGAACACCTCCGCGTTGCCGCTCAGGTTGAGCTGGGCCTGGGGCGCGTAGAGGTTGCCGGCGAGCGTGCTGCCGGCGGAGATGTCCAGGGCCTCCGTGCCGGCCACGTAGACGCGCACGCGCGAGGGCAGGGCGGTGGAGCCCAGCGTGAGCTGCCCGGACACGACGAAGCCTCCGGACACGAACAGGTCCAGCTCTCCCGGGGGCTGCACGTCCACGGTGAGGGCTTCGACCAGGTTCACGCCGCCGGGGATGAACAGCGCGGTGCGGCCCCGGATGCGCAGGGTCGCGTGGCCCGTCCCCGCCACGCGCGTGAGCAGGAAGCGGCCACAGGGCAGCTCCAGCACGGCCTCCCCGGTGACGTCTTCCAGTCGCGCCGGGTCCAGTCCGATGGCCGCGTTGTCGTTGTCCCGCGAGTGGTGGGCGATGAGCGCGGCCGGGTCGAAGCGGGACGCGGCGTCGCACGCGCAGGGGATGACGGGGGCCACGGGTTCACGGCGCAGCTCGGCGGCCTGGGCCGGGCCGGGCGTGAACTCCGAGGGCACGGTGAGCACGCCGCCCACCGTCAGGGAGGCGAGCGCCACGTCGCCGTTCACACGGGCATCGCCCGACACGGTGGCGGAGGCGCCGGGACCGGTGAGGGGACCGTTGCTGTCCAGGCTGCCGCCCACGGAGAGCGGGCTGCTGAGCTGGAGTCCGGACGCGCCGCCCACCTGGAGCGCACCGCCCACCTGGACGCGGTCGTTCGCGGACAGTGCGCCATTGACGCCTACGTCGCCGCCCGTGCCCCCGGGCGCGTATGGGCCCGCGCTGCTCCGGAACGCATCCGCGAGGAAGGGGGCGCTGAGCGACAGGCCCTCGCAAGTACACGCCGCGCGGCGGAACAGGGACTCCGCCAACTGGCCACTGCACAGCAGGGGACCGGCGCCGGGGTCGCCCAAGAGGAGCGGCGGTCCGCTGTTGGCGCAGTGAGTGGTCCAATCCTCCGGGACGGGGCCACCCGCACCCGCGTCAGGCGTGTGAATCGTGGCCACCGGATCATTCACGGTGCACGCGGAGGCAAGGAGCGAGGCTGCCAGCGCGAATGCCGCGACCCGGGGCCTCATGGACAGGTCCTTGGAGTGTTCCGCAGTGCGACGCCGACAGGCCTCATGGCCGCGACAGCTCCCGCAGTCGGTTGCGAGAAGCCGCGCTCAGTGGTGAATCGGGATGCAGTGCGATGAACGCTGTCAGCACCCGGGTCTCCGCCGCCGTGTCGCCCAGCGCGCGGTACGCCTCGGCCTCGCCGTGTCGGGCTTCTGGATCCAGCATGCCGCCGGGCTGGAAGCGCTGGGCATCCTGGAACTGTCGCAGCGCTCCCCGCGCGTCGCCCAGGTGCTCCAACCGGAGCGACCCCGACGCCACGCGCGCCACGTACGCCGCCAGCGAGGAGGGCTGCGCGCGGATGACGCGCAGGTACAGCGCCTCCGCCTCCTTCCACTTGCCTTCCGAGCGCAGCCCATTGGCCTGCCGCAGCAGGTCCTCCGGCCGCGCGGGCTCCCGCGTGCCCACGGCGGCCGGACGGGAGGGGCGCGGATGCTCGATGACGAAGGGCTCGGGCGGAGCGGGCTCGGGCAGCGGCACCGGCTCCAGCGTGGCCAGCCGGGTCGGCTCGGGCACGGCGGGGGTCAGCACTTGCGGCGGCGAGGCCTCCGGGCGCGACAGTTGCCACACGGCGGCGGCCGCGGCCCCGGTGAACACGAGCGCCGCGCCCGCCATCAGCCACACGGGAGGCCGCCTGCGCCGGGAAGGGGGCGGGGGGGCCGTGGGCTGGAGCGCCGCGTCCAACGCCGCCGCCACGAGCGCGCTGGAGCGCTGGCGGGACAGCCGACGCGCCGGCCCTGATTCATCGTCGAGCGGCCGCAGGAGGTCCTTCAGCGGTTCCTCGTCGCCATCCCCTGACGGGAAGGAGGCCATCACGCGCCTCCTTCCGGCGCGTCGCCGTCGGAGGCCAGCGCACGCAGGGCGGTGCGTCCCAGCCGCAGCCGGCTGCGCACGGTCTCGAAGGGGACGCCCAGTTCCGTGGAGATCTCCTGCACGCTCAATTCCAGGACGTGATGCAACACCAACGCATGCCGCTGCTCCGTCGAAAGCCTGTCCAGCAGCGTCACCATGTGACGGCGGTGCACGTATTCATCCGCCAGGGCTTCATCGGACGGCACCGCCAGCAACTCCACCGGATCCCCACTGTAGCGGGCCTCGCGCCCGCGTGAACGCTTGAGCCACGCGAACGTGGTGCGCACCACCACCCGGTCCACCCAGCCGTGGAAACGCCCGTCACCGCGGTAGGTGGGCAGGCCCCGCACGAGCGCGATGAGGGACTCCTGCGCGATGTCCTCCACGTCCGAGTCCCCGCGCACCAGGTAGCGCACCAGGTTGCGCACCCGGGGCAGCAAGTCCAGGAGCAGGGACTCGATGGCGTCGCGCTGGCCCCGCATGGCCGCCGCCAGTCGGGCGTCCTCCGGCGCGCGGGGGGCGACGGTCGCATGTGAGCCCGAACTCCTCATGTCCGACACAGAGGCAGCGCGCGGCGGAATCGGGTCATCGGCGCTCACGGAAAAATCACCATTCCCACTCCCAGTCGGGGTCGCACGGACCAGCCGTCCTCCCGGAACACGAACGCGCCGTCCCGCGCGTAGCCCAGCCGGGGCCGCCCCAGGAGCACCTCCCCGGACAGCGC
>NZ_RAWI01000630.1 GCF_003612125.1 Corallococcus praedator
CTTCGACGCGCCCCCGCCCCGGCCCCATCACTTCAACCAATCCCTCCTGCTGGAGACGAAGGAACCCGTCGACGCCGCGTTGCTGGAGCGGGCCCTGCGCAAGCTCGTGCGGCACCACGACGCCCTGCGCATGCGTTTCGTGCAGGAAGACGGAGTCTGGAAACAGCACAACACGGGGCTGGAGCAGGTGCCCGGCGTGCTCCAGTTCGACCTGTCCGCACTGCCTGAAGCCGAGCACGGCGCCGCGCTGGAAGCCCACGCCACCCGCGTCCAGGAGGGCTTCCAACTCTCCGAAGGACTCCTGTTGCGCGCGGTCCTCTTCCACCGGGGTCCGCGACGCACGGGAAGACTGCTGCTCGTCGCGCACCACCTCGTCGTGGACACGGTGTCCTGGCGCACGCTGCTGGAGGACCTGGACACCGCGTACCGGGCCCTGGCACAGGGCCGGGAGCCCGCCCTTCCCGCCAAGTCGACGTCCTTCAAGTCCTGGGCGGAGCGGCTCGCGGCCTACGCGAAGTCGCAAGCCCTGGAGGAGGAGCTGCCCTACTGGCTCTCCGAGTCGCGCCAGCAGGTGCGCGACCTGCCGCTCGACCTGGTGGGAGGAACCAACTCCCTCACGTCGGCGAGCAACATGACCGCGGCGCTGGACGCGGCGGAGACGCGGCTGCTGCTCCAGGAGGTGCCGTCCGCGTACCGGGTGCGCATCAACGACGTGCTGCTGACAGCGCTCGCGCAGGCCTTCACCGCCTGGACGGGCCAGCCCCGTCTGCTGGTGGAGCTGGAGGGCCACGGCCGGGAAGACCTCTTCGACGACGTGGACCTGTCCCGCACGGTGGGGTGGTTCACCTCCGTGACGCCGGTGCTCCTGGAGGTGCCTGACGCGGCCAGTCCGGGTGATGCGCTCCGCGCCGTGCGCGACGGGCTGCGTGCGATGCCTGGAAGTGGCATCGGCCAGGGCCTGCTGCGACACCTGGGACGCAAGGACGTCGTGGAACGACTGGCGGCGCTGCCCCGTCCCCAGGTGGCCTTCAACTACCTGGGGCAGCTGGACGCCGCGGCGAACAGCTCCCGGCTCTTCGGGCTGGCGAGGGAATCCGCCGGACCCGACCGGGCCCCGGGTGCGCAACGCGCGTATGTCTTTGATGCGAGCGCGGTCGTCATCGACAGCCAGCTCCGGCTGTCTTTCGCCTACAGCCGGGAACTCCACACCGAGGCCACGGTCCAGCGCCTCGTCGCGGCCTTCGTCGCTTCGCTGCGGGCGCTTATCGCCGCGAGGACCACCTCCGACGCGCTTCGCTACACGCCGGTGGACTTCCCGCTGGCCCGGCTCACGGAGCAGGCGGTGCTTGACCGCGTCCTCCCGCCCGCGACGCCCATCGAGGACATCTACCCGCTCTCCCCAATGCAGCAGGGAATGTTGTTCCACACGCTGCTCACGCCCGACGCGGGCTTCTACTTCGAACAGCTCACGTGGAGGTTCCACTCGCCCGTGGACCTGGGCACGTTCCATCGCGCGTGGGATTCGATGGTGGAGCAGTACGCCATCCTGCGCACAGGCTTCCATTGGGAGGGATTGACCGAACCCCTCCAGGTCGTCACCACGCAGGCGGTCCTGCCGTACGAGGAGCACGACTGGCGGGGCCTGCCCTCCACCGAACAGCAGGAGCGCCTCACCGCCTTCCTCGCGGCGGACCGGGCCCGTGGCTTCGATTTGCGCAAGCCCCCGCTGATGCGGCTGGCGGTGATGCGGCTGGCGGACGACGTGCTCCAGTTCGTCTGGAGTCACCATCACCTGCTGATGGACGGCTGGAGCATTGGCCTGATGTTGAACGCGCTGTTCGCGCGCAACGACGAACTGCTCGCGGGCCAGCAGCACGCGACGCGGCAGCCGCCGTTCCGTGACTACATCGAATGGCTCCAGAAGCAGCCGCAGGAGCGCGCGGAGGCCTGGTGGCGACAGGCGCTCGAGGGCTTCACCACGCCGACGCCCCTGCCCGCGGCGAAGCCCGTCCCCGCCGGCAGTCCGTCGAGGAAGAAAGATCGTCGCAAGCTGTTCCTCTCGCAGGAGGACTCAGCGGCACTCCAGGGCTTCGCGCGTCAGCACCAGCTCACGTTGAATACGCTGGTGCAGGGAACCTGGGCCCTGCTGCTCGGCCGATACGCCGGAGTGGAGGACGTGCTCTTCGGGACCATCGTCTCCGGCCGTCCACCCGAACTGCCCGGCGTCGAGCAGATGATCGGGCTGTTCATCAACTCCGTCCCGGTGCGGGTGCGCCTGACACCCAACGCACCGTTGCTGTCCTGGCTCCAGCAACTCCAGACCCAGCAGACGGAGAGGACCCAGTTCGAACACACGCCGCTGCTCCAGATCCAGCGATGGAGTGACGTGCCGCGAGGCGCCGCGCTGTTCGACAGCCTGCTCGTCTTCGAGAACTACCCTGTGGACGGGGCCGTGCGCGAAAGGGGTTCACGCTTCGATGTGCGTGACATTGAAACCTTCGAACACAACAACTTCCCGCTCGACGCGGCCGTGACGCTGGGCCCTACGATTGGCTTGCATCTCACGTTCGACACCGAGCGCTACGACGCGGGCACCATCGAACAACTGCTACGCCACTGGGCCACGGCATTGGAGAGCCTGCGCGCACGCCCCGAACAGCGTGTGTTCGAGGTGTCGATGCTCTCCGCCGAGGACATGCACCGTGTCCTCGTGGAATGGAATGACACCACGCGGCCCTACCCCAGCGACGCCTCCATCCCCGAAGTCTTCGCCGCCCAGGTCGCCCTCTTCCCGGACGCCGTCGCCGTCGAATTCGGCGAGCAGCGATTGACGTACCGCCAGCTCGACACGCTCTCCAACCAGCTCGCGCGGGTGCTGGTGCAGCGTGGCGTCGGCCCCGACTCGCCCGTGGCGCTCTGCCTGGAGCGCTCCCTGGAGCTTGTCGTCTCCCTCGTCGCCATCCTCAAGGCCGGCGGCGCCTACCTTCCCCTCGACGCGTCCTATCCCCGCCAGCGCCTCGCCTTCATGCTGGAGGACGTCCCGCCCCAGCTCCTCCTCACCTCCCGCGAGCTGCTGTCTTCCCTGCCCACCGAGGGCCTCACCTGCCTCTGTGTCGAAGACGTCTGGCCCCTCCTCTCCCGTCACCCTGATTCCACCCCGGCCTCCGGCGTGCTCCCGGAGCACCTCGCGTATATCGACTTCACCTCCGGCTCCACCGGACGTCCCAAGCCTGTCGGCACCACCCACCGCGCCGTCCTTCGCACCGTGCGCGGTGTCGACTACGCACGCCTCGGCCCCGGCGAGTCCTTCCTCCTCATCGCCCCCATCTCCTTCGACGCCTCCACCCTCG
>NZ_RAWI01000631.1 GCF_003612125.1 Corallococcus praedator
GTCGGAGGGGGGAGCTCACGGGCCGCATCTTCGCGGGAAAGTCCCCGGAGGGTGAAGATTCCGACAGTCCGTGCCCGGTCGCCTGGCCCTCGTGAAGGCAGACATCCTGGGGGGACGGGCCCGGGAAAGGTGACGTGTATAGGCTGTTCTGCCTTTTGCAGCGTTTCGAACCTACACGGTCCTCTGCTGACTGCGATGAGCCAGGGTGCAAGCGTTCAGTGCCTGTGCTTCTGGCCTTCGGGAATGACGCGACGCACCAGTCCGTAGAGGGAATCAGCACCCACGAGGGGGGCTAGAGAGAAACACATGCCTTGTCCACAGCCGCGACCCACCGAGTTCCATCTCCCGCTGCGGGCCGACTCGTTCTCCATCGAGGAATACCGCAACGTCCACTGCCGCATGTACAGCGGCTGCATCGACGTGGCGGTCCGCCAGGACTGGGAGAGCTTCACCTGCGCGAAGTGCCCGCTGTTCCAGGCGGACAAAGCGCCGGGGGCCAGTTCGTATGCCTTTACCCAGCCCGCCGATTACGGGCGGCCGTAGTCCCGTTGTCCGTTTGTGATTGAGGCGACCGGGCGTCCGACCGGGCCCGTGCTTCCCCGCTGGGGGAGGGAGCGGACCGGGAGGGCGCCCGTCGTCGGACGCAGGATGGCTCCCAGAAACGCTGCTTCCTTGAACGGCAGGGCTCACCTTCCGGGGCGAGGGGGGCGTGGATGCAGGAGCAACGCGTCACGACGTGGTTGGAGTTGCAGGACCTGTTGTTCGGGGGTTCGTGGAACGAGCCGCTTGGCCGCTTTCGAACAAGCTTCGTCTTCCGCGGCATTCCGGACGCCCGGCAGGATTTGTCCGCGACGCTGAACCGCCAGGGTGCGTTCGTGCGGCACGAGCGGGACCTGCTCAGGGCCTTCCGCAAGTACGCGCGGGGCGTGCCGGGCACGGCGCAGCTCACGTCGGTGTGGGACTGGCTGGCGCTGGCGCAGCACCACGGGATGCCGACGCGACTGCTGGACTGGACGTTCAGCCCCTACGTGGCGCTGCACTTCATGACGGAGCGTCAGGACTTCCTGGGTGAGGACGGCGCCATCTGGTGCGTGGACTACCACCAGACGAACCAGCAGTTGCCCCAGCCGTTGAAGGCGCAGTTGCGGCTGGAGGGCGCGGACGTGTTCACGGCGGAGATGCTGGCGGAGGTGGCGGCGGATCTGCCCACGTTCGACGGGATGGCGAAGCACCCGTTCGTGTTGTTCTTCGAGCCGCCGTCGCTGGATGCGCGCATCGTGAACCAGTTCGCGCTGTTCTCGGTGATGAACGGGCCGGACCTGAGCCTGAATGACTTCCTGGGGGACCAGCACCAGGGGGTGCGGCGGCTCATCGTGCCGGCGTCGCTCAAGTGGGAGGTCCGGGACAAGCTGGACCAGGCGAACATCACCGAGCGCGTGCTCTTCCCCGGTCTGGACGGCCTGAGCCGCTGGCTGCGCCGCTACTACGCCCCCCGGCCCCGGTGAGCCTCAGGGAACCGGAGCGGGGGCCGGGGATTCGTTCACGGGTGCGGGAGGCAGCGGAGGAGGAGGAAGTGGGTCCGGCGGAGGAACTTCGGCGGGAGGGCCCGGAGACTCCGCGACCACGTCCCCCTGGGGGGTGACGGCGTAGAAGAACCAGCCATCCAGGATGCGTCTGCGCGGCCCCGTGCAGCGCTCGAAGTCGGGATCCAGGAGCACGTAGTACAGCCCTGGTGTCGGTCCCGTGAAGAGCGAGACGTTCACGCCGTCCTCGGGATGCGCACAGCCGAAGAACACCCGCTGGGGTGTGGTCTTCACGAACTCGCGGATGGCGCCCACCGCGGCCTGCGCCGCGCCCGCGGGCATGGGATTGCCTACGGGACGGGCCGTCTGTTCGTCCGGCCATTCGACAACGCCCTTCCACGCCACCGCCGGAGTCCTGCATCCCGACAGCACCAGCATGAGCCCCAGCCATCCATGAACCCTTTGCATTCACCGTCCCCTACTCACGCAACAATCGGAGGGCTCCCCCCTCACATCGGGGCGCGACACTGAGTCCACCCGAGGGAGCCGGTGCACAGCGGCCCAGGAGGATCCACCCACGTCGGGTCTCGCTCCACTGCTCGACTTCACCCGTGGGAAAGTAGCGCAGGAAGATGCGGGTTCCATCCTGCCGCTCCGCGACCACGGCGGAGGCCATCTCGATGAACGTGCTTCGGAACCGTGCAGGGGCCGGATTGCCTGGGATCAATCGGACCACCGCCAGGGCCACCGTGGGATTGACCGCATCCGTGGGCCACAAGTCCAGGTCCTGGGATGAAGGTGCCGCCCCGCAGGGATGGTTGTGGATGAACCCCACGACCCAGACCTGGGTGGAGGGGTAGTCCGCATCCTGCACCGCGAAGAAAGGTGAGCACCGGTTGTGTCCCGCCTTCACGGGCTCTGTCACCCGCCAGGACAGCGACTCCCATGTCCCCGCGACATAGACCGTCGAGCAGTACTCGGTGGAGAGACCTGGAATCGGCAATTGCGTCGCGGGGTCGCACGTCTTCGCCCCCGGGCGCTGGAGCAGCGCATCCGCTACATCCCGCAGCAGCGCGATGGGAATGGATTTCTCACCCGTTGGCATCTCGACGGCGGGAACCTCGGACCATGGGCCACGGGCGCGCTCCGGCGCAATCTCGAAGCCGGCGGCCGGCGCGGTCGCACACCCCACGAGCAGCGACACCCCAAAGCACAAGAACGCGAATCGCACGGTGCATCCTCCCACGTCCCAGGAGGATGCACCCACCGCTTCACGCCCTTCCGACAGCTCACGCGGGCACGGGCTCCCCGCCCAGCGGCCCCTCGCGGTCCCGGTCCCGCCGCGCCGCGCGCTCCCTGGCCTCTCGCGCCCAGCGCTCCTCATCCCTGCGCGCGCCCTTGTGCGCCAGCGCGCCTCCCATCATGACCGCGGCCATCACCACCAGCATCACCAGGATGCCCACCACCATCGAGCCGACGATGATCATGCGACCTGACCTCACCTGAAGGGGCCGCGCCTCCAAGGCACCAGCCACGTTCACCTTCAACAGTGCGTCGTGCCCCACCCTCCCGCAGGAGACATGCCCGGCGGGACCTCGCCTCCCTGTCTGGATTCACCGCGCCCCTGCGACCCCGGTGTCCCCCAGTGGAAATAGACAGACACGACCCCCACCTTCAACCCAGACATTCCTGGACGCCCGACAAGGAGGTGCGCGAATGCCAGACACCGGCTTCGGACGACGCAGCGACCCGAAGGACGCTCCCCCCTGCTCCTGGAAGCGCCAACCC
>NZ_RAWI01000632.1 GCF_003612125.1 Corallococcus praedator
GGCTCCGGTCTCGTGGGCTCGGAGATGTGTATAGGAGACAGGTGGGGGGCGTCCCGGCGGTGCAGGTCCAGGACGGCGCGGGAGATGTCCGCCAGCTCGCGGCGCACCTCGCGGCGGGCGCCCTTCACGCGCTGGATGCGCATGTCGTCGTAGCTGGTCGTCTGGTGGCGCATCCAGGCGATGACGGCGGCCTCCGCGCGGCGCTCGATGGGGATGCGCTCCGTGCGGGCCACGGTGCCGCTGCCCACGGGGGTGGCGTGCCCGGCGACGAGGACGGCCATGCGCTTGGCGTGGGGGAGCCACGCGGGGCTGAAGGCGAGGAAGCGCAGCACGGCGTTGGCGAAGTCGACCTCGTAGACCTCCTGCTCGCGCGCGCGGCGGTCGCGGCCCTGGGCCAGCTTCTTCGCGTATTCAGGGGTGGCGCGCTCCGCGTCGAGCACGGCGCGGGCGTGGACGATGTGGGCCTCCGGCGCCCAGACGCCCCGGGAGAAGAGCTTGCGGCCCACCTTCTCCACGACGGTCCAGGTGGGACCGGCGGCCTTCACGCGGCGGGTGAGGCCGGCGTCGCCGGGGGGAAGGAGGGCCCAGCCCTCGGGGACGGAGAGGAGGCGGCCGTCCTGGGCACGCACGCGGCGGGGGTCGGCCGTGGGGCCTACCGTCAAGGAATCAGGCATGGGTGGCTTTCGGGGGCCGGCTGCATAGCACGACCCTTCACACCCTGGTAAATGCCCCCGGGTGCGCGCCGGAGTGACGGGGCGCGTGCGCGGAGGCCTCACTCTTCGTGGGAAGCGCTGGCATGTCCCTTCTCAGGCTCACGTTCCTCGGCACCTCCGCCGCGCAGCCCACGCTGCATCGCGGGCTGTCCGGCCTCGCGGTGAAGGCGGACGCGGACCTGCTCCTGTTCGACTGCGGCGAGGGCAGCCAGCGGCAGATGGTCCGCTTCGGCACGGGCTTCACCGTGGACGCGGCCTTCTTCACGCACTTCCACGCCGACCACTACCTGGGGATCATCGGCTTCCTGCGCACGCTGGGGATGATGGGCCGCACCTCGCCCATGCACCTGTACGGCCCCGCGCCAGCGCGCCGGCTGCTGCACCAGGCCGTGCACCTGGGGCTGGAGTCCACGGCCTTCCCGGTGGAGATCCACGAACTGAAGGATGGGGACGTGGTGCGCCGGGGCGGCTACGCGGTGCACGCGGTGGGCGTGGACCACCGCATCCACGCGCTGGGCTACGTGCTGGCGGAGGACGACCGGCCGGGGAAGTTCCACCTGGAGAAGGCGCGCGAGCTGGGCGTGCCGGAGGGGCCGGCCTTCGGGAAGCTGCAGAAGGGCGAAGCGGTGACGCTGGAGGACGGGCGCGTGGTGAAGCCGGAGGACGTGCTGGGCGAGGCGCGCGCCGGACGGCGGCTGGTCATCTCCGGGGACACGCGGCCGTGCCCCGCGCTGGTGCAGGCGTCGAAGGACGCGGACCTGCTGGTGCACGAGTCCACCTTCTCCGACGACGAGCAGGAGCGCGCGCAGGAGACGCGCCACTCCACGGCGCGGGAGGCGGGGCAGGTGGCGCAGTCCGCGGGCGCGAAGCGGCTCATCCTCACCCACCTGTCCAGCCGCCACGACACCGACCCTGGCAAGCTGCTCGCGCAGGCGCGCGAGGCATTCAAGGGGCCGGTGGAGGTGGCCTTCGACGGGCTCACCGTGGAGCTGCCGCTGCGCGACTGAGGCACCGTCGCGCGAGCGGGGCTCCCACCCGGCGAGGGGCTACTCGATCTTCTTCGCCTCGGCCTGCAGGGCGGCGGCGGCGTCCGGATCCACCTTCTGCAGCAGCTCCCACTCCAGCTGCGTGTCGCGCGTCATCTGGGAGTTGTTGGGGCCGGTGACGGTCTCGCTCGGCGTCGTGGGGCGGCCGTCGGTGTTGTCGGCGGCGCGGGACTCGGTGCGCTCCTGGCGCCGGTACTCGATGGCGCTCTGGCCGGGGCCGCGCTCATAGCCGCGCACCAGGTAGCGCGCGAAGGAGGTGCCCAGCGAGGAGGCGGCGCTCGTCTGGAGCCACTCCGTCTGCGCCTCGAAGCCCTCCTTGCCCTTCATCACGGAGAAGCCCTTGTCCTTCACGAGGGCGAGCGCCTCCGGCCACACCTCCGCGATGGGCTTGCGGTAGACATGTCCCTGGGCCTTGTCCTCCAGGTACGCCTGCTGACGGCGCGCGGCGCAACCGGTGAAAGCCAGGGCGAGGGCGGACACCACGAGCAGCGCGGCGGAACGGGTCGACGACTTCAAGGGGTTCATGCTCCGGACTCCAGGGAATGAAGACGGCTCCGGAACATCGCTCGGTGCGGGCCCCCCGCCAAGTGGCTGCCGGTGTGGGATGAAATGCCATCCAGGCGGCAACCATCGTTTGGCCCACCGCGGCCCTTTCGGAGCGCGTTGGCGCCATGCGTCCGGCGTCGCACATCCGCCCCAGGCCATCCGCCCGCCGGACGGACGGTGGGCCATGCTCGCCGCCCGCCATGATTCCCATCAGCGACGACAACCCGACCCTGCGCACCCCGGTGATGACCTACCTGCTCCTGGGGACCCTGGGGCTCGTCTGGGTGTTCTTCCAGGGCGCGGGCTTCAACGTCGGGGCGCTGGCCAGCAGCATCTGCGACCTGGGCCTGGTGCCGGGGGAGCTCACCGGCCAGGCACCGCTGGGACAGGCGGTGCCGCTGGGCGACGGGTACGCCTGCGTGGTGGACGCGGACGCCATCAACCGCGTGACGCCGCTCACCTCCATGTTCCTGCACGGAAGCTGGGGGCACCTGCTGGGCAACGTGCTGTTCTTCTGGGTCTTCGGCAACAACATTGAAGACAGCATGGGGCGCTTTCGCTTCCTGGTGTTCTACCTCCTGTGCGGGCTGGTGGCGGCCGCGGCGCACGTGGCGGTGGACCCCACGTCGCCGGTGCCCACGGTGGGCGCGTCGGGGGCCATCGCGGGCGTGCTGGGCGCGTACCTGGTGCTCTACCCACGCGTGCGCGTGAACATGCTGTTCATCCTCTTCATCTTCATCCGCGTCATCCCCATCCCGGCCTGGGGCGTGCTGCTGTGGTGGTTCGTGCTCCAGCTCATCACCGGCCTGCCGCAGCTCATGACGCTGCGGCCGGAGGTGTCCGGCGGCGTGGCGGTGTGGGCGCACATCGGCGGCTTCGTGGCGGGCATGCTGCTCATCAAGCTGTTCGCGAACCCGCGCTACACGTCGCAGCGCACGCTGTGGCGGCACCGGATGCACCCCAACCACCCGTGAGCATGCGGGCGGGGAGGCGGGCGCCCGGTGG
>NZ_RAWI01000633.1 GCF_003612125.1 Corallococcus praedator
GGCCCCGGCCGCGTCGCAGGACGACGAGGACGCCCCGCGCTTCATCAAGCGCGAGCTGCCCCGCCCCCGCGGCCGCTTCACCCGCGTGGAGGCCCAGCGACTGTCGTTCTTCGAACTGACGCGCGCGGAGGGCAAGGCCACGCTGGAGGCCGCCATCGAGGGCACGGAGCACCGCTACTCGCTCCTGCGCACGCTGGAGCACCGCTACAACGGCCCGCGCGGTGAGCTGACCCAGGTGGACATGGAGAACGTGCTGCGGCAGCACGGCATCATGGAGACGCTGGAGGCGCAGGAGAAGCGCAACCTCCAGACCGCCTACGCCTCCCAGCGCGGCGCCGCCGGCCGCGTGGCGTGGGCCCTGGGCCTGAGCCCCAGCGAGCTGCAGCGGCTGACGCACGCCCTGCTCCTCGAGGAAGAGGTGGAGGCCCTGCGCGAGCGCTTCCGCAACGAGGTGCTGGCCACCTCCCACCTGACCCACCGGCTGGATCTGCTGGGCAAGGACAAGTACCTGGCGGACCTGGGCATCCAGAAGCGCTTCACCGAATCGCTCCGCAAGGAGCTGGAGCGGCTGGTGAAGGACGTGATGTCGGAAGCCACCGATCTCCACTCGCTGGCCAACGTCGTGGGTCGTAAGCACGGCGCGCCCGCGGAGCTGGTCACCCGCGCCTTCGAGCGCCTGGGTCTGTCGGAGTCGCTGCGCAAGCAGCTCTCCGCCCAGACCGTCAACAACCCTTCTCACTGAGACGAGGTACCCACCCCATGCCCATCTACGAGTACGGCTGCTCGGCCTGTGGAAAGACCATTGACGTCCTGCAGAAGATGTCCGACCCCGCCCCCGCCGCGTGCACCGCGTGCGGCGCCGGCGGCACGCTGACCAAGCAGGTCAGCCGCTCCAGCTTCCACCTCAAGGGTGGCGGCTGGTACTCGGACCTGTACGGCTCCACGAAGAAGGACGGAGGCGGCGGTTCATCGTCCTCCTCTTCTTCGTCGTCCTCGGCGGCGCCGGCCGCGGCCAGCGCTCCTGCCAGCAGCGCGCCCGCGGCGAGCCCCGCGCCGGCCCCTTCCAGCAGCGCGGGCGGCGACAAGTCGTAGCGCCGGCCGTGAAGGACGCCCCCGGCTGAAAATTCGCTGGGGGCGCGGAGTGGGCACACACTTCGTGTCGTGCCCTTTCCCCCCTCGAAGCGTCCCCCCCGCCACTGCGCGCTGTGTGGTCATCCGGAGCTGACGGATGCGAGGGGGCAGGGTCGGTTCCTCCTGGTGGCCGACCCCCATGGCCGGGGTCCGGTGTGTCCCGCGCAGCGTGGGTGCCGCGACGGCAAGCAGGCCGTGGCGGGCACGCCAGCGCTGACGCAGGCCATCCGCTAGGCTAAGCAGGCATCCATCGCGCGCGCGTTCCATCCCGCGCGCGCCCTGGTGCCATGCCGCGTCCTTCCCGCTCCCTGTCCTTCCTGATGCCGCTGCTGGCCGTCGTCAGCGTCGGCTGCGCTTCCGCCACCCGCATGTCCCCCGAGGATCGCGCCTCGTTGGATCGGAGCCTCTCCGGTCCGGACGCGGAGCAGTACCTGCGCGTCTCCTCCTACCTGACGCCCTTCTTCGGGGACGCGTCCAAGCGGCTCTTGACGCCCTACCCTCCCGAGGACGTGCGCCTGCTGGACGACACCAGCGGCAGGCCCATCAGCCCCGGCGCCATCCAGGCCACGGTGCCCGCCGGCACGCGCGTGCGGATTACCAAGGTGGAGTTCCCCACGGCCTGGGTCGTCACCGAGCGCGTCCTCTACACTCCGCGCTCCTGGCCGTGGGTGTACGTGACGGTGGAGGGGGCCCCCGCGGGCGAGCAGGTGGTGCTGGTGCTGCCGCCGAACCTGGACCGCCCGGACGCCTTCCGCACGGAGCTGGAGAAGACCCTCACCCCGCATTCGTTGAAGGATCAGCTCGCGGGCTTCAGCGCGGCGGTGCAGGAGGCCGTGCGCACCAAGAAGCTGGTGGCGGACATGCCCGCGGACGCGCTGCGCATGGCCTGGGGTCCCCCGGAGACGGTGCGCCGCTCACTGGAGGGCACGGCCCGGAACGAGGAGTGGCGCTATGCCGGGGAGCGCCGCAAGGCGTTCCTCACCGACGGCCGCCTGGTGCGCGCCGAGGAGGCGGGCACGTCCCTGCTGCCTTGAGCTAGCGGCGGCCACCGCGGCGGTGCTGCTTCTTGCCGCCGCCCCCGCCGCCCTTGCGCTGGGCCTGGGCCTCTCCGGGACGGGTGAGGCGGGGCAGCTCGCCGGCCATCACCGGCCAGTAGTCGCCCTTGAAGAGCTCCTCCACCAGCTGCGCCTGGGTGAGCACGTCGCGCTTGAAGAAGGTCGCGCCCCGGCCCATCTCGTCCAGGGAGCCGCGCGCGTCACTGCCGCCCACGCAGGGCAGCTTGAGCACGTCCGCGGCCTCCACGGCCAGGTCGTTGGCGGTCTGCTTCACCTTGGCGTTGTAGCCCTCCACGGCGCACAGCACGCCCGACAGCGAGCGGACGTACTCCATGGCGGGATTGGGCACGTCGCGATCAAACGGCCGGGCCGCGACGATGGCCGCGCCCAGGGCCTTCACCTTGGGCAGGCACTCGGCGGCGCTCCAGGGCTTCTCCCGGTTGCTCCCCCACAGCTGCACGGGCTCCGGCGCCAGCTCCGGCTTCGGGAAGAAGCACAGGTATTGCCCCCGGTCCGTCACCAGCTCCAGCCCGACGAACACCTTCACCTTGGCCTTGGCGCCGATCTCGAAGAGCTCGTCGCAGCCGTCCTGGGTGTTGGTCTCCGTGAACGCGACCGCGTCCAGGCCGAACATTGCCGCCCGCTCCAGCACGGCGCGCGGCTCCAGGTCGCACCCCTTGGACAGATGGGAATGGGCGTGTAGGTCGATGAGCATGGGCGACGGGTGCTAACAGGCCCCACGGGGCCTGTCGAGCCTGCGCGCACGCCCCCGGGCCCCGAGGCTCCAGGGCTTCAGGCGAACGCGTAGGACTGGAAGTTGCCCTGCTTGGCCTGGGTGTTCTTCTCCTCGTACGTGCGGATGAGGTAGCCCATCAGCATCAGCGACGAGGTGTTCTCCAGCACCCGGGAAGGATCCTTGGAGATGAGGTTGGCGCTGTAGTTCAGGAAGAACTGCGCCAGCTCCTCGCCCGCTTCCTTCACGATGAGGGCGTTCAGAGCGCTCGGCTCCATGGTGCGGATGGTGTTGATGAAATCCACCGCCAGGTCCTTCTTCGTCTTCATGTCCACGGTCCTGCCCCCTTTTTCCCGCC
>NZ_RAWI01000634.1 GCF_003612125.1 Corallococcus praedator
GCCCCATTCCCGCCCAGGTCCGGGTCGCACCCGCGCGGGCCGCACCTGACGGGGCGGTTCGCGGACGGGACGCTGGGGGAGTTTCCCCTGGGGCCGACGACGTCGCTCGGCCGCCATCCGTCCAACACGCTCAGGCTCGTGGACCGCGAAGTGTCCAAGGAGCACGCCACCATCGAGAAGGTGGGCCGGGACTTCGTCCTGCGCGACCTGAACTCGTCCAACGGCACCTTCGTCAACGGGCGCCGGGTGACGGGGGAGATGCGGCTGCGCGACGGGGACGAGATCGCCCTGGGCTCCTCGCGGCTCGTCTTCCACAACGGCGAGGCCGCCCCGGGCCAGGGCAACCCGCCCACGCTGCCGGGCGTGACGGTGGTGGCGAACGCCGTCTCCATGCCGGCCTTCCTGGCCCAGATGGACCAGGTGCCGCAGAACTTCCGCCCGTCCGACCAGGTGACGGACACCGCCGCGCTGCGTCGCGACTACGAGAAGCTGAGAATCGCCCATGAGTTCCACCGGCAGGTGAGCCTGAAGGGCAACCAGGCGGACCTGTTCGAGCAGATCCTGAAGGTGGCCTTCGAGCTGCTGGCGGCCGACCACGGCGTCATCCTGAAGGTGGGCGTGGAGGGGGAGTTCATCCCGGCCGCGGTGCACCACCGGCAGGGCAAGATGGTGAACGTCATGCTGTCGGACACCGTGCTCAAGCGCGTGGTGGAGACGGGCAAGGCGGTGCTGACGGCGGACGCCATCATCGACGAGCGCTTCTCCGCGGCGGAGAGCATCGTGGCGCAGGGCATCCGCTCCGCCATGGCGGTGCCGCTGATGGTGAACGGCGACATCCAGGCGGTGCTCTTCCTGGACAGCCGGCAGCAGATCAACGCCTTCTCGGAGAAGGACCTGACCATCCTGTCCGGCATCGCCGCGCAGGCCGGCATCGCGCTGGAGAACGCGGCCCTGGCGGAGCAGATCCGCAACGAGGCGGTGACGCGCGCGGAGCTGTCGCGCTTCCTGTCCAAGGCGGTGGCGGACGCGGTGATCAACGGCGGCACGGAGGACTTGCGCCAGAGCCGGCTCGCGGAGGTGAGCTGCCTGTTCGCGGACATCCGTGGCTTCACCACCCTGGCGGAGAGTGATTCGCCGCAGGAGGTGGTGTCGATGCTCAACAGCTTCTTCACCGCGATGGCGGACGTGGTGTTCCGCTACGAGGGCAACCTGGACAAGTTCATCGGGGACTGCGTGATGGCGGTGTGGGGTCCGCCCTCGTCGCACCCGGATGATCCGGGCCGCGCGTTGAGGGCGGCGCTGGAGATGCAGGACGCCGTCACGGAGCTGAACCGGCAGCGCGTGCTGGACGGCAAGAAGCCCATCGAGGTGGGCATCGGCGTCAACACGGGCCAGGCCGTCGTGGGCTACATGGGCAGCGCGGAGCGGCACGAGTTCACCGCCATTGGCGACACCGTCAACACCGCGTCGCGGCTGTGCGGCATCGCCAAGAGTGGCGAGGTGCTGGCGTCGGAGGCGACGGTGCGCAAGTCCGGGCCGGGCTTCGACGTGGAGGAGCTGCCGATGCTCCAGGTGAAGGGCAAGGAGAAGGGCGTGCAGACCTTCCGCGTGCATGGCGCGGAGCTGACCACCTCCACCTCGCGCAAGGTGCGCTGATCCATGCGCGCCATGACCACGACGCAGTCGTGCCCCAACTGCGGCACGGTGCACGACACCCGGGTGTACGTGAGCGGCCAGAAGGTCGTCTGCCGCTGCGGCATCCGGTTCGAGGTGCGGCGCGCGGATGTGTCCAGCATCCGCCCGGCCGACGCGTCGCTCAGCAGGCCGCCTGTCCGCAACGACGATGAAACAGGCGTCGCGGTGACGTTCGTGCCGCGCACGGTGGGAAATCCACCGGTGTCGATGTCACCTTCCGCCGATCCAGGTGTTGGGATGGGCAGGGAGGACAGCAGGTTGGGACGTGAGACGGATCCGTACGGCGGAGCTTCGGAGGCGACGGCCCTGGCCGGGCCGCCTTCGACGTCCGTGCGGGCGGAAGCCGTCTCCGATTCCCCGGGGGGAGCCGAGATGAACGTCCTGCGACCGGATGGCGTGGCGAAGTCGGGTGAGGGCGAGCTGCCCGGAAGCGTCGTTCCGGCCACGGTGGAGGGCCTCTCCGGGCACACGTCCGGGGTGGCGCTGCCGGCGTCGGACCCCCAGGCGATGGACGCTTCGGTGGATGGGGACGGGGCCACGGTGGTGCGTCCTCCCCAAAAGGCCCGGCCCCAGGTGGACACGGCCTTGCGCCACATCGAGAACGCGGAGACGGTGCTGACGGGCGCGAAGCCCCAGCTTCCGGGCCTGGAGCTGCTGGAGGTGCTGGGCCGCGGCGGCATGGGCGAGGTGTGGCTCGCGCGCCAGCAGTCGCTGGGCCGCACGGTGGCGGTGAAGGTGTTGCCGCCCCGGCTGGCGAAGGACGCGGAGTTCGTGTCGCGCTTCGACAAGGAGGCGACAGCGCTGGCGGCCCTGAGCCACCCCCACATCGTGCAGATCATCGACCGGGGCGTCGCGGGCGAGCACTACTACTTCGTCATGGAGTACGTGGAGGGCCAGTCGCTGCGCCACGCGCTGAGCGGCGCGGATCCGATTTCGCCCCAGCAGGCGCTGAAGGTGCTCCTGCAGGTGACGCGCGCGGTGGAGGCGGCGCACGAGAAGAACATCATCCACCGCGACCTGAAGCCGGAGAACATCCTGCTGGATGGGCGGCTCAACGCGAAGGTGGCGGACTTCGGGCTCGCGGGCATCCGGCAGCCGGACTCCCAGAAGCAGCTCACCGCCACGTCGGTGGCCATGGGCACGCTCAACTACATGGCCCCGGAGCAGCGCCGGGACGCGAAGAACGTGGATGGCCGGGCGGATCTCTTCTCGCTGGGCGTGATGATGTACGAGGCGCTCACCGGCGAGCTGCCCGTGGGCCGCTTCAAGCTGCCGTCCCAGCGCGTGCGCGGCCTGGATCCGCGCCTGGATCCGGTGGTGGAGCGCCTGCTGGAGACGGACCGCGAGGCCCGCTACGCCACCGCCACGGAGGTCTGCGAGGCGCTGGAGTCCCTGGTGTCCGCCTCGTCGCCGCCGCACCAGGCGGTGCCCGGGGCGGAGCTGGCGCGGGTGCGTCGCGCGGACATCCTCCCCGCGGGGCAGGTGGCCCCGGGGGCGGAGAGCGTCCTCCTGGAGAGGTTCAACGCGGGCTGGGGCCGGGTGCGCACGGGCCTGTCCGTGGTG
>NZ_RAWI01000635.1 GCF_003612125.1 Corallococcus praedator
GTCCCCCCCGCCCCGGGGGCCCTGCCGCCCGCGGCGCCCGCGTCCTCCGTCGCCGTGGCGCGCTGACGGCTTCCGGACAGCCGCCACCGCCCGGCCGATACGCGCTCCCGCCCGCTACTGGACGGAGCGCGTCAGGCCGGGTGCGGGGATGGACAGGGGGCGTGACTTCGCCTCCCCATGGAGCAGTCCGCGCGGCTAGTGTGGCCCGGTCATGGCCCATCCTTCCGCTGGCAAGCCCCTTTCGCGCGACCTGCTGATCAACCCCGAGAAGCTGCGCAGGCAGTACGCCTCCGACGTGCCGGACGCGTCCGTCGCCGAGCAGCGCGTCGCCTTCGGCACCTCTGGCCACCGCGGAAGCGCCGCGCGCCGGAGCTTCAACGAAGCGCACATCCTCGCGGTGGCGCAGGCCCTGTGCGAGTACCGCAAGCAGCAGGGCTATGACGGCCCGCTGTTCCTGGGCAAGGACACCCACGCCCTGTCCGAACCCGCCCAGCGCACCACGCTGGAGGTGCTGGCCGCCCACGGCGTCGAGGTGCGCTACACCGACGGCGCCACGCCCACGCCGGTCATCTCCCACGCCATCCTCACGTACAACCGGGGCCGCACGAGCGGGCTCGCGGACGGCATCGTCATCACCCCGTCCCACAACCCGCCGGAGGACGGCGGCATCAAGTACAACCCGCCCAACGGCGGCCCCGCCGATACGAACGTCACGTCCCTGGTGGAGCGCCGCGCCAACGAGCTGATGGCCGCCGGCAACAAGGACGTCCGCCGCGTCACCTACGAGAAGGCGCTCGCCAGCAGCACGGTGAAGGCCCACGACTTCATCACCCCGTACGTCAAGGACCTGGCGAACGTGGTGGACGTGGACGTCATCCGGGACGCGAAGCTGAAGCTGGGCGCGGATCCGCTGGGTGGCTCCAACCTGGACTATTGGGACCCCATCGCGGATCGCTACAAGCTGTCGATCTCCGTGGTGAACCGCAAGGTGGACCCCACGTTCGGCTTCATGCCCGCGGACCATGACGGGAAGATCCGCATGGACTGCTCGTCGCCGTACGCGATGGCGAACCTGGTGGGCCTCAAGGACAAGTACGCGCTCGCGTTCGGCAACGACACGGACTCCGACCGCCACGGCATCGTCACCCGCAGCCAGGGGCTGATGAACCCGAACCACTACCTGGCCGTCTCCATCGACTACCTGTTCCGCAACCGCCCGGGCTGGAAGAAGGACGCGGCGGTGGGCAAGACGCTGGTGAGCAGCAGCCTCATCGACCGCGTGGCGAAGGACCTGGGCCGCCGCGTGGTGGAGGTGCCGGTGGGCTTCAAGTGGTTCGTGGACGGGCTCCTGGACGGCTCGCTGGGCTTCGGGGGCGAGGAGAGCGCGGGCGCGTCCTTCCTGCGCAGCGACGGCACCGTGTGGACCACCGACAAGGACGGCATCATCCTGGACCTGCTCGCGGCCGAAATCCTGGCGCGCACCGGCAAGGATCCCGGCGAGCACTACCAGGAGCTGGCGAAGAAGTTCGGCGCGCCGCTGTACACGCGCATCGATGCGCCGGCCACGTCCGAGCAGAAGGCCGTGCTGAAGAAGCTGTCCCCCGACGCGGTGAAGGCCACGTCGCTGGCCGGTGAGCCCATCCAGCAGCGCCTCACGCGCGCGCCGGGCAACAACGCGGAGCTGGGCGGCCTCAAGGTGACGGCGGAGAACGGCTGGTTCGCCGCGCGCCCCTCCGGCACCGAGGACGTCTACAAAATCTACGCGGAGAGCTTCCGGGACCAGGCGCACCTGGACACCCTCGTCCAGGAGGCGCGCGCCATCGTCAGTGAGGCCTTCGCCGGAAAGTAGCCATGGACGGGGGCTCCGGGCCGCGCTTCGATGCCGCCGCAAGGAGTCCCTCCCGCCATGTCCGTGAAGCTCATCCTCCAGTTCGTGCTCGCGCTGATCATGGTTGTCGCGGGGGTCACGCACTTCCGCAAGCCGCGCATGTTCATGAGCATCATGCCGCCCTACCTCCCGTACCCCCGGGAGCTGGTGCTGCTGAGCGGCGTGGCGGAGGTGCTGCTCGGCGTGCTGCTGGTGGTGCCGCAGACGACGCGGCTTGGGGCCTGGGGACTCGTCGCGCTGTTCGTGGCGGTGTTCCCCGCGAACGTGCACATGGCTCGGCACCCGGAGAAGTTCCGGAAGATTCCCAAGGCCCTGCTCTGGCTGCGGCTGCCGCTGCAGGGCGTCCTCATCCTGTGGGCGCTCTGGTACACCTGAGCCGCGTCAGCGCCACAGCGGCGCGTGGTCCTCGATGTACTGGCGCACCGTGCGCGTGGGGCGCCCGAGCAGGTTGGTGAGCGTGGGGTCCACCTGCTCCGCATGGCCGAAGCGCAGTCCCACGTGCATCAACGTCTGCATGCCCAGCTGGCCCCAGGACAGCCGGCGCTGGTGCAGGTGGCGCACGTAGCCCGGCACCGACGCGGGCACGTAGCGGATGGGCCGGCCCAGCACCTCCGACAGCACGGAGGCCACCTCCTCGAAGCTCACCGCCTCCAGGCCGGTGAGCGTGAACGCGCGGTCGCGCAGGGACGTGTCCAGCATCGCCCGCGCCGCCACCTCGCCCACGTCGCGCACGTCCACGAAGGCCACCTTGCCGTGGCCCGCGGGCATGTAGAGCCGGCCGTCCTGGCGGATGTCCTCGCGGTACGCATCCCCCAGGTTCTGCGCGAAGAAGGCCGGGCGCAAGAGCGTCCACCCCAGCGACGAGCGCTTCAGGTGCTCCTCCACCGCGTGGTGCGGCGCCCACGTGCTGCGCTCCGCGCCCGCCATGGACAGGAACACCACCTGCTTCACGCCCTGCGTGACGGCCGCGTCCACGAAGGCGTTGAGCGTCAGCTCCGCGTTGGCCAGGGCCGGGGGCCGCATCAGGAACACGCCCCGCACGCCCTCCAGCGCGGGCAGGAACGTCTCCGGGCGCAGGAAGTCCAGCGGCACCGGCGTCACGTCCCCATCCATCTCCTTGAGGAGCGCCGCGGTGTGCTCCGACGACTTCACCGCCGCGCGCACCGGCACCCCTTCCGCCAGCAGGGCCCGCACCACCGCCCGGCCCACGTTGCCCGTCGGGCCCGTCACCAGCACCGGTCCGCTCACGGCCTCCCCTACGTGGACAACCGGTTCGCGCTGGTGCTGCTGGGCGCCAAGCGCGCGCGCCAGCTGATGGCCGGCGCCCGGCCCATCCTGGAGACCTCCAAGAACAAGCCGCCGGTGCTCGC
>NZ_RAWI01000636.1 GCF_003612125.1 Corallococcus praedator
CAAATGCCCCGAGCACCCCGCCCCCGTCGCGTGTAGACACGGAGGTCGTGTTACGCCCCGCGCCCGTCATCCTCAGCTTCCGGCGCACGTTCGCGCTGCTCATCCTGCTGGTCGTGCTGCCCTCGGCCGGCCTGTCGGGCTTCGGCGTCGTGGCCATCATCAACGAGCGCGCCGCGGTGGAGAAACGCCTGGAGGCCGCCTGGCGCGGCACGCTCGCGGACCTGTCCGCGGAGGTGCCCCGGGCGCTCAACAGCGGACGGCTGGAGGAGGTGGGCGGAGGCCGGCTGGCGTTCCTGCTGTCGGACGACCAGGAGCTGTCCGACCCGGAGGGCACCTTCCACGTGGAGAACGGCCTGGTGCGCACGAAGGATCCGCAGCTCGCGGAGTCCCTGGCGGCGCTGGTGCCGGAGGCCGCCTCGCTGCCCACGGTGCCCACCGTGTTCTCGCTCGCCCCGGGCAACCGGGCGGTGATGGTGGCCGCCGAGCGCAAGGGCACCACGGTGCAGGGCGTGCGGCTGTCCGCCGTCGCGTTGGACAGCCTCCTGTCGGACAAGGCGCAGGGGCGGGCCACGTCGGAGCCGGTGCGCTTCACGTTGCTGCCCGTGCCGCGCGACACGTCCAGCGAGGGCGGGCTCGTCAACCGGCTGATGTCGGAGGTGGCGCAGGCGCGGCAGAACGCGATGGGGCCGCCGGTGCTCGCGGAGCGGGTGCTGTCCGCGCCGCTGCAGGACTTCCGGCTGGTGGTGCTGCCCACCGGCGAGGACCCCGTGGCGAGCACCTCCACGCGCAACCGCGCCGTGTACGGCGTGCTGCTGGGGCTGTTCTACCTGACGCTCACGTTCGGCGTCATCTACACCGGCCGCGTGCTCTACCGCGAGGCGCGCCTGTCGCGCATGAAGACGGACTTCGTGTCGCTGGTGAGCCATGAGCTGCGCACGCCGCTCACCTCCATCCGCATGTTCATCGAAACGCTGGCGCTGGGCCGGCTGAAGGACCCCGCGCAGATGCAGGAGGTGTTGGACCTGCTCACGCGTGAGACGGAGCGCCTGTCGGACCTGATTGAGCGGGTGCTGGACTGGGCGCGCATCGAGAGCGGCCGCAAGGTGTACCAGCGCGAGTCCGTGCCGGTGGCGGACGTGGTGGACGCGGCGGTGGCGGCCTTCCGCGCGCAGCGGCTGGGGGATGACATGGTGCTGAGCGTGGAGGTGGCGGACGGGCTGCCTCCGGTGGAGATGGACCGCGTCGCGGTGTCGGGCGCGCTGCTCAACCTGTTGCAGAATGCGTACAAGTACAGTGGGCCGACGAACCGGAAGATCGCGCTACAGGCGCGCAGGGACGGCAGACACGTGAACCTGTCGGTGGAGGACAACGGGGTGGGAATCGCCAGGAAGGACCGCAAGCGCATCTTCGAGCGCTTCTACCGCGTGGACAACCTGCTCACGCGCAAGACGGAGGGCAGTGGCCTGGGGCTCGCCATCAGCAAGCGCATCGTGGAGGCACACGGGGGCCGCATCGCCGTGCAGAGCGAGCCCGGCCAGGGCAGCCGCTTCACCATCCAGCTCCCGGCGGGCCGCGCATGAGCACGCCGGAAGAGAAGCCGCGCCGCATCCTGGTGGTGGAGGACGACCTGTCCATCCTCACCGGCGTGTCCATGAACCTGCGCTTCGAAGGCTACGAAGTGCTCCAGGCGCAGGACGGCCGCACGGGCCTGGCCAAGGCGCTGGACGAAGCGCCGGACCTGCTGGTGTTGGACCTGATGCTCCCGGAGCTCAACGGCTACGAGGTCATCCGCGAGCTGCGCCAGCGGGGCCGCGACACGCCCGTGGTGGTGCTGTCCGCGCGGGGCCAGGAGTCGGACAAGATACTGGGCCTCAACCTGGGCGCGGACGACTACGTGGTGAAGCCCTTCGGGCTCCAGGAGCTGCTCGCGCGCATCAAGGCGGTGCTGCGCCGCCGGTTCGGGGCCACGGGCACCAGCGCGCCGCCGGTGACGTTCGGGGACGTGAAGGTGGACCTGGCGCTGCGCACGGTGGCGCGCGACGGGCAGCCGGTGGAGTTGACGGCGCAGGAGTTCAAGCTGCTGGCGCACTTCCTGGCGCACCCGGGCCGCACCTTCACCCGCGAGGAGCTGCTGTCAGGCGCGTGGGGCTACCACTACGAGGGCAGCGCGCGCACGGTGGACAACTTCATGCGCCAGCTGCGGCTGAAGTTCGAAACCGACCCCGAAGCGCCCCGGCACTTCCTCACCGTGCGCGGCCTGGGTTACCGCTTCGAGCGCTGAAGTCAGCGCCGAAGCCCCCGGGCGTCACAGCCCCGCGACGCCAATCTGGCGCAGGTCCTCCAGGTCGAAGGGCTTGCCGTCGAAGCGGCCGTAGCGCTCGCGGGGGGTGAGGCCGCTGGAGGTGAGGGCGGCCTCCAGCTCCTCGGGGAGGAAGTGGCGCAGCTTGAGGCGGCGGATGGGGCTTGAGCCACCGGGAGGACGCCGCTCGCGCAGGTGCAGGGCGAACAGCGGACGGCGGGGCTCCACGGCGGAGCCGGGCTCGTCCTCGTCGCGCGGCAGCACGGGTTCGCGCGGGGCGTTGAGCACGTCGTAGACGAAGGTGCCCCCGGGGGCCAGGTGGTGGACGACGGTGGCGAGGAACGCCTCCACGTCGTCGCGGCCGGGCATCAGCCCCAGCGCGTGCTGCGGGGCCAGCACCAGCGGGAACTTCTCCGGCAGCCGCAGCGTGCGCAGGTCCTGGGCCAGCAGGCGCGTGCGCTCGGAGACGTCCGGGGGTTCGGAGGCGCGGCGCTCCTCGGCGGAGCGGATCATCACCTCGGAGGGATCCACGCCCACGGCGGCGAAGCCGTGGCCGGCCAGCGCCCAGGGCACCCGGCCGTTGGCGGCGCCCAGCACCAGCACGGGCGAGCCGTGCTCGGTCGCCTGCCGCGTGTAGAAGACGAGATCCGGCTCCTGTCCCACGAGGGACAGCGGGGTGCGGCCGCGTGCGTCGTTCCCAGCCATTGCCCAGGCCCTAGCACGGTTGCGGGGCCCTTCGGGACTCCCGGGTGCGCACCGTGGGCAATCCTTTGCCCACCTGCTGTCCGGCATGCGACGGCCCCCTCCCACTTCCCAACGCTGGTCCCCTCCTGGAGGGCTGGCACCCTCCTTGCCTTGGAGCGCCGCATGACGGGCGTCCGCCTGGGCGCTTCGCTTTGAAAGAGTGAGGGGTATTCGGCATATGGGGCACGGCGGGTGGCGG
>NZ_RAWI01000637.1 GCF_003612125.1 Corallococcus praedator
GGCATGAGGGTGGGTCGCCGGCTTGGCTTTGAGCCCTGCCTGCGTATCCTCGCGCGCGCCATGGTTCCCGCCTCGAGTCCCGCCGCCGTTGCTTCCCCCTCCGCAGTGCCCGGCCTGTCCGCGGTGCCCGCGCCACAGCCCGAGCCGTCGATGCGGTGGTTGGTGGGGCTGTTGCTCCTGGCGGCGCTGTTGCCCCGGCTGGGCGTGTTCTTCATCAACGAGAACCTCTACGGCGACGCGGTGGTGCGCACGGAGCTGGCGGAGCGGTGGTGGGCTTCGCCGCACGTCATCACCTCCTACAAGGATGGGACGTTCCAGTTCGGCCCCCTGCACCTGTACTTGGTGGGCCCGTTGCTGTCGGTGTTCGACCGGGACGTGGCGGGCCGGCTGGTGAGCCTGGTGTTCGGCGTGCTGTCAGTGGTGCCGCTGTTCGCGCTGACGCGGCGGTTGTTCGGCTGGCGCGCGGGCGTGGCGGCGGGGCTGGCCTTCAGTGCCTGGGGCATGCACCTGCAGTTCTCCACCACGGCAGGCAGCGAGGCGGTGTCGCTGTGCTTCATGCTGGGGGTGTTCGCGCTGGTGGCCGAAGGGGTGGAGGAGAACCGCTTCCAGCCGCTGTTCTGGGGCGCGGTGCTGCTCAACTTCGCGTGCGCGCTGCGCTACGACGCGTGGATGTACATCCCGCTGCTCACGGTGGCGCTGGTGTTCAGCAGCGAGGACCGGGTGGCGTCGCTCACGCGCGCGGTGGGCTTCGGGCTGGTGTGCCTGCCGTTTCCGCTGCTGTGGATGCAGGGCAACGAGCTGGCGCACGGCGACCCGTTCTTCCCGCTCAACGCGGTGGAGGACTTCCACCGGCAGTGGGTGGTGGACTCCGGTGGGGCCGGCGGCTCGCTGGGGTGGCGGCTGCAGCAGCTGGGGTTCTGGCCGGCGGTGGCGCTGTTCACGCTGACGCCCGGCGTGGCGCTCCTGGGCGCGGTGGGCATGGTGAAGGCGTGGAAGCAGCACCCGGAGACGCGCTGGCTGGTGGTGGCGGCGGTCCTGCCCGCGCTGTACTTCACCTTCCGCGCGGCGGTGATGCTGAGCTTCGTGCCGCTGGCGCGCTTCACGGTGACGCAGCTGGTGCTGCTGCCCGTATTCCTGGCGCCAGGCTTCGCGGCGGTGGTGGCGGGCCGGAGCGCCTTCGCGCGCCGCGCGGTGGTGGGCGTGAGCGCGGTGCTGGCGGTGGTGATGCCGGTGGCGCTGGGCATCTACACGTTCCGCGTGGAGGGCGGGCTGCATGACTCCCTGCGCCCGGTGAGCCCCACGTCCACCAACCCGGTGGCGGTAATGCAGGTGGCGCGCTTCCTCAAGGAGGAGGTGGCGGCCCGGGGCGGCGCGGCGGCCATCGACGATGACCCGCGCTACATGGACCTGCAGCTGGCCTTCTTCTCCAACCTGCCGGAGCTGCGCATGGCGCGCGTGCGCTGGGACACCTTCCGCCAGCGCCTCCAGGACGCGAAGCCGGACGTGGTGGTGCGCTTCGACGAGGGCAACCTGCTCAAGGACAAGGGCGTGACGCTGGACGGGCGGACGCTGACGGTCGACGGCGTGGCGTACGTGGAGCAGGACGGCTTCCAGGCCCCGCTGCACGTGTACCGCCGTCAGCCGTAACGCATCGGAGGGGCCCCGGGGCTCGGGGCCCGGGGGCCGCTTTCAGCGGCTCCAGGCTTCGTTCACGCCTCCGGGTCGTAGTCTTCCGGGTCGTAGCCTTCTTCGACCGGGGCGCGGTGCGCGTCCAGCCAGCCCTGCAGGATGAACTGCGCGGCGAGCTGGTCGATGACCTCGCGCCGCTTCGCGCGGCTGACGTCCGCCTCCAGCAGGGTGCGCTGGGCGGCCACGGTGGACAGCCGCTCGTCCCACAGCTCCACGGGCAGTCCGAGCGCCTGGCCGAGCACGTCCGCGAACTTGCGTGAGGCCTCCGCGCGCGGCCCTTCCGACCCGTTCATGTTGAGCGGCAGGCCCAGGACGAAGCGGGTGACCTCGTACTCCTTCACGAGCCGGGACAGCTCCGCGAGGTCGGCCTTGAGCGACGCGCGTCGCACGGTGGTGACGGTCTGGGCGGTGAGTCCCAGTCCGTCGGAGACGGCCACCCCGATGGTCTTGGTGCCGTAGTCGAGCCCGAAGGTGCGCATGCGCGGCGGACTCTAACCGCAATCCCTCGCGGTGGACCGACCCGTCCGCGCCTGGGGACGCACGCCGGCCCTCCACGCGTCCAACCCCTGGATATGGCTCGCGCCGCCCCGTGCCGCGGCCGGCATCGCCGCTGCAATGACCGGATCCCGTCCGAAGAGACGGCGCGCGGTCCTCTGGCAGCACCTCCTTCAACCCATCGCGCGGGAGTTTTGATGCTCGACATCCTCAAAGGCGTGGCGAACCTGCTGGGCGGTCCCATGACCGCCGTGGTCGACCTGGCGGGCAATGCCCTGGGTCTGCCCCCGGTCCTCACCAACTCCATCAAGACGGCCGCCGGGGTGATGACCGGCAACGTGATGATGGCGGCCAGTGGCGCGCTGGGCGTCGCGGATGAACTGAAGAAGAACCCACCGGCGAAGACGGAGTACTGCGCGCCCCAGGACGCGGCGAAGGCATCCGCGGGCTACGCGCCCTCCGCGAACGCAGGGGGCTCGCAGGCGGGATCCGGCGCCTCCGGAAGCCGGAGCCCGCTGGATCCGAAGCTGCTGGACTACGCGGACTCGCTGCGCACGCTGGAGGCGAACTTCGGCTACCTGGACCTGATGGACGGCCGCAAGGACGGCACGCTGTCGCACGGCGACCTCCAGCGCATCTCGCAGGACGCGAACGTGTCGCCGTCGTTGCGGGACGCGGCGAAGTTCATGGTCGAGAACCGGGGCTTCTTCGAGCAGGTGGACACGGCGAAGAACAAGGTGCTCTTCGTTCCAGTGCCGAACTTCAACGACGACCGCATCGACCTGATGAGCCTCCAGCAGGAGTCGAAGCGGCTGGCCGCGGACTTCGCGAAGTACGGACGTCCGGAGCGTCCGGGCCGTCCTTCGCCCACGCCCACGCCGTCGGATTGCCAGCCGGCGCCGTCGGACTGCGCGCCGCCCGCCACGGGAGGTGGCTCCGGGCCGGGCCCGGGCAGTGGCGCGGGGCGTCCGGGCAGTGGTGGCACGGGAGGCGCGGGGCGTCCGGGCAATGGTGGCTCGGGTGGCTCGTCGGGTCACGGTTCGGATG
>NZ_RAWI01000638.1 GCF_003612125.1 Corallococcus praedator
GACGCGGACCGTCGCGGCGCCCCGTCCCCGGACCCCGAGCGGCGGGCGTCCTCCGCGCCCCCGGCGGAGGCGGACCGTCGCGGTGGTCCCTCGCAGGGAGATTCAGAGCGGCGAGGCTCGGCGGCGGACCGTCGCGGAGGGGGCTCGCAACAGGCCTACAGCGGCCCGGACCGACGTGGCAGCGCGCCTCCTCAGGCGTATTCCGGCCCGGACCGTCGCGGCTCCCGTCGTGACGGAGAGTCCCCGGCCGCCAACCGCTTCTGGCCCACGCAGCCGCGCAACCTCCAGGAGTGTGGTCTCAACGCGACGTTCGTGGAGGAGCTGGTCCTCAAGGCCATCTTCTTCGCCGGCGAGATGCGCGGCATGGACGTGGCCGCCCGCCTGCAACTGCCCACCACGCTGGTGGATGAGATCATCGAGGGCCTGCGCCGACAGAAGTACATCGACATCCGCGGCGGTGGCGGCTCCGGCGTGGGCCGCTCCACGATGATCTACCAGCTCACCACGTTCGTGACGGACGTGCTGCGGCAGATCCTGGACCGCAACCGCTACAACGGTCCGGCGCCCGTGCCCTTCAACGAATGGGTCGCCGCCGTGAAGCAGCAGACCGTGCGCGGCAACCGCATCACGCGCAGCCGGATGCAGGACAAGTTCGGCGACCTCATCATCCGCGACTACATCTTCGACGGCATCGGTCCGGCGATGAACTCCGGCCGCGCCATCTTCTTCTACGGCCCTCCCGGCAACGGCAAGACGGCCATCTGCCAGGGCATGGTGAACTGCTACGAGGGGGACATCTTCATCCCCCACGCGCTGCTCATCGACGACTTCGTCGTGAAGATGTTCGACGCCAACATCCACAAGGCGGTGGAGGACGAACCCGGCGCGCCTTCGTACGATCGCCGCTGGGTGCGCTGCCGCCGTCCGCTGGTGGTGGTGGGCGGCGAATTGACGCTGGAGATGCTCGACCTCGTCTACACGCCGGAGGTGAAGTACTACGAGGCCCCGTTCCAGATGAAGGCGAGCAACGGCATGCTCCTCATCGACGACTTCGGCCGCCAGAAGGTGTCCCCCAAGGACCTGCTCAACCGGTGGATCGTCCCGCTGGAGAGCGACGTGGACATCCTCACGCTGCACACCGGCAAGAAGCTCCAGGTGCCCTTCGACGTGTTCGCCGCCTTCTCCACCAACCTGGACCCCAGCGACCTCGTGGACGACGCCTTCCTGCGCCGCGTCCGCTACAAGCTGGAGGTGCAGCGCCCGGACGAAGAGCAGTTCCACGAGATCTTCCAGATGATGTGCAAGAAGCGCGGCGTGCCCTACGACGCGCGCGCCATCGACTACCTCATCGACGAGCACTACCGTCCGAACCACCGGCCCTTCGCCGCGTGCCAGCCTCGCGACCTGTTGGATCAGGTCATCGACATGGCCAACTACCAGGGCAGCAATCCGCGCCTGGATCCCGCGCTGCTGGACGCCGCCGTGCGCAGCTACTTCGTGCGCTTCGACAAGCCCGCGTCCGGGCCCACGTCCGCGTCGGCTCGCTGAAGCGGCTGGGGGCCGTTCCCCGCGAACGGCCCCCACGGCGACGGCTGAAGCCACGTGCGCACCGTCTCCAGCGGCACGTTGGCCAGCACGTCCACCACCGACAGCCCCGTCACGAAGCGGCCCTCACGCCCCTGCGCGTAGTCCGGGTGGCGGAAGCGCTGCCACAACAGGCGCACGTCCACCGCGCGGAAGCGCTCCGGCTTCAGGTACAGCGTGGAGCCCGTCCCCGAGTAGTACGTGTGCGCCCCCGTCTGCAGGCAGTACTCCACCAGCCGCTGCGTCTTGTCCTCGCCCCGGCGCTCCAGCGTGGACGCGCACACGAGGTTCGGCGTAAGGCCCAGCGGCTCGTAGAAGAGCGCCATGCTGGACAGCAGCACGCGCAGGAGCGAACCCGGCCCGGACTCGCGCGCCGCCGCGTCGTAGAAGGGCTCCAGGCGCGGCAGCACCTGCGCGCGGAAGAAGGGGCGTCCGCCGTAGAGCGTCACCAGCGTTTGAAGGTGCTTGCGAGCCCACGGCTGGCGCGTGTCCACCGACAGGTCGCGGATGCGCGTGTCGCGGTGCGGATCCTCCAGCGGAATGGACATCCACTGGAAGCCCGGCTCGGTGGGCGGCGGCGTGGGCACGCCCAGGGGCAGGGCGACGCGCGTGCGGCGCTGCCAGCCGCGACGCAGCCACTGCACGTCGTCCAGCACCACCAGCGTGCCGGCGCGGGCCACCTGCTCGTAGAAGTCCACCCACGGCAGGTAGTGGGGCTGCTCGGCGACAAGGACTCCCGGGTGTCCGGACACGCTCCGGATGATAGGGCCTTTCAGCCGCCGCGCACCGGGTGACGGAACACCGGCGGAAAGACGCGCGGGGCCTTCTTCTTGCGCACGCAGGTGGTGTCCGCGCTCATGTAGCAGGCGGAGAACGCGCGCCGCCGCTGCCCGGGCCGGCCCCTTCCGGAGCGGTGCCACACGTGGTTGTGGACGAGCAGCGCCTCGCCGGCGCGCACCGGCAGGGGGACCACGTGCGCTTCGGCATCCTCGGCCGCCACGCGGTCCGGGGGAATCACGCCCCCCAGCGCCGTCACCAGCCCCGCCCGGTGGCTGCCGGGGACGACCTCCAGGCAGCCGCCGCCCTCCGGCGCGTCGTCCAGCGCGGTCCAGATCTGCAGGTCGGGCTCCCGCGTGAGGCCCCACAGCTTCCCGCCGTCCTGGTGGAAGGGCAGGTTGCTGCCGCCCGCCGGGCCCTTGTGGAAGAGGATGGCGCGGTACAGGACGATGTCGCCGGGGATGCGGGCCCGGGCGATCCGTTCGAACAGCGGGTTCTCCAGCCACGCGAGGAAGCGCGGATCCTTCTCCAGCTTCTCCAGCTTGCGGTAGTCCAGGGACGGACCCTGCCAGCCCAGGCCCAGGGGCGCGTCCTCGTAGCGGCCGCTGGGGGCGTCGGGCTGGAAGAACAGGCCCGGGTACACCACCCGGCCGAGCATCAGGTCGTCCGCCCGTTCGCGCAGGGCCTCCACGCCCGCGTCGTCCAGCACGCGGCCCAGACGGGCGAAGCCATGCGCCTCGTAGTGGGCGAGCGCCTCCGCCACGTCCAGTCCCTGTGCCTCCATGCTGATCATTCGCGGGGCACGATCTCCCGGAGGCGGGCCCACGTCCAGCCTCGCGGACTCGGGGGGCAGGGCGGCTTCGGAG
>NZ_RAWI01000639.1 GCF_003612125.1 Corallococcus praedator
CCCCTACCCTGTGCTCCAACCTGGGAGCCCACGGGTCCACTCCTGGCGAGGACAGTAACCACATCCCGTGCGGGCGGCAGGGACTCCTTGCCCTTCCGACCTCCTGGCACGAGGACGGGGCCCTCCACCCAACACCCAAGCCTGCCGGCGTCAGGCGCCCGTGGACCGCACGACGAGCGTGCGCAGCATGTCCCGGTTCTCCCGCGCCTTGGCGCCGAAGTGGCTGACGATGCCCATGAGCAGCTTGATGCAGGCCTGGGGCTTCTGGGCGAGCAGCTTCTGGAAGTCCGCCGAGCGGATCTCCAGCGCCATCACGTCCGTCTGCGCGGTGGCGGTACACAGCCGCTCCCCCTTCTGCACGAGCGCCAGCTCGCCCAGGGGTTCGCCCACCGTCACCTCGCCCAGGGACACATCCTCGCCTCCGGGATTCCGGGCGCTCAGCCGCACGGTGCCCTCGCCGACAATCAGCAGCGAGTCGCCGGCCTTGCCCTCGGAGAACAGCGCTGTCCCTTTCGGGAAGGCACGCGACACGGCCGCCGACGCGAAGATGGCGATGCCGGTGTCGGTGAAGCCCTTGAACAGCGGGCAGGCCTTGAGGGTCGTCTCGGGCACGAGAGCCATGAGGGTGTTCCTAACACGCACAACCCGGCGCCGTCAGCGGCTCGCGCGGTGCTCGGAGGCGGTCTCCACGTAGTGGAGGGCGGATTGGATCAGGAACTCGCGCTCGCCCTCGGTGATGGGGCGCTTCACCTTGCCGGGGGAGCCCACCACGAGCGAGCCCGGGGGAATCTTCGTGCCGGGCGTCAGCAGCGTCCCGGCGCCGATGATGCAGTCGTCTCCCACCTCCACCCCGTCCATCAGGATGGCGCCCATGCCCACGAGGACGCGGTGGCCCACGATGCAGCCGTGGAGGATGACCCGGTGGCCCACCGTGCAGTCGTCGCCCACCGTCGTGGAGTCACCCTGGCTGGTGACATGCACCATGGTGAGATCCTGGATGTTGGTGCGCTTGCCGATGCGGATGGAGTTCACATCCCCCCGCAGCACGGAGTTGAACCAGACGGAGGAGTCCTCGCCCAGCTCCACGTCGCCCACCACCTGGGCGGAGTCCTCGACGAAGCAGCTCGGGTGGACGCGGGGGGGCACCCCGCGAAACGGCCTCAACGCCATGACGGAACCTCCGGGAAGACGGAAGGAACGGCGGGGTGAAGCGTCAGGCCTCCGCGGGCACATGCAGCGGCACCGTGAGCTCCACCGGCGGCGGCGCCACCGTGGGGCCCTGGAGCACCGCCACCTGCTTGCCCTGGAGCTGGTTGGGCGTGGCGCGCTCGATGTGGACCGTCACGAAGGAGCCCGCGGGAGCGTCGCCGTCGAAGTTGACGGTGCGGTTCTCCGGCGTGCGCCCGAAGCGCTTGGTGGCGTCGTAGCGCGAGCGGCCCTCGACCATGACCTCCACGTCCAGGCCCACCTGGGACTGGGTGTACTCGCCGCTGATGCGCCGCTGGAGCTTCTGCAGGCGCTCCAGCCGGGCCACCTTCACCTCGTGCGGCACGAGGCCCCACTCCTTCTCGCGCAGCGCGGCGCCCGTCTTGGGGCGCGGGCTGTAGACGAAGGAGAACTGGTTCTCGTACTTCACCTGTTCGGTGAGCTGCATCGTCATCTCGAACTCTTCCTCGGTCTCTCCGGGGAAGCCCACGATGATGTCGGTGGTGACGGCGATGCCGGGGCGCGCGGCGCGCAGCTTCGCGAGCTGAACCAGGTACTGCTCCACGGTGTAGTCGCGGCGCATCATCTTCAGGATGCGATCGCTTCCGCACTGCACGGGCAGGTGGAAGTGCGGGGCGATCTTCGGCTGCACGCGGAACGCTTCGATCAGCTCGTCCGACAGGTCATGCGGATGGCTTGTGGTGAAGCGCACGCGCTCGATGCCCGGCACCTCCGCGGTGCGCAGCAGCAACTGCGCGAAGCTGATGCCGCCCATGTACGAGTTGACGTTCTGACCGATGAGCGTGACTTCGCGCAGGCCCACGCGCGCCAGGTCCGCCACTTCGACGAGCACGTCCGGGAACGCGCGGCTCACCTCGCGGCCACGGGTGTGCGGCACGACGCAGAACGAGCAGACGTTGTCGCAGCCCTTCATCACGGTGACGAACTCAGTGACTTTGCCCCGGGACGTCTCCGCGTCGGCGCGCGGGAAGACGTACTCCTCGGAGTCCACGAAGGCGGTCTCCACCACCCGCTCGCGCGCTTCCTGCACGCGGGTGATGACCTCCGGCAGCTTCGCGATGTTGTCCGGGCCGAAGACGAAGTCCAGGTAGGGCACCTTCTTCAGCAGCTTGTCCTTCTCCTGCTGGGCCACGCAGCCGCCCACGCCCAGGATGGCCCCGCGACTGGCCTTCACCGCGCGGTAGCGCCCGAGCGCGGACAGCATCTTGTCCTCGGCCTTCTCCCGGATGGAGCAGGTGTTGAGGATGATGAGGTCCGCGTTCTCCGGCTCCGGCGTCGGGACGTAGGACATCTTCGACAACGCTTCGCTCATGCGGAGCGAGTCGTTGACGTTCATCTGACAGCCGAAGGTGTGGATGAAGTAGCGCTTCATGGTTGGCCTATAGGGAAAACGGGCCCTTATGCGATGACCGGGCGCGGAATGCAACCGGGCGGACGGGCTGGTTCATCCCCGGCTGAGCACCTTCGTGAGCCGGGTGTGCAGGGCAACCAGCACCGGCTCGTGCTCCCGCAACAGCACCACCGTGTCCGGACCATACCGCCGGCCCAGGGCCTCCGTGTGCCGCTCCTGCTTCTTCAGCTCGGTCTGGATGCGCTGGCGCAGTGCGTCCACCTCCGCCCCGGAGGTGGCCTCCAGCTCCGTCAGCTTCGACTGGAGCCGCTGCGCGGTCCACCGCCGGCCACCGAAGGCCCGGAGGACGGAGAGCCCCCACTCCACCGTCTTGAGGGTGAGGCCGCTGTCGGTGAGCGCGGCCGTCTGGGCCCGGGCCATGGCCTCCGGGGCAGCGTCCGACTCCACATGGGACAGGAAGGTCTCCTGGTAGCGGATCAGGCTGTCGAGCAGCGCCTTGTCCACCGGCTGGGAGGCCATGCGCAGGGTGCGGTCGTCGGCGGCGTCGAAGTCCGGGCCGGTCTCCACGTTGGGGACGTCCACGTAGTCGTCGAAGAGGGACGGAGCCATGGGGGAACCTCGGGGGAAAGGG
>NZ_RAWI01000063.1 GCF_003612125.1 Corallococcus praedator
CACCCACGCACCCCGAGCCCCAGCACGATGAGCGGATAGGTCAAGGCATCGGGGATGAGCCGGCGCAGCACGTCGGTCACCACCGCAATCACCAGGGCCACTCCCAGAATCGTCCACAGCACGGACTGAACAGGTGTCATTCGGCACCTGTCCCCAAGGAGGGCAGGCGACCTCCATCAAACCAGGGAGGCCCGGATCCCGTCAAATGCTGAACAGGCCCATCGAACCGGGGGGCACTGCGTCATCAGTGGATGACGAGGCGGATCTTCTCGCTGCAGATGAAGTACTCGTCCCCGTCCTCGACCTTGCGGCGCTTGATGCGCTGCTTGTTGAACCAGGTCCCGTTCGAGGAGCCGAGGTCCTCGATGTAGAACTCGCCGCCGTCGCGGGCGATGACGGCGTGCTCGCGCGACACCTTGCCGGAGTTGATGACGAAGTCGCAGTGCTTGCCGCGGCCGATGACGTAGCGGTCCTTGATGATCTTCTCCTGCTCACCGGACTCGGTGACCAGGTAGAGCGACGCGCCCTCCTCCTCGTCGGCCTCCTCCGCGGGCTCCTCCTCGGCCTCCTCGGGGGGCTCGTCCTCCAGCTCGTCGTCGAGCGGCGGATCCTCCTGCTCGGGCAGGGGCTCCTCCTCCTCGTCCTCGATCATGTCGTCGGCGGAGGGAGGGGGCGGCTCGTTCTTTCCCTTGATGAGCCGCTCCAGCTCGGCGGCCGTCTCCAGGACGCGCTCGGCCACCTCGCGGCGCACCGGATCATTGTCCAGGCCGTTGGAGGACGGACGCTCCTCCACGTTGCGGGCGGAGGCCCGGGCGGGTTCGGCGCGCGCGGGCGCGAGCACCGGCGGCGCCCCCTTGGACGCGGCCGCGGGGGGCGGAGACGAGGCCGGACGCGCAGAGGGCGTGGCCGCGGGCACCGCCGCCACCACGGGCTCCGCCTTCGTCTTCACGTCGATGAAGCCGTTGAGGCGCGCGAACATGAAGAGCGCCTGGTTGATCAGCGCGTCGCGATCCGACCCCATCTGCTGGGCCATCTCTTCGTACGTCTCCCACAGGTGCTCGGCGATGCCGACCTTGCGTGCGGGACGGGAGTTCTGATCGATCATCGGTCTTGGCTCGGGAAATGCTGAACGTGGGGAACGATAGCAGAGCCGGTCAGGCCCGCCCAGTTACTGGAAGGCCCGGAGGTACTGGAGGTTGTCCGCGTTGTCGGTGATGTTCTCCAGGGCCACCTGCAGCACGCCGTCCGCCGAAGGATAGGCGATGTAGGCCAGGCTGGAGCCATCCACGTCCGTGGCCACCACGGAGCCGGGCAGGCGGTAGGCCGTCAGGTTGCTCGAACTGCTGATGTCCACGCCGAAGATGTAGCGGCGGAAGCGCGGCAGCAGCGTCACCACGTAGCGGTCGCCAGCGTTGAGCCGTGAGGCATCTCCGAATGTCGCCGTCAGGGTGAGCGACAGCGGCGCGGGCGCGAAGGTCGGAGTCGGCTTGGCCGGGTCCAGGCCCAGGTCGAAGCCATCCGCGTGGTAGTAATAATCCAGGAAGTTGGAAACCGTGTAGGCCTCCCCTACGTCCAGCCGCTGCACGTAGGAGTCGCTGCTCTCCAGGCCCGAGTAGAGGACGAAGGGCTTCGCGGTCGGACCGGCGCGCACGGAGTAGTTCGGATACGTGGCGCACGTCTCCAGCGCCCCCAGGGTGTCCGCGTCCCCCAGGTCCGGGTAGAGCCGGGTGCGACCGTCGCCCAGATCCTCCAGACGGAGCACCCGGACGGTCTGCGCGCAGGCGCCCACGTTGTTCGCGAGCACGATGGAGTCGCCCGGAATCACGGCGCGGGCCGCGGCCAGCGAGGTCTCCACCAGGAAGGGCGCATCCTCCACGGTCAGGTCGCGCGTCAGGTCGATGAGGCCCGGCAGGATGCCCCGGAAGACGAAGCGGTAGGTCCCGGAGGGCAGCGTCCCGTCACAGAGGAAGGCCGTCGCATTGGCCACGTCGGTGCGCTGCGGGCAGCCCGGCTGCTCCACCCGGATGCTCTGGAACTGGTCGGTCCGGATGTTCTCCGTTCCGTCGCGCAGCTCCACCGACACCGACGCGTGCAGCGGCCCCGTGGTGGGGTCCCGGTCCAGGTTGAAGGCACGGCGCTCATCCGCGCGGAACAGGGTGACCTGCCCGTTGGACGACGGCACGATGCCCAGCAGCGGGATGGGGGACGTGTAGGCGATGTTGTCCGACAGGAACTCGCGCACCTCCAGGCCCGCGCGCAGGGTGAGCCCCGTGGGCAGGCCCGCGGGCGGCCTCAGCGTCAGCATGGGCGCGCCGGTGACATCCCGCGCGAGCACCGGCGTCGCGGACGGCGCCAGCGGATCCGGCCCGTTGTCGAGCGCGATGACGCCCTCGCAATCCGCGGAGACGCAGGTGAGTTCGTCGAGCACCACGTACACATAACGGCCCTGGGACACGCGTGCCGTCGTCGGGCCGTAGGCCGGATGGGTGGTGACGAGCCGCGCCGGGATGTCCACCAGGTCCGTGTACGTCGGCACCGTGTAGGGCGCCGGGCGCGGACGCTTGTAGGCGACCTCCACCGAGGCACCGTCCGCGACGGCGCGCACCAGCCGGCTGGTGCCCGTCACGTTGCGGATGGCGATCACCAGCGAGTCCGTCACGCCCGCGCGCGCGGGCAGCGTGATCATGGACAGCACCGTGTCCGCCGGCTGCAGGCAGAAGACGGGCAGCGCGGCCGGAAGGGTCGCGGCGTCGAAGGCGTCCGGGGCCGGCAGGTCCTGGCGCATCACCACCCCGCCCCCGAAGGGACCGCAGAGCGCTTCGGCGGCCTCCGGGCGGGTCTGGAGCGCGTAGTACAGGACGCTCGGCTGGCCCTCCGCCACCGGGGCGTGCGCGGCGAAGGCGGTGATGAGCTGGCCGGTGGACAGCCGCGTCACCTCGTTGAGGCGCGCGCGGTCGGCGGCCACCACGGAGATGCTCCGGCCGCCGGAGCTGCGGGCGTAGATGTACGGGCCGGACACGTCGTTGCCCTCGGCGTCGTAGCCCACGTCGCGGGTGAGCGCGTCAGGCCGCGCCACGACGGGGATGGACAGGGGCTCCAGCGGGTTGGGCGCGGGGATGAACTCGCGCGGCGAGCGCGTGAGATCCAACACGCGCAGCTCGTCCCGGTCCTGGGAGGTGACGAAGACGAGCTGGTTGGAGAGCACCACGTCATACGTGCCCGTGAGGCCCGCGGCGCCCGCCGTGGAGGTGGTGTCGGAACAGGCGCCCGTGAGGCTGGCGGCGCTCAGCAACAGGGCAGCAGGGATGCCGCGCTTCAAGGTTGATTCTCCTGGCACACGCTGGTGCCCTGGTTCGGATCCCGCTGCTGCTGCGTGCCGAGCCGTGCCACCAGCTTCGCGTCCTGCGGACGGGTGAGGTCGGGGATGTCCACGATGGCCACCTGCCCGTCTCCGAAGTTGGTCACGAACAGCCGCGCCGCGTTCACGCCGGCCGGGTTGTCCACCGTCAGCCCGAAGGCCTGCGACGGGTTGCTGGTCTGGTTCTGCGAATTGACGAGCGGCACCTGGACGACGACCTGTCCGAGCGCCTCGTCGTAGAGGGACACCGCGCTGTCGCCGGTGCTCGTCACCGCGAGGATGTTGGTGTCCGTGCTGGTCGGCGCGCCCTGCCGGCTGATGATCAGCATGTCGCTGACGCCGTCCGGCATGGGCACCGCGGAGATGACCCGGAACGAAGGGTCCGTGGCCTGCTGGCCCGGCACCGCGTCGTATTCGAAGTCGAGCGTGAGCAGCGTGTCCGGGCCGCGCGCCAGCACGTACAGCCGCTCGCGCACGAAGTTGGGACGCACCGCCAGCTCCGCCGCCGTCACCGGCCGGGGCACCACGCGGACCGCGCGCGCCTCGCGGATGCGGTAGACGGACGACAGGACGGGCTCCAGGACGCGTCCGGACACGGTCTTGTCCACCAGCCGCAGCACGAAGTTGCCGGCCACCGTGCCGTTGTCGCCGGCCACGAAGTTGCGGCCCGACACGTAGAGGTACCCCGCCCCCACCGTCGTCGAGTCCGAGCCGCCGTAGAGGTAGCCCTCCGGCGACAGCGGGATGAAGCCCAGCGTGTCGCGGGTGGGGTTCGCCACCTGCAGCGTGACCAGATAGTTCTCGAAGTTGGTGCTGGAGTTCGCGGGCGAATCCGCCGCCTCCGAGTGCGTCACGTAGAGCGTGCCGTTCGCGTCATCCACCGTCACGCCGATGGGCGACGGCGCGCGGGGCAGGCCCGGACGGCCCGACTCCTGGAGCGACGCCGGGATGTCGTCCGTGAGCGACAGCGCCCCCGTCCGGCAGTCCACGCCGCCCTGCACGCAGGTGAGCACCGGCGCGCCATCTCCCGCCAGGCTGACGTCCACCGCGTGCAGGTTGTTGCCCTCCGCGCGCGAAGGCACGAACAGGCGCGGCAGGCCGTTGGCCGGGTTGACCCACATCCCCATGTCACCCGCGAAGCTGCGGATCTGCACCAGGGAGTCAGCCGACGTGGCCAGGGACTCGAAGGTGAGCGGGCTTGCCGGCACGGCCGTTCCCAGCCGGGGCACCGGCACGGACTGGCCATCCGCCTGCGTGCTCAGCGCGTCCAGGTTGAGCGCCACCACGGAGCCGGAGTCGTAGCAGTTGTCGAAGTTCGCGTTCGCGACGAAGAGGTAGCCGTTGCTCGCCGAGGGACCGCCAGCCGCGGGTGGGCGCCAGAAGGCCACCCCGCTGGGGTACACGAAGCGGGTGGACGGGGGCGGGTTCGGTTCGGATTCGATCGAACACGCCGCGAGGAGCAACAGCGCGGGGGTCAGGAAATGGAGGCGCATCAGAGGGGGGCGGAGTGTAGGAACGGGGCCCTGCCCCGGGCAACTGAATAGGGCTGTCGCTATTCCCGGTTGCCCTCCCGACGACACCCACCCACGCCGCAGGCCGCGAAAGCCCGAAAAATGCGTGCCGCTCCCCTGGTGGGGGAGCGGGCACGCTGCGGTGGTAAAGCTTCAGGCGGCGGCGACTTCCGCCTGGATCTTGGAGAAGTCCGCCACCTGGTTGAACAGGGCGCCGATCTCCGTGAGGAACCGGATGCGGTTTTCCCGCAGGTCCTTGTCCTCGGCCATCACCATCACCTTGTCGAAGAAGGTGTCCACGGCGGGCTTCAGGCCGGTGATTTCGCGCAGGGCTCCGGCGAAGTCGTCCGCGCGCACGCGCTCGCCCACCTTGTCGCGCGCCTGGGTGAAGGCGGTGTGGAGGTTCTTCTCCGGCTCGTCGGTGAAGCGCTGCGGGTTGGTCTGCCCGCCCGCCACGTCCTTGCCCTGCTTCTCCACGATGTTGACCACGCGCTTGAAGGCCGCCGCCAGCGGCTGGAAGTCCGAGTGGCCCACCAGCGGGCTCAGCGCCTCCAGGCGCTTCTTCGCGGCCACGAGGTCGTCGAAGCCCACGGCCAGCACCGCCTCCACCACGTCCGTGCGGTGGTGCTCACCCCACAGCGCCTTGAGGCGGCCGCGGAAGAACTCCAGCACCTGCTCGCGCGGCGCGGCCTCACCCGGCTTGCGCTTCACGTTGACCAGCTTCGGGGCCAACAGGCGCAGCGCCTCGTCCACCGCGGCCGACAGGCTGAAGCGGTAGCCCCGCCCCAGCACGATGCGGATGATGGCCAGGCACGCCCGGCGCAGCGCGAACGGATCCGCCGCGCCCGACGGGGCCTTGCCGATGGCGAAGATGCCGCACAACGAGTCCAACCGGTCCGCGAGGCCGATGAGCGCGCCCGCGTCCTGCGTCGGCAGCGCGTCCTCCGCGCCCCGGGGCAGGTAGTGCTCATAGATGGCCAGGGCCACCGCGTCCGGCTCGCCGCCGGCCTTCGCGTACTCGCGGCCCATCACGCCCTGCAGCTCCGGGAACTCGCCCACCATGCCGGTGACCAGGTCCGCCTTGGACAGCGTGGCGGCGCGCTCCACCGTGGCCGCCTCCCCTGCCCTGCCCGTGGCCTGCGCGAGCCAGCCCGCAAGCGAGCGGAAGCGCTCCACCTTCTCCAGGTAGGTGCCCAACTGGTTCTGCCACATCACGCGGCCCAGCTTCTCCACGCGGTCGCCCAGCGGCGTCTTGCGGTCCTCGTCGAAGAAGAAGCGCCCGTCCGCGAGCCGCGCGCGCAGCACGCGCTCGTAGCCGCGCAGGGACAGCTGCGCGTCGCGCACCGGCGTGTTGGACACGGCGATGAAGCGCGGCAGGAGCTTGCCCTGCCCGTCCAGCAGCGAGAAGTAGCGCTGGTGGCTCTTCATCTCCTGCACCAGCACCTCTGGCGGCAGGTCCAGGTGTCGTGGGTCGAAGCTGCCCACCACGGGGCTCGGCAGCTCCACCAGGTTCGTCACCTGGTCCACCAGGCCCTCGTCCTCCATGAGCTGTCCGCCGGCCGACTGCGCCGCGGCGGTCAACTTCTCCACGAGCGACGCGCGGCGCTTGCCGATGTCCGCCAGGACGTGCGCCTTCTCCAGCGTCGCCTCGTAGTCCGCGGGCGCCTTCAGGGCGATGGGGGCGGGCGCGAGGAAGCGGTGGCCGTAGGTGGTCCGCCCGCTCTTCACGTCGCCGAGCACCACCGGCAGCTCCGTGTCTCCCAGGAGCACCACCAGCCATTGCACCGGACGCGCGAAGGACGTGTCCACATCGCCCCAGCGCATGGACTTCTTGAAGTTGATGCCGTGCACCGCGGCATGCACCGCGTCCTGGAGGATGGCGTCCGCCGGGCGGCCCTTCTCCTCCACGCGCGCGGACACGTATTCGCCCTTGGGCGTCGTCGTGCGCCCGAGCGCGTCCACCGACAGCTTGAGGCTCTCCGCGAACTTCTCCGCGGCCTTGGTCGCCTTGCCCTGCGCGTCGAAGGCGGCCTTGGCGCTGGGCCCCAGCACCTCCTTCGTCACGTCCTCGCCCGCGTCCGCCACGTCGCGCACGAGCACCGCGAGCCGGCGCGGCGTCCCGAAGGTGCGCACCTCGCCGTGCTTCAGGCGGGCGTCGGCCATGCGCTCGGAGAGCACGCGCTTCAGGTCCTCCAGCGCGGGCACGATGAACGACGCCGGGATCTCCTCGGCACCGACTTCCAGGAGCAGATCACGCGCCACGGGCCACCTCCGTCTTCTCCTTCTTCTCCACGGGCTTGTTGAGCGTCACCGTCTTCCAGTAGTCGCTGGCGGGCTTGCCCTCCAGCACCGGGGGCTGCTCACCCACGGTCCACGGCGTCTTCGTCAGCGGGTAGCCCAGCCGCTCGCGCATCTGCAGGTAGCCCTCCGCGCACAGGCGCGCGTTGTCGCGCACGCGCTTGATGAAGTTCGCGCGCTCCGTGACGGAGATGGCGCCGCGCGCATCCAGCAGGTTGAACGCGTGGCTGCACTTGAGCGCGTAGTCATACGCGGGCAACGGCAGGTGGCGCTCGATGAGGCGCTTGCACTCCTTCTCGTACGCGTCGAACAGCGCGAAGAGCATCTGCGGATCCGACTCGTGGAGGGCGTACTTGCTCATCTCCACTTCGTTCGCGTGGAACACCTCGCGGTACTTCACACCCTTGACCCACTCGATGTCGAAGACGCTCTCCACGTTCTGCAGGTACCTGGCCAGGCGCTCCAGCCCGTACGTCAGCTCCGCGGCCACGGGGCGACAGTCGAAGCCGCCGCACTGCTGGAAGTAGGTGAACTGCGTCACCTCCTCGCCGTCGCACCACACCTCCCAGCCCAGGCCCCAGGCGCCCAGCGTGGGGGACTCCCAGTCGTCCTCGACGAAGCGAATGTCGTGCTCCATCGGGTCCAGGCCCACCTTCCGCAGGGACTCCAGGTACAGCTCCTGGACGTTCTTGGGCGCGGGCTTGAGGATGACCTGGAACTGGTGGTGCTGGAACAGGCGGTTCGGGTTCTCACCGAAGCGGCCGTCGGCGGGGCGCCGCGAGGGCTGCACGTAGGCGACGTTCCACGGCTCGGGCCCGAGCGCGTGCAGGAACGTGTACGGGGCCATCGTGCCCGCGCCGACCTCGAGGTCGTACGACTGGGTGACGATGCATCCCTGGTCGGCCCAGTGCTTCTGGAGCGTGAGGATGAGATCCTGGAAGTACATGGCTGGCGAGTCCTTCCCGCAGTGCGTCGAAGGCGGAACGCGGCGGACCCTAGTGAGGGGGTCCGGGAGCGTCAAGGACGGCCGTCACTCCGTGTAGGACGGGAGGTCGGCCAGTCGAATCTGCAGCTTCGTCACCTCGCCCGGACGGATGGGAACGGACAACAGCTTGCTCGTTCCTCCCGGGTCCTGGGGATCCACCACGCGCAGGCGGTAGGTGCCCGCGGGGGTCGCCAGTTTGATCAGCGGTGACGTGCCCAACTGGGTCGAGCCGTCGAACACGGCCGCGTTCTTCGGCACCGTGTAGAGCGTCAACCAGCCCAGGCCCGCCTTCTTCGCGCCCTTGGCGGTGCTGGTGTCCAGCACCTCCGCGACCTCCGGCGTCTGCGTGACGGTGGTGACGGGCTCCGGAGCACGCTGCGACGGCTCCGGCGCGGGCTTCGGCGCCGGGGCCTCCGTCTTCGCCGCGACAGTCTTCTCCGCCGTGGCGGCCTGCGGGGTCGCCTTCGGCTTGCGACCGCCCTTGGCGACGGGGGCCTTGGGCTCCTCGGGGGGCGGGGCCTCCACCACGGGCTCGGGCGGAGGAGGAGGAGGCGGCGCTGCTTCAGGCGCCTTCTCCGGTTCGGTCTTCTGCACGAAGCCCGGCGGAGGACCGGACGGCTTCGGCGGCCAGTTCCCCACCTTCGCGGGGTCCACGGGCGGGGTCGCCTCCAGCTCCGTCTTCACCCACAGCCTGGCGGACTCATACGCCGGCATGAACAGCCGGCGCACCGGTTCGAGCGTCGCCAGATAGCCCACGCCGCCCAGGACGAGGAGCAGCACCACCTTGCCCAGCCAGCCGGAGCGCTCACGGGCGGGGGGCGCCTCCGTCGAGTCCTCCGCCGAACGGGAAGGCCGCGCGGGCCCGGCACCGGAGCGCGCGGGCCGGGTGCGGAAGCGCTGGGTCTGCAGATCGCTGGGCGGATCCAACAGCGCGTCGTCGGGAGGCGTGGCCCGCGCCTCGGCAGCCTCCGGGCGGGCGACGGGACGGGGCCGGTTCGCCCGCGCGGCGTCGGCGGGAGGGCGGATCGGGCGCGCGGTGGAGGCGGCGTCCGCGGGCCGCTGCGCCCTCGGCGTCATCGGGGGCGTGTCGCTGCGCGGGGCCCGGGCGTCCGCGGCTCCGGTCGCGGGACGCGGGGTCACGCCCGCGCGCGGCGGGGTCGTCGGTTCGGCAGCCGTGCGCCGGACAGGCGTGGGGCGGAACGAAGGCGCGGCATTCGCGGAGGAAGCGCCCGCGTGCGGCGACTGCACCTGCGCGGTGGAGGCAGCGGCGGCCGTGTCGCTGCCCTCTTCGGACTGGAGCGCTCCGGCGGCCTCGCTGACGCGGGCGTCCTCGGCGCGGCTGGCCAGCTCCAGGAGGGTGCGCGTCTTCTGGCGCTTCTCCTCGAAGAGTTCGCCCATGACGGCGGTCATCTGGTCTTCGTCGTACAGCTCGGAGCCCAGCGAGGCTTCGATGGCGCGCGCCATCTCGCGGCAGGTGCCGAAGCGCTGCGCGGCATCCCGCGACAGGGACTTGAGCACCACGGCTTCCAGGGCCTCGGGGATCGCCGCGTTGAGCGAGCGCGGCACGGGAATGTCCCCGTCCACGATCTGCATCATCACGGCGGCCTCGCCCGGCGCGCTGAACAGGCGCTGCCCGACCAGCAGCTCATGCAGCATCACGCCCGTGGAGAACTGGTCGCTGCGGCCATCCAGCCCCTTGTCGCGAACCTGCTCCGGGGACATGTAGCCGCTGGTCCCCTTCACGGTGCCCACCTGCGTGCGGCCCAGCTTGCCGCGCGCCTTGGCGATGCCGAAGTCGATCACCTTCACGACGCCGTCGTAGGTGATCATCACGTTCTTCGGAGACACGTCCCGGTGCACCACCGCCACGGGACGGCCCGACGGATCCATGAAGTGGTGGGCGTAGTGCAGGCCCAGGCAGGTGTCGCGCACCACGCGGGCACTGAAGCCCAGCGGCAGCGCGTAGTTGCGCTTGGCCGCCATCTTGACCACCTGCTCCAGGTTCTGGCCGGGCAGGAACTCCATGGCGAGGTACAGCTCGCCGTCCTCCTCCCCCAGGTCGAAAACCTGTCCGATGTTCGCGTGCGAGAAGGCGGCGGTGATGCGCGCCTCGTCGAGGAACATCTTGACGAACTGGTCGTCCTTCTTGATGTCGGGGAGGATCTGCTTCACCGCGACGAACTTGCGGAAGCCACCGGGGCCGGAGGTGAACGCGAGGAACAGCTCCGCCATCCCTCCCATCGAGAGGCGGGTGAGGATCTCGTATTTTCCGATGCGCCGCCCCCGGTCGGGATCTTCTCCGGCGCCACCCTGCGTGCTCATGGCCACGGGGATGTTACCTGCCGGACCTTCCCAGGTCGATGATCGTCTTCACGGGCGGCCGCCCCTTCCTCGCCGGGCCGCCCCGGAGAGCCGGGAAAACAGGTCAGGCGCCAAACCGCTGGCGCCGCACGTCGAGCATCCACCCTTCGAGCGCCGCCACCGCAGGGGCCGGGGGTTCCAGCGGCAACCGGGAGTCCGCGTCGGCCGCGTCGAGCACCTCGAAGGCGCGCTTCACCTCGCCCTGCCACCGCTCGCTGAGCGCCTCGGGCAGTTCGCTGCGCTCGCCCCGGAGCTTCTGCTCCACCAGCGCGTGGGCGTCGCCGAAACCATAGGGCTCCAGCAGGACGGTGACGTCCGTCTCCACCTCGCCCGTGCGCAGCGCATGCGTGCCGGTGAGCGTGGTGCGCAGCACGTACAGCAGCTTCTTCGCGGAGCGGAAGCCACTCTTCTCCCACTCTCGGAGCTGGCCGTGCGCGAAGCCCCGGTAGTGCCGGTGGATGCGGCGCGATAGCACGGCCCGCACGTGGGGACGCAGGGTCTTCAGCTCCGGAAGGGTCCGCACGGGGATGGCCCCCAGCACCCGCTCGATGTAGTTGCCGTTGCCCTGGAGGATGCCGAGCAGCACCGGCTGCAGCTCGTTGGACGAGTAGTCCACCTCCACGCCCTCCACGACCTCCAGCCGTTCGGCGTTCAGGTGGCGGGGCTGCAGGCCCAGGAGCGCGCTGGTGGACGCGATGTGGATGGACTTGAGGTCCAGGTCGCTGTCCGGCGAGGGAAAGCCGTACGCATGCGCGCCGGAGAGCGCGACGACCAGGTGCTCGCGCTTGCGCGACTCCTCGTCCAGCACCCGGTCCGCCATCCGCTGCTGATGCTCCGTCATCGTGCCCTTCATTCCGTCCCTCCTTCCAGCGCCGGAGCCTCCGGTGCGTCACGTCCCAGGGGCCCGGGCGTCTTCAGCACCCAGCGCCGCGCCACCTCATCCCCCACCCGCCGCAACAGCCGGTCCGCGCGAGCGTAATCCGGGTGCTCCGGCAGCCGGCTCTCCCGGTGCGCGGCCTCCAGCGCGGGCGCCATCGCCTCCGCGTCGCGCAGGACGTCTTCCAGCGGCACCTGCCCGCCCTTGATGTCGAGCAGCCGTGCCTTCAGCGCCCCCGTGGCCTCGAAGGTGGGAGCCCCGTCGCGCAGCCACCCCGTCGCCAGCGCCACCAGACGCAGCAGGTTGTAGGCGTTCTTCGGTCGCAGCTCCCGGGCGGACGGGGGCCGCTGACCGCCGCCACGCGCGTACGCCGTCAGCGCCGCGAAGTCGTTGGCCGCGAGCAACCCCTGGTCCCAGAGCGAGCGGTAGAGCTGCTTGACGTAGGTCTTCGCGGCGAGCACCCCGTCCTCGGGCGTGGGCGCGCTCCGCGGCGACACGGCGGCCAGCCTCCGGGCCACCTCGTCCAGGTCCGGCGTGGGGTCCTCGCACAGCCACGCGAGGAGCAGATCGCGGTGCTCCGCCAGCCGCTGGCTGCGGGTGAGCTTGTCGAGCTGGCTCATGGCATAGCGCCCGAAGCTGCCGAAGATGGCCTTGGAGACGAACGCCTCGCGCGCTTCGAGCATCCACTCGCCCAGCACGTCCGAAGCCGTCGCGCCGGGGACGAAGAGCGTTTCGAGCGTGTTCGGATCCGCGCGCAGGGCCTGCTCCACCGTCTTGCGAACCTCCCAGTACGTGGTGCTGCCATCCGCGCTCACCAGATCCTGCGGCGCCTGTCCCAGGCCCAGCGTCCATGACAGGGGCAGCGCGAACACGCCGCGCACGTCCACGTCGGAGCGCTCGTCCGCGAGCCCCCAGGCGTGACTGCCCACGCGCGTTTCCAGCACCACGCAAGGCCGCAGCGCGCCCCAGGCCGCCTCGCGCCGCTGGGCGAACTGGACCTGGCCCACGCGCCGGGGCACCAGTTCGTCGCGCGCGAACCACACCTCGCCCACGCCGACGATCTGCACGTCGAAGCCGCCGTCATGCGCGCGCACGACGCGGCCCACCACGCCCTGGGGGATGCGACGCCCGGCGGAGGCCACGCGCTCCACGCGAGTCGTCACCTCGGTGCCGTGCGGCAGCGGCACGGACAGCCGGTCGATCTGTTCCAGTCCCCGGACCCTGGCGGTGGTGGAGGACGTCGCATCAGGTCTTGGGTCGCTCATCGGTCCCTCCCCGGTGGGATGGTGGGCCACGTTGGACGCACTGAAGCACGGGAGCCTGACCCGGCCCGGCGTCCGGGTTCAACGCGCGGCGCGCTGGACGGAGTCCGCTCCAGCGGGACGCGTGGGCAGCAGGCCCTCCACCTCGGAGGCTCGGGGAAGCGCCGCCACCGCGCCCAGCTTCGTCACGACCCGGGCCCCCACGTCGGCCGCGAACGTCATCAGCGCGACCAGTTCCTCCCGCGTCGCGTCCGCGAGCGAGCGCGCATCGCCGTACCAGCGCACCAGCCCATGCAGCAGCGCCGACACGAAGCCATCCCCCGCGCCCGTCGTGTCCACCACCGTCACGCGGGGGGCGGGGACGTGGATCACCTCGCCCCGCCAGAGGAACACCGCGCCCTGTTCGCCCAGCGTCACCACCGGCAGCCGCACGCCCAGCCCGTCCAGATGCCGCAGGGCCTCCTCGGGCGTCCGCGCGCCGGTCGCGAAGGGCACCTCCTCCTCCGACAGCTTCACCACCGTGCACAGCGGCAGCATGCGTCCCAGGAGGACCCGCAGCTCCTCGGGCTCCGGCCACACGTGCAGCCGCAGGTTCGGATCACAGCTCACGATCATCCCGGCATCGCGCGCCAGGGTGAGCAGGCGCACCACGGCCTCGCGCGCCTCCGGCAACACCAGGGAGTTGGAGCCGGAATGCAGCACCTTCGCGCGCCGTACGAAGTCCCCGTCCACGTCCGAGCCATCCAGCAGGAACTCCGCCGAACGCGTCCGGAAGAACGTGAAGCTGCGCTCGCCCCGCGCATCCAGCGACACGAACAACAGGCCCGTGCGCGCGTGGTCCACCTGGCGAAGACGGCTGACATCCACGCCCTCCGCCGCCAGCCGATCGCGCAGGAAGTGGCCGAACTCATCCGAGCCCACCACGCCCACCATCGCCGAGCGCAGCCCCAGGCGCGCGAGCCCCACGGAGACGTTCGCCGGCGAGCCGCCCGTCGAAGGCCGCCAGGCGTCCACGTCCCGCACGCGCGAGGCGCCACCGGCCGCGGGAAGGAAGTCCACCAGCGTCTCGCCGACACACACCACGTCCAGCGGTCCAGCCTCGTGCATGGGACGCTCCCCCTGCCCGCGAACGCGCGGGACCGCGCTTCAGTCCAGGCCCACCTGGGCCATGAAGTCCACGCTCTTGAGCCGCCGGCCCAGATGGTGCGCGATGAAGACGTTGAGCAGACCGCGCGCCCGGGCCCGGAGGTCGGGAGGCAGCGGTGTCCGCCCGCCCTCCTGCAGCGAGCGAAGCCCGGACAGCAACGCCACCGGCACCGCGACCGAATCGCGGGCCCGTCCGCCGCACGGCTCGCACACCGCGCCGCCGTGCCCCTGGTCGAATCGGGGCCGCTCACCGGGAGCGCCGCCGCACAGCGCGCAGGAGTCGAAGCGGGGCATCAGTCCGGCCTGCGCCAGCGCCGACAGCTCGAAGGCCAAAAGCGACGTGGGCCCCGCCTCCTTCGCGTCCAGGCGGTGGAGATAGGCCTCCAGCAGGAGGAACAGCTCCGGGTGCGGTTCATGGTCGCGCGTGAGTTCGCGGCACAGCTCCACCGCGTACAGCGCCCGCGCGATGAGCGACAGGTCCTCACGCGCGGCGTAGAACCCGGAGACGATGTCCGCGGAGTCCAGCCGCACCGTGCTGCCCCGCGTCTCCACCAGTTGGACGCGCAGCCGCATGAACGGCTCCAGCGCTCCGGCGAAGCGGCGCTTGCTCTTGCGCGCTCCCGCGGCGAACGCGGTCAGCTTGCCGTGCTCGCGCGTCAGCAGCGTCACCATCCGGTCGGACTCACCGTAGTCGACCGTGGACAGCACGAACGCGTCGTCGGCGTACCGCTCCATGATCCCCCTTCAACGCGCCAGGGGTGAGGGAAGCTTCCCGGTCAGCACCAGGAACAGGGCCGCGCCCAGGAGCAGCACCGCCAGCACCGCGGCCAGGATGACGTACGCCCGCTTGCGCCGCTCCTTCTCCAACTGCACCGGCGAGGGAGCAGGCACCGCCCGGTCCACCTCCTCGTAGCGCAGCGCCGCTTCCTCCGGCGAAAGCCCGATGACCTGGGCATACGCGCGGATGTAGTTCAGGACGAACACGCGCTCGGGCAGACGCTCCACCTGCCCCGCCTCCAGCGCCGCGACGAGGCTGGGGGGGATCTTCGTCTCCCGAGAGACGTCCTCGCGCGACAGCCCGCGGAGCTCGCGTTGCTGACTGAGGTATTTGCCGAAGTCGACGTGATCCACGGTCCCCTGGGCCCCCGGCTAGAGGTGTTGCAGCAGTGAGCGGCAGTCGTCCTTGAGCAGCTGCTCGGAGGCCTGCGCCTTGGCTTCACAGCCCGCGAGCGCCGCCTTCGCCGCCTCCACGTTCCCGAGCTTCGCCTGGCACACGCCTTCGCGGCGGTAGGCCTCCGCCGTGTCCGGGCACTTCTCGCGGTAGTGGGCGAACTGCTGGCAGGCCTCCTCCGTCTTGCCCGTCTCGTCGTAGATGATGCCCAGGTTCCGGAAGCCCATGCAGAACTCCGGGTTGGTCGTCACCGCCGCCTTGATGTTCTGCAGCGCGTTCACGGTGTCGCCCTTCTTGTAGAGCGCCCACCCCAGGTTGCCCTGCGCGGAGAAGCCGAAGCGGTACTGCATGTCGTTGAGCGCCGCCTCGTACAGCTTGATGGCGTCGTCGTAGCGCCCCTGATCCAACCGCAGGTTGCCCAGGTTGTTGCGCACGTCGGAGAACGTCGGACGCAGCTCCAGCGCCTTCTCGTAATGGGCTGCGGCCTCGTCGAGCCGCCGGAAGGACAGGTGCAGCAGGATGCCCATCGCGTTGTGGGCCTCCGGGTTGCCCGGGTTCATCTCCAGCGCCTTCTGGTACTCCATGAGCGCGTCCTGCACGTGGCCGTGCTGCTGGGCCTGCACGCCCAGGTCGTAGTGGATCTCCGAACTCTCGCGCTCCTTCTCCGTAGGGACGTGCGCACAACCCCAGGACGCGAGCACGAACGCGAGGCAACAGGCGGAAGGGATGCGGAACATGGGAGCCAATCCGGGGTGGAGGTTCAGAACGCGGCCAGGAAGCGGCCCAGGGTGGTGGCGACGTTGCGCTTCTCTTCGGCGCGGGCCTTCACGGCGGGCACGAGCGTGGGCTCCTTGAAGAAGACGGGGAGCGTCTTGAGCCACTCGTCCTGCTGCGCGGGCGCGACCGCGCGCCAGTTCGCGTTGTCCATCATGAAGCCCAGCGACTCCACGAACCCGAGCGCGTCGTCCTCGTCCTCCCGCAGCTCGTCCGCGGACTGGACGCGCCGCCCGGACACGTACACCGCGCAGTCACCGGCCTCCACCAGGTATAGGTACACGAAGACGCCCGCGCCCTGCCCTCCGCGCAGTCCCACCACGAAGGCCTGCGCCGGCCCGGCCTGCTTGCCGGGGATGGCCACGTGCGGCGCGTTGAGGGACAGGTGCAACGCGAGCACCTGGTCGCGACTGGCGGGGAGCCCCCGGTAACGCTCGTCGATGGTGAACACCGTCGTCTCCCTTCCCCGCGCCCTCCCGTGTCAGCGGGTGGTGAGGGTGAACTCCTCGGTCGCATCCTGCGCGTCCGCAGCCGTCTTCTGGAAGCGGATGAGGGGCGTGTCAATCATCACGTTGCCGCCGCCCTCATTGCCTTCCCCGATGATCACCTTGAAGACGTTGCTGGCGGACGTGCTGCGGCGGGTGCCTCCGGGCGTCTTGCGGGCAATCAGCGTCACCGCGTTCGGCCCGGGGCGCAACTCACGGGTGATGTCCTGCGCCACCTGGTCCTCGTTGTTGCGCAAACGACGCACCCAGCGCGAGTTCACGTACACGTCGATGTCGAAGTCCGTCATGCCCGGCGTCGTCTGCTCGGTCACCAGCCAGTAGCGCTGGGTGATGCGCCCCGGCACGGGCGCCGTGGGAGCCGCCGGAACGGGCGCCGTCGCGACGCCGGCATCGACAGGGGCCCCCGCGGCCGGCGGCGAGGCCGGAGGAGGCTTCGCGGCGGGGGCCGCCGGCGTGGGCGTCACGGTCGTCACGCGGGCGGCATACCCCGGCGCGTCGATGTGGACGTTGCCCTCCGCGTCGATGCGGACGGTGGCCTTCTCGAAGCGCTGGCTCTTCACGCCGTCGATGTTGACGCCGTTGAGGAAGACAGAGCCGGCCAGGGCCCACAGGGGGACCAGCGTGGCGGCGACAGTGAGCGCGATGCGGGCGGACGGACGAGACATGGGGGGCATCCCTCCAGGGAATCCTCAACAGTCCCGGGGGCTTGCAACGACTTAGCGCACCCCGGGGAGCGGGACAAGGCGAGTGTGGCGTGGGTTGGAACCCGCCACGGCCCCAAACATTCACCGGGAAGGCACTACGGCGTCCGTCAGGGGGCCGCGGTCGTCGTCGCGCCGGGCGTTTCGGGCGGCAGCTCCCGCTGCGCGAGCGCCCAGTCCCCGCCCAGGCCATGGCCTTCGCGGAAGCGGCGGAAGTCGCGCTGCACGGCCCGGGGGTAGCGGCGGAACTTCTCCAGCTCCCCGGCCTTCAGGGCATCCCGGATGCGCGTGGGGCCGGCGTTGTACGCCATCAGCGCCAGGTCCAGGTCGCCGCCAAACCGGCTCTGCAGCGAGCGCAGGTAGCGGATGCCCAGGCGCACGCAGACGGCGGGGTCGGCCACCACCTCTTCGCGCGACAGCCGCAGCCCCTCCTTCTCCGCCAGGAAGTGCAGCGTGCTGGGCTTGATCTGCATCAGGCCCCGCGCGCCCTTGTCGGAGATGGACTCCTCCTCGAAGTCGGACTCCACGTCGATGAGCGCCAGCACCAGCAGCGGATCATACCCGGTGCGGCGGGACTCCTCGTCGATGGCCTGTCCCAGGCGCCGGCGCAGCGTGAGCCCCAGGTCCGGGGCGCGCTTGGCCAGCACCGCGTCGATGAGCATCGCCTCCTCGGAGACGGACTCCTGCGACACCAGCTCGGGAACGACGGACGGGGGGGCGGGCTCCTCCAAGAGGGGCACCACCCGCGCGGACACCACGAGCGCCACGCCCGCGAGCAACGGGAGCCGGGAGCACCCGCTGCTCAGGGCATGCAGCCCCGCGAAGAACCGCGTTCCCAGCGACCTGCCGCCCGAGGCGGCGGGTCCACTCACTTGCGGTGCTCCAGGGCCTGGATGCGCTCGGAGAGGCGCTCCAGTCGGCTGCCAAACGCCTGCAACTCCTCGCGGCGCGGCAGCTTGAGCAACGTCAGGGCCGTGCGGACCCGCTCTTCCACGTTGTGCTCCAGGTCCTTGCGGTGCCCCGTCAGCCGCTCCGCGAACTCACGGGCCTGACGCTTCACCTCGTCCTGGCTCCAGCCCGCGACGGACGCCACGCGCTGCGCGGCGCGGGAGGCCTCCTCCTCCGCCGTGTTCACCGCCAGGAGCGCCTGGCTCCAGATGCGCTCGAATGCCTCCGCCACGGAGGTCTTCTCTCGGGGGGCCTCGGTGTTGTTGTCCATGAAGTCGCTCCGGGAGTCCCCCGGCGTTCCCTCAACGGAAACCCGGGGCTCGAACTAAAGGGGGCGGCCACCTAAGCACACCCCCCAGGTTATGAAAACGCTGCTCAGGCTCGCGGAGAAGACGCCGCGCCGCCCGAATTCTTGGTCGCGCCGTGGGCCCGACGGGTGGGCTTCAGCAGTACATCCAGCTTCTTCGACAGGCGGCCCAGCTCGTGGGTGATCTGCTCCACCTGGGACTGGCTGGCAACTCCCACGGCCTCCACGACCTTCGCCTGCAGCGCATCCAGCCGCTTGCGCAGCTCCACGCTGGCCGCATCCACCTTCTTGCTCAGCTCCTGCACCCGGGGGTCCGTGCGCAGCTCACCCGCCTGCACCTTCACCCACAGGGCCTGGACCTCCTTCGCCGCGTCCTGGCCCCGCGTCTCCAGCGCCTTGAAGGCCTTGTTGGCCTCCCCTTCCAGACCCTCGAAACGCTTCTGGGCCTGGGAGAACTGCCCCTTGAGGAAGTTCTCCACGTTCTGCGTCACGGCCGTCACCTTCGCGCTCGTCGTCGTCATGTCCTGCTCCCCCGCCCGGCTTCCCGGGCTCGTATAACGTGATGCGTCAACATAACGCACCGCGACATACTGTCAAGGAGACAGAAGACGAAGTGTGCAAAACGAGAAAGCCGCCGCCCCGGGTGACCCAGGACGGCGGCTGACTGCCGGGAGCGTCAGGGACGCTCCTCAGGAAGCACTAGGCGACGTCGGTGGACCGGGTGTCCGGCCGCGACGGCGGAGGGGTCAGCGGACCGTCGCCGTGGGTGGCGGCCAGGGCGGCCTCCATCTCGTTGACCTCGTCCGTGGGGCTCTCCACCTCGATGTCGAGGTGCTTGTAGTTCGGCAGGCCCGTGCCGGCGGGGATGAGCCGGCCCATGATGACGTTCTCCTTGAGGCCGCGCAGGTAGTCCACCTTGCCGTTGATGGCGGCCTCGGTGAGCACCTTGGTGGTCTCCTGGAACGACGCCGAGGAGATGAACGACTCGGTGGAGAGCGAGGCCTTGGTGATGCCGAGCAGCAGCGGCTCACCCACGGCCGGGCGCTTGCCCTCGGCCATGACCTTCTCGTTCTCCTCCTCGAACACCCACTTCTCGACCTGCTCGTCGACCAGGAAGTTGGTGTCGCCCACGTCGGTGACGCGCACCCGGCGCAGCATCTGCCGGACGATCGTCTCGATGTGCTTGTCGTTGATCTTCACGCCCTGCAGTCGGTAGACCTCTTGCACTTCGTCCACCAGGTAGCGCGCGAGTTCCTTCTCGCCCAGCACCTTGAGGATGTCGTGCGGGTTGGCCGCGCCGTCCATCATCGCCTCGCCGGCCTTCACGCGGTCGCCGGAGTGGACGTTGATGCTCTTGCCCTTGGAGATCAGGTACTCCTTGGCCAGGTCCGCGCGCTGCTCGCCGCTCACCTCGGGGGTGATGATGAGCTTGCGCTTGCCCTTGGTGTCCTTGCCGAAGGACACCACGCCGTCGATCTCCGCGATCGCCGCCGCGTCCTTGGGCTTGCGCGCCTCGAAGAGCTCGGCCACGCGGGGCAGACCGCCCGTGATGTCCTTGGTCTTCGTCGTTTCACGCGGCACCTTGGCGATGACCTCGCCCGCGGAGATCTCATCCGTGTCGTTCACGGTGATGATCGCGCCCTGGGGCAGGAAGTAGCTCGCCTGGTTGCGGGAGGACGGCAGGTCCTTCACGTTGCCCTGCGCGTCGCGGATGGTGACGCGCGGACGCGCCTCCGGGTCCTTGGACTCGATGACCGTCTTGCGAGACAGACCGGTCACTTCGTCCAGCGTCTCGGACATCGTCACGCCTTCGATGATGTCCTCGTAGCGCACGACACCGCCCACTTCCGTGAGCAGGGGAATCGCGAACGGGTCCCACTCGGCCAGGAGCACGCCCGGCTCCAGCTTCTGATGTTCCTTCACCAGGATGCGGGCGCCGTAGATGATCTGGTAGCGCTCGCGCTCGCGGCCCGACTCGTCGACGACGACGAGCTCGCCGTTGCGGTTCATGGCCACCAGCGTGCCGTCCGCCTTCTGCACCGTGTTCAGGCCCGCGAACTTCACGGAGCCCGCGTAGCGGTTTTCCAGGCTGGACTGCTCCGCGCGCCGCGTCGCCGCACCACCGATGTGGAAGGTGCGCATCGTGAGCTGGGTACCCGGCTCGCCGATGGACTGCGCCGCGATGACGCCCACGGCCTCGCCGACGGACACCTTGCGGCCACGCGCCAGGTCACGGCCGTAGCACTCCACGCAGATGCCGCGCTTGGCCTGGCACGTCAGCACCGAGCGGATCTTCACCCGGTCCAGACCGCTGTTCTCGATGCGGCGGACGCGCTCCTCGTCGATCTCCTCGTTGGCGCGCACCAGCACCTCGCCCGTCACGGGGTCGAGGATGTCGTCCAGGGCCACGCGGCCCAGGATGCGCTCACCCAGCGGCTCGATGATCTCGCCGCCCTCGACCAGGGCGCCGATGAACAGACCGTCCATGGTGCCGCAGTCGTACTCGTTGATGATGGCGTCCTGCGCCACGTCGACGAGACGGCGGGTGAGGTAACCGGAGTTGGCCGTCTTGAGCGCCGTGTCCGCCAGACCCTTGCGGGCGCCGTGCGTGGAGATGAAGTACTGGAGCACGGAGAGGCCTTCACGGAAGTTGGCCGTGATGGGCGTCTCGATGATTTCGCCGGAGGGCTTGGCCATCAGGCCGCGCATACCGGCCAGCTGACGGATCTGCTGGGCGCTGCCGCGCGCGCCCGAGTCGGCCATGATGTAGATGGGGTTGAACGACGGCTGCTTGCGCGAGATGCGCTTGCCGTCCACGTCCCCGGTGGCCTCGTCGGTGGAGATCTGCTGCATCATCTCCTGGGCGACCTTCTCGGTGATCTCCGCCCAGATATCGATGACCTTGTTGTAGCGCTCACCGTCGGTGATGAGGCCCTCGAGGTACTGGTTCTCGATCTCCGCCACTTCCTTGCGCGCGTAGTCCAGGAACTCCTGCTTCTTCGCAGGGATGATCATGTCCTTGAGCGCGATGGAGATGCCGGCGCGGGTCGCGTGGAAGTAACCCAGGCTCCGGATGCGGTCGGCCAGCAGCACCGTCTCCTTCTCGCCCGTGAGGCGGTAGCAGAGGTCGATGAGGTTACCGAGCGACTTCTTGTCGAGCACCTTGTTGATGGCGTCGAAGCCCACGCGGCGCGGAACGACTTCCCACAGCAGCACGCGGCCGACCGTGGTCTCCTTGCGCTTGGCGTCGATGCGGCACACCACCTTGGCCTGCAGGTGCACCTCGCCGTGGTCGTACGCGGCGCGCACTTCCTCCGGCGACGCGAACACGCGGCCTTCGCCGTTGGCGAACTCGCGGGCGCGGGTCATGTAGTAGATGCCGAGCACCATGTCCTGCGTCGGGACGATGATGGGCTTGCCGTTCGCGGGGCTGAGGATGTTGTTCGTCGACATCATCAGGACGCGCGCTTCCATCTGGGCCTCGATGGAGAGCGGCACGTGCACGGCCATCTGGTCGCCGTCGAAGTCGGCGTTGAACGCGGCGCAGACCAGCGGGTGCAGCTGGATGGCCTTGCCCTCGATGAGGACGGGCTCGAAGGCCTGCATGCCCAGACGGTGCAGCGTGGGGGCGCGGTTGAGGAGCACCGGGTGCTCGCGGATCACGTCCTCGAGGATGTCCCAGACCTCAGGACGCTCCTTCTCCACCATCTTCTTCGCCGACTTGATGGTGGTGACGTAGCCCTTCTCTTCGAGCTTGTTGTAGATGAACGGCTTGAAGAGCTCGAGCGCCATGATCTTCGGCAGGCCGCACTGGTGCAGGCGCAGCTCGGGACCGACGACGATGACGGAGCGGCCCGAGTAGTCCACGCGCTTGCCGAGGAGGTTCTGACGGAACCGGCCCTGCTTGCCCTTGAGCATGTCGGACAGCGACTTCAGCGGCCGCTTGTTCGGGCCGGTGATGGTCTTGCCGCGGCGGCCGTTGTCGAACAGCGCGTCCACGGCCTCCTGGAGCATCCGCTTCTCGTTGCGGATGATGATGTCCGGCGCGTTCAATTCCTGGAGCCGCTTGAGGCGGTTGTTCCGGTTGATGACGCGGCGGTACAGGTCGTTCAGGTCGGAGGTCGCGAAGCGGCCACCGTCCAGGGGAACGAGCGGACGCAGGTCGGGCGGGATGACCGGGATGACGTCCAACATCATCCATTCCGGCTTGTTGCCGGAGACGCGGAACGCCTCGGCCACCTTCAGGCGCTTGGCGTACTTCTTCCGCTTCGCCTCGCTGGTGGTCTCGCGCATGTCCTTGCGCAGTTCCTCGGACAGCTTCTCCACGTCCAGGGACTTGAGCATCTCACGGACGGCCTCGCCGCCCATGCCCGCGGTGAACGAGTCCTCGCCGTGCTCCTGGAAGAGCCGGTGCATCTTCTCCTCGGAGACGAGCTCGCCACGCTGCAGCGGCGTCGCCTTCGGGTCGATGACCATGTAGCTCTCGCAGTACAGCACCTTCTCCATCTCCTTGAGGGTGATGTCGAGCAGGTTGCCGATGCGGCTGGGCAGCGACTTGAGGAACCAGATGTGGGCCACGGGCGTGGCGAGCGTGATGTGCCCCAGGCGCTCACGACGCACCTTGGACTGGATGACCTCCACGCCGCACTTCTCACACACGACGCCGCGGTGCTTCATGCGCTTGTACTTGCCGCAGTTGCACTCGTAGTCCTTCACGGGACCGAAGATGCGCGCGCAGAACAGGCCGTCACGCTCCGGCTTGAACGTACGGTAGTTGATGGTCTCCGGCTTCTTCACCTCGCCGTGCGACCACTGCCGAATCTTGTCGGGCGACGCCAGCGCGATGCGGATGGCGTTGAACGACAGCGGGTCCTTCGGCTTCTCGAAGAAGTTGAAAATGTCCTTCACGTTGCCTCCGAAAACTTATGAGCGCTCAAGGCGCCAAACGTTTCGGGCCCCCGCCCTGCACCCGGTCGGCCGCTCCCTCCACGAGGAAGCGATACCGACCGGTCAGGCGGGCGCACCGGCTGCTAAAAAGGCCTAGGCTTCGGTCCCGGACTTCCGGTCCTCGCCGTCGCCACCACCCAGGAAGTCGCCGCCGAAGCTGCGCTGACGCTCCGGGGGCGCGCTCTCCAGCAATTCCACGTCCAGGGCCAGCGACTGGAGTTCCTTGAGGAGCACGTTGAACGACTCGGGCAGGCCGCTCTCCAGGACGTTGTCGCCCTTGACGATCGCCTCGTACATGCGCGTGCGGCCCACCACGTCGTCCGACTTGACGGTGAGGAACTCCTGCAGCGTGTACGCCGCGCCGTAGGCCTCCATCGCCCACACTTCCATCTCTCCCAGACGCTGGCCGCCGAACTGGGCCTTGCCGCCCAGGGGCTGCTGCGTGACGAGCGAGTAGGGCCCGATGGAACGGGCGTGGATCTTCTCGTCCACCAGGTGGTGCAGCTTGAGCATGTACATCACGCCCACGGTGACGTTCTGGTCGAACGGCTCACCCGTGCGACCGTCGAAGAGCACCATCTGGCCCGAGCGGGGCAGGCGGCCTTCGTCGAAGAGGGCGTGCAGCTCCGTCTCGCGGGCGCCGTCGAACACCGGCGTCGCAACGTGGATGCCCTTCTTCAGGCGACGGCAGAGGTCCTGGACCTCCTGGTCGGACAGGCCGTCCACGAAGTCGCCGAAGGCCTTGTCGTCGTACACGGTCTTCAGCTGCTTCTTGAGCTGCTCGCCGCTGAAGTTCTCGTCGAGGTAGCGCTGCAGCTGCTCGCCGACGCCCTTCGCGGCCCAACCCAGGTGGACCTCGAGGATCTGCCCGATGTTCATGCGGCTGGGGACGCCGAGCGGGTTGAGGACGATGTCCACCGGACGCCCGTCCTCCAGGTACGGCATGTCCTCCTCGGGGAGGACGCGGGACACAACGCCCTTGTTGCCGTGGCGACCGGCCATCTTGTCGCCCACCGCCAGCTTGCGCTTGATGGCGACGTACACCTTCACCATCTTGATGACGCCCGGAGGAAGCTCGTCGCCCTTCTTGATGCGGGCAATCTTCTCGCCGAAGGCCAGCTTCACGGCCTCCTTCGTGTCTTCCAGGCTGCGCAGGATGTCGCGCAGGCGCGCGTCCAGCGGCTCACCGACGGAGATCTCGCCCCAGTACTTGTAGGGCACCGTGGTCAGCAGCTCGTCGTTGAGGATGTCCCCCTTCTTCAGGAGGATCTTCCCCTTGTCGTCCACGAGCTTGCCCTGGACCTCCTTGCCGCGAACCAGGCCGCGGAGGCGGCTGTAGGCGGAGTCCTGGAGGACCTTGATCTCGTCGTTCTGATCCTTGAGGAGCTTCGCCTCCTCCATGGACTCGATCTGCTTGGCGCGCTCGTCCTTCTCCACGCCCTTGCGGCTGAACACCTTGGCGTTGATGACGGTGCCCACGACGCCCGGAGGCACGCGCAGGGAGCTGTCACGCACGTCGCCGGCCTTCTCACCGAAGATGGCGCGCAGCAGCTTCTCTTCGGGGGAGAGCTGGGTCTCGCCCTTCGGGGTGATCTTGCCCACCAGCACGTCGCCGGGCTTCACCTCGGCGCCGATGCGGATGATGCCGCTCTCGTCCAGGTCCTTGAGGGCTTCCTCACCCACGTTCGGGATGTCGCGGGTGATCTCCTCCTTGCCCAGCTTGGTGTCGCGCGCGATGCACTCGAACTCCTCGATGTGGATGGACGTGAAGACGTCCTCCTTGAGGATGCGCTCGCTGAGCAGGATGGAGTCTTCGAAGTTGTAGCCCTGCCACGGCATGAACGCGACGACGATGTTCTGTCCCAGCGCCAGCTCACCGGTCTCGGTGGCCGGACCGTCCGCGATCACGTCGCCCTTCTTCACCCGGTCACCCTTGCGGATGATGGGCTTCTGGTTGAGGCACGTGTTCTGGTTGGAGCGCTGGTACTTGAGCAGGTTGTAGATATCCACCTCGCTCGACACGTCGCTCAGGGCCGCGTTGGAGTCCGCCTTCACCACGATGCGGCTGGCGTCCACCGACTCCACGATGCCGTCGCGGCGCGCCACGCAGGTGACGCCCGAGTCGCGGGCGACGATGGCCTCGATGCCCGTGCCCACGAGCGGCGCGGACGTGCGCAGCAGCGGCACGGCCTGACGCTGCATGTTGGAGCCCATGAGCGCGCGGTTCGCGTCGTCGTTCTCCAGGAACGGGATGAGGGAGGCGGCCACCGACACCAACTGGTTCGGGGACACGTCCATCAGGTCCACGTCCTCGGCCTTGACCTGGACGAACTCGCCGCTGCGGCGGCTCTGCACCAGCGCGTTGACGAACTTGCCCTTCTTGTCCGTCTCCGCGTTCGCCTGGGCGATGGTGTGCTTCTCCTCCTCGAGCGCCGAGTAGAAGGCCACGTCCGCCGTCACGCTGCCCGCGTCCACCTTGCGGTACGGCGTCTCCACGAAGCCGAACTCGTTGACGCGCGCGTAGGTCGACAGCGACGCGATGAGGCCGATGTTCGGACCTTCCGGCGTCTCAATGGGGCAGATGCGGCCGTAGTGCGTCGGGTGCACGTCGCGCACCTCGAAGCCGGCGCGCTCACGCGTGAGACCGCCAGGCCCGAGCGCGGAGAGGCGACGCTTGTGCGTCACTTCCGAGAGCGGGTTCGTCTGGTCCATGAATTGCGACAGCTGGCTGGAGCCGAAGAACTCCTTGATGACCGCCGTCACGGGCTTGGCGTTGATGAGATCGTGCGGCATGAGCGTCTCGATCTCCTGGAGGCTCATGCGCTCCTTGATCGCCCGCTCCATGCGAACCAGACCGATGCGGTACTGGTTCTCCAGCAGCTCACCCACCGCGCGCACGCGCCGGTTGCCCAGGTGGTCGATGTCGTCGATCGTCCCCTTGCCGTTCTTGAGGTCGATCAGGTAGCGGATGACCTCCAGGATGTCGCGCTTGGTGAGGATCTGGCCATCCAGGGGCTCCTCGAGGCTGAACTTGAAGTTCAGCTTGAGGCGGCCGACCTTGGACAGGTCGTAGCGCTCCGGATTGAAGAACAGGTTGCTGAACAGGTTCGTCGCCGTCTCCGGCGTCGGGGGATCACCCGGGCGCAGGCGCCGGTAGATCTCCATGATGGCCTGCTCGGGCGACTCGATCTTGTCCAGCATCAACGTCTCACGCAGGTACGGACCCACGTTGAGGTTGTCGATGAAGAGGACCTTGAACTCCTTGATGTCGCGCTTGAGGAGCTCGTCCACCTTCTCCTGCGAGACCTCCTCGTTGCACTCGAGGATGACCTCGCCGGTGTTCTCGTCCACGACGTCGTAGGCGGACACCTTGGTGAAGAGCTCGTCCGCGTCGATGGGCAGCTTCGTCATCTTCGCCGCTTCGAGCTTCTTGATGGCGGCGCGCGTGAACTTGCGGTTCTTCTTGACGATCAGGTCACCGGACTTGGTCTTGATGTCGCGCGTGGCGCGCTGACCCGGCAGGAGTTCCAGCTCGACGCTCTTCTCGAAGTCGGCGGCGCTCTGCAGGTAGATCGTCTCGGTGGCGTAGTAGTAGTTGAGGATCTCCTCGGTGGAACCCTTGAAGTCGAGCGGGTTCTTCTTCGCCGTGTCACCGACGGCGCCCAGGGCGCGGATGAGCACAGTGGCCGGCAGCTTGCGGCGCCGGTCGATGCGCACGTACAGCAGGTCCTTGTGGTCGAACTCGAAGTCGATCCACGAGCCGCGGTACGGGATGATGCGGGCGTTGTAGAGCAGCTTGCCCGACGAGTGGCTCTTGCCCTTGTCGTGGTCGAAGAACGCACCCGGGCTGCGGTGCAGCTGGCTCACCACGACGCGCTCGGTGCCGTTGATGATGAACGTACCGTTCTGGGTCATCAGCGGGATTTCGCCGAAATAGACTTCCTGCTCCTTCACATCGCGGATCGACTGGGCGCCGGTCTCCTCGTCCTTGTCCCAAACGACCAGGCGCACGACGACCTTGATGGGCGCCGAGTAGGTCATTCCACGCTGGTGGCACTCATCGACGTCGTACTTCGGCTTTTCCAGGTGATAGCTGACAAACTCCAGCGAGGAGGTCTCGTTGAAGTCCCGGATCGGGAAGACGGACTTGAAGACACCCTGAAGGCCAAGGTCCTCGCGCTTCTCCGGGGCAATGTCGGCCTGGAGGAACTTTTCGTAGGACTGCTTCTGGATGTTGATGAGATTGGGAATGTCGATGATCTTCGCGATTTTGGCGAAGGTCTTCCGCACGCGGAAATTGTTCTGGATCTGCGTCGGCATTCGGTCTCCGGAGACGGCTGCTCGGGCGGGGCAAACTTCAGTAACGCGCGGCGGCGCCGGGAAATTTGGCAAATGTCAAATGGGCAAAGCCGGCGCCCCAGCAAAGGGGACGCCGGCCTGCTCATCCAGTCAGGAGGCTGCCCGGGATTTCCCGGAAGAACAGGACAGCCCCTGTCAGAACTACTTCACTTCGACGGTGGCGCCAGCCGCGGTGAGCTGGTCCTTGATCTTCTTGGCGTCGTCCTTGTTGACGCCTTCCTTGACCGTCTTGGGCGCGCCCTCGACCAGGTCCTTGGCCTCCTTCAGGCCCAGGCCGGTGATGGCGCGGATCTCCTTGATGACGTTGATCTTGTTCGCGCCCGCGTTCGCGAGAATGACGTTGAACTCCGTCTTCTCCTCGACAGGAGCGGCGGCGACGGCAGGACCCGCGGCAACGGCAACGGCCGCGGCGGAAACGCCCCACTTGGCCTCGAGGGCCTTCACGAGCTCAGCGGCCTCCAGGATGGTCAGGGAGGAGAGGTCTTCGGCAATCTTGTTCAGGTCAGCCATGGAACTGTGTCCTTCTGGTGTTGACTAACGGCCGGCGACCCAGTGGGTCAGCCCAGCCGTGGGGGTTGCGGTAGAAAAACTTCTCGGGACGATTACTCGGGCTTCGACTTGTCCGCGTTGGCCTGGATGACCCGCGCGAGCTGCGACCCGGGGGCCGCGATGGTCCGAACCAGCTTGCCAGCAGGCTGGGTAAGCATTCCGAGCAACTGCCCTCGGAGCTCGTTGAGGCCCGGCAACTTCGCCAGCGCCTTCACACCGTTGACGTCGACCTTGCGGCCGTCCACCACGGCGCTGCGGACCTTGATGGTCTCCATGTCCTTGATGAAATCCATCAGGATCTTGGCAGGAGCCACCACGTCGTCGTAGCTGATGCACAGGGCCACGGGACCCGTGAAGTCATCCGAAATCACGGAGACGGACGTACCCTCAGCGGCACGGCGCGCCAGCGTGTTCTTGATGACCTTGTACTCGACCTTGCCCTCGCGGAACTTCCGACGAAGCTTGGTCACCGTCTCCACATCCACCTTGGAGAACTCGGCGACCACCGCGGACTTGGTCCGGGCGAACTTCTCGTGGAGTTCCTTGATCATCACTTCCTTCTCGCTCTTCAGCACCTTGACTCACCTCCTTTATGGCCCGACCTGACGGTCGGGCGTGATGCCTGGGCCAAAGTGGCAGAGCGAGGGAGGAGCCTCCGAGAGGCACCACACCGCACCTCCAGTCTCGGCAGGGCTGACCTTGCGGCCGTTTGAACCTGGAGTGGAATGAACGCCCGACCGGTTGCCCGGTTCCCAACGGACGCGTCTTCTTCCCTTCCAGGTCCCTGCTGTCATGAACCAGGTCGGAACGCCGCGTCTCTCGACATGGCGCTCCAATTGCAAAAGCCGGGGGCCTATACCCCCGGCTTTCGCAAAGATCCAGCACTTTCTATGAGACCGACGTTCAGCAGGCGACAGGACGGACACTCCCCGTCAGGGAGCGCACCTTTTCCGGCCCGCTGGCGCCGCGAACTAACGGTGGCGCGCCAGGATTTCGGTGGTGTCGAGCTTGATGCCCGGCCCCATCGTCGTCGAGATGGCGATGCCCTGCAGGTACACGCCCTTGGCGGTGGCCGGCTTGAGCTTCATCACCAGGTCCACCAGCGCGTTGAAGTTCGCCTCGAGCTTGGCCGTCTCGAAAGAGGCCTTGCCCATCTTCGCGTGGACGATGCCCGCCTTCTCCGCGCGGAAGTCGACCTTACCGCCCTTGGAGTCGCGGATGGCCTTGGCGACGTCCATGGTGACCGTGCCGACCTTCGGGTTGGGCATGAGGCCGCGGGGACCGAGCACCTTACCGAGGCGACCGACCACGCCCATCATGTCCGGCGTCGCGATGACGGTGTCGAAGTCGAGGAAGCCTTCCTCGATGCGCTTCTGGAGGTCCTCCGCGCCCACGATGTCGGCGCCGGCGTTGGCCGCCTCGGTCGCGCGCTCGCCCTTGGCGAACACGGCCACGCGCACGGTGGCGCCGGTACCGTGCGGGAGCACCACGGCGCCACGGACCATCTGGTCCGCGTGCTTCGGGTCCACGCCCAGGTTGATGGCGACATCCACCGTCTGGTCGTACTTCGTCGCACGCGACTCGACCGTCTTCTTCAGCAGCGCGAAGCCCTCGGCGACGGGGTAGCGCTTGTTGCGGTCCACCAGCTCGGAGGACGCGCGGAACTTCTTTCCATTGGTAGCCATGGCAGGAATCCTTGAGAGAGGGGGCGGGCTAGCCGACGACTTCGATGCCCATGGAGCGCGCGGTGCCAGCAATGGTGTTCATGCAGGCTTCGAGGGACGCGGCGGTGGTGTCCTGGATCTTCTTGTTGGCGATCTCCTCGAGCTGCTTCCGGGTGATCTGCCCCACCTTCTCCTTGCCCGGCTTCTTCGCGCCCGAACCCTTCTTCTTCTCCGTGTGGAGACCCGCGGCCTTCTTGATGAGGATGGCGGCGGGAGGCGTCTTCATGATGAAGGTGAAAGAGCGGTCCGCATACACGGTGATGATCACCGGGATGATGAGACCTTCCTTCGCCTCTGCCTGCGTCTTGGCATTGAACTGCTTGCAGAACTCCATGATGTTCACGCCCTGCTGACCGAGGGCGGGACCAATCGGCGGGGCGGGGTTCGCCTTGCCGGCGGGAATCTGCAACTTGACCTGACCTGTGATCTTCTTCATCGGCGGACTGCTGCCTTTCGATGGGGTGGTTCCAGCGGGTCGCCAGACGGGACGACCCTCCCACCCGTTGATCCGCGCCCGTCATCCGGACGCGGAAGCCTGTTTAGCCGGTGGTCTTCTCCACCTGCATGAAATCGAGCTCCACGGGGGTCGCACGACCGAAGATGCTGACGAGCACGCGCACGCGGCCCTTCTCCGGGTTGACCTCCTCCACCGTGCCGTTGAAGTTGGCGAACGGGCCGTCGATGACGCGCACCGTGTCGCTCGTCTCGAACTGGACCTTGGGCTTGGCCTTGTGGGCGCCCTCGGTCACCTGGGCGGTGAGCCGAGCGACCTCCGCGTCCGACATGGGACGGGGCTGCTCGTTCTGCCCGACGCCCGGGAAGCCGGTCACCTTGGAGGTGTTCTTCACCAGGTGCAGGGTCGTGTCGCTGAGCTCCATCTGGACGAAGATGTAGCCCGGGAAGAGCTTGCGGCGGGTGGTCTTCTTCTCGCCGTTCACCATCTCCACGACCTGCTCCATGGGGATGAGGATCTCACCGATCAAGTCCTGGTCCTGCAGGCCCTTGAGGCGCACCTGCTCTTCCAGGTTCTTCTTCGCCTGGTTCTCGTAGTTCGAGTAGGTCTGGACGGTGAACCATTTCTTCGCCATTACAGCTTCCCCCACAGGGCAGGCAGCCACTCCACCATCAAGTTGTACGCGACGGTGTCGATGCAGAAGAGCAGGATGGCCGCCACGAGCGAGGCGACGACCACGGCCATGGTCGAAGCGCGGGTCTCCGACCAGGTAGGCCAGGTGACCTTCATCAGCTCGGACGCCACGTCGATGGACAGCGCGTGCGTGCGGGGGTGGAAGTAGGCCGCCAGCACCAACCCCAGGGCCACGGCGTAGCCCACGAGGGTCGATACTCGCCAACCCAGACCTTCGAAGAGCTCGACGTCGCTCCAGCCGAACCGGCTCCAGAGCAACCCGAAGACGTGCTCCAGGAAGAGGGCCAGGACGATGCCGGCGACGAGATAGAAGATGACCACGAGCCGCTTGGGGTCGATGCCCGAGCGGTTAGCCTGCTGGCTGGCCTCAGTTGCCGTCGCCATGGTGCCTCACGAGGGACTGCGGAAGCTGGACTGCGAAAAGGCAGGGACCCCCGGCACCGCTCGGTACCGGGGGTCCCTGTACTGAAGCTGGCAGGCCAGGAGGGATTCGAACCCCCAACACGCGGATTTGGAGACCGCTGCTCTACCGTTGGAGCTACTGGCCTAAACCTTCATGGAACGCGCGACCTAGACCTTGCCTTCCTTGTGGTCCGTATGCTTGCGGCACCGAGGGCAGAACTTGCTCAACTCGAGCTTGTCCTGGCTCTTCCGCTTGTTCTTCGTGGTCGTGTAGTTCCGCTCTTTGCACGTGGTGCACTCGAGCGAGATGATGGAACGGTTACCCTTCGGCATGGCTCATTTCACCAGATGCGAGAGGGGAAGGCTACAAAAGCAGCCCTCCCCTCGGCAACTCAGTGCCCGTGGAAGCTGGTCGGCGTGAAGCCGATCAGGCGATGATCTCCGCAACGACGCCCGCGCCCACCGTACGGCCACCCTCACGAACGGCGAACCGCAGCTCCTTCTCCATCGCCACCGGGGTGATGAGTTCCACCTCGATCGCGATGTTGTCGCCCGGCATCACCATCTCGACGTTGTCCGGCAGCTTCACCGTCCCCGTCACGTCCGTCGTGCGGAAGTAGAACTGCGGGCGGTAGCCCTTGAAGAACGGGGTGTGGCGCCCACCCTCTTCCTTCGACAGCACGTAGATCTGCGCCTTGAACTTGGTGTGCGGCGTGATGGAGCCCGGCTTCGCCAGCACCTGGCCACGCTCCATGTCCTCGC
>NZ_RAWI01000640.1 GCF_003612125.1 Corallococcus praedator
GGCCTGGGGGCTGGCCTTGTCCTTGGAGGCCTTGGACTTCGCGGCCTTCGCCTTCGCCGGCGCGGCGGGGACGGCCAGCGGCGCGAGGGTCAGGAGGAGGGCGAGGAGGGGGCGACGCATGGCGTTTCAGTCCCCCCCTTCGGTCGACAGGACGTCGCGGAACTCGGCGTCGAGCGCGCGCAGGGCGTCGCTCTTCTCCTTGGCGATCTTCTGGATGGTGGCCGCGTTGTCCTGCGTGCGGCTGAAGGCCACGTCCACGGTGCCGGTGTCGGCCTTGAGCACCAGCTCGTAGAACTGCTGGCGCACGCGGCGGAAGCTCTCGTAGGCGATGCGGCCCACCAGGTTGCGCGCATCCCCGGAGGCGGAGGCCACCTCCTGCTCGTAGCCCTGGAGCAGCGCCTGTTCGGCCCGCACCTTGTCGCGGATGGACTTCAGCCGGTGCTCCAGCCGCGCGCGCAGCGCCACGCGGGCCACCGCCACCCGGCTCCGGAGCACGTCCGCGCGCGAGCGCACCGCGTGCATGCGCAGGAGCACGCGGGTGTCCTCGCCGGACAGCCGCGCCTCGCCCGCGTGCAGCATCGCGTGCTCCTGCTGGAGCGCGATGGCGTACCGGGCGCGGATGGCGGACTCGCCCTCCAGCGACGTGTCGGTGGACTGACGCTCGGTCGCGAGCCGCGCGCGGGTGCGGTCCAGCTCCGTCTGCAGGTCGCGCAGCGTGGCGATCTCCGCCTGGAGCTGCACCAGGAACTCGCGCTCCTCCGCGGGGTCCGCCTGCCGCTCCTCGCGGGTGTCCTCCACCCACTTGCGCACGGCGGCCGCGTTGGCGTGCAGGCTCTGCAGTTCGTACCCCAGCCGGAAGGCGTCGCGGTCCACGGTGTCCACGCGCGCCTGCATGCGCTGACGGCGCGCGGCCAGCTCATGGCTGGTGGTGGGCAGCGACGCGAACCTCCGGCGCTGGGCCTCGCGCTCACCCTGCGCGACGAGCAGCTTCTCGCGCTCGGCGGGCGTCAGCTTCTCCGCCACCAGCCCGGTTTCGGCCTGCACCAGGGCCTGGTCCACCAGCGTGAGCGCGGTGTCCACCGCCTCCGCGCGGGTGTAGCCCTCCTGCAGCTCCGGGAACGCCTCCAGCCCGCGCGCGTCCAGCGCCTCCAGGATGCGCTCCGCGATGGCCTTCGCCTCGCCCGCGCCCTGACGGCCGCTGTCCAGGTCGCCCACCATCCGCACCGCCTCCGCGACCTCCTTCTGCGTGGACGCGTACTGCAGCGCCAGCGGCGGCAGGAGCGTGCTCACGTCCAGGGAGCGCTCGTTGCGCGCGAGCAGGTTGTCGAAGTACGCGACGGGGTCCTGGTTCACGCGCAGCAGCGCATCCACCTTGTCGCGCGCCGGGGCGAACGCGCGCGCCACGCCGTCATACGTCTCCAGCGCCTCTTCGTACTGGCGCAGCTTCTGGAGCAGGTGGCCCTGGAGGATCTGCGCCTCCGGCGCGAGCTGCGACTGGGGCGCGACGAGCAGCAGGATGTCCGTGGCGTTCTTCGCCTGCGTGAAGTCCTGCTTGCGCACGTACGTCCACGCGACCTCCAGCAGCGACTCCGGGAAGCGCTCGCTCTCGCGGGGCACCTGGCTGTACTGATCCAGGGCCTCCTCGTAGCGGCCCGTCTCGTACAACAGCCGCCCCAGCGACAGCCGCGCCAGCTCCCGGAAGCGCTGGGCCTCCGGCTCCGGCAGGCCCGTGGACACCACCGCGTCCGGCCCGGTGGCGACGATGCGCTGGAACTGCGCGATGGCGGCGGGGTGGTCCCCGGCCTGAACGCTCAGCACGCCCAGGTGGTAGACGGCCTGCACGCGGAAGCGTCCAGGTGACTGCGCCAGCGGGGCGAACAGCGCGCGCGAGCGCTGCTGGTGCTCCTCCGGCGACAGGTCCGCGCGCTTGAAGGTGCCTCTCGCGTGCACGTAGGCGATGTCCGGGGCCAGCACGCCGCCGGAGAGCTGGCGCACCTTCTCCACGTACGCGTCGATGCCCTCGAACTGCTGGAGCCGTCCGGCCACCGCGAGGTAGCGGCTCACGGCTTCCTTGTAGCGCTGCGGCGGCAGGGGCAGCGACAGCACGTCGCGCAGGTACACGCGCGCGCCAATGTCGTTCTTCTGCTGGTAGAGCGCGTCCGCCAGGTAGAAGACCGCCTCCGGATAGCGCGGGTTCGACTTGAAGTCCGGGTCGCTGACCAGGTCGTAGAAGAGGACGGACGCGGCGGGCCAGTCCCCCAGCAGCGAATACAGCTCCCCTTCGGAGAAGCGCTTCTGCTGGGAGTCGGCGCTGCTCGGCTCGGGGCGCTCGGTGAACTGCGCCTCCACGTAGCGCAGGCCCTGTTCGGCGGTGCGCAGCTGGGCCTCCACGGCCTCCACGGCGGAGGCGCGGGTGCTCAGCGAGGCGGGCAGCGGCGCGAGCGCATCCCCCGGCTTCGCGGCGGGGGAGGGCGCGGGCGCGGCCCCCAGGGACAGGGCAAGGGCCAGGGCGGGGAGCGTCGCGGTCACGGCGCCTGCTCCCTACTTCGTCTCGCTGGAGGTGGAGGCCGGCACCGGCGCCGCTTCCGTCCCGGAGACCGCGGGAGGCTTGGGCGGCGTGCGCGTGTCCTTGGCCACTTCGATGTCGTATCTCACCGCGGGCCGGTCCTTCAGGTCGGTGGTGAGGCCGCCCTTCTCCACGCCCACCACGTTCACCGTGGTGACCTTTCCGGACTCCGCGTTGAAGGTGTAACTGGATTGCACCTTGAACTTGTAGCCTTCCAGGTAGCTGAACACGCCGTAGCCGCTGCCCCGATAGACGAGCCGCACCGCCAGCTGGTGCTGGCCCGGCACGATGCGGCCGTTGAAGACCTCCAGCGCCTGGTGCCGGTTCAGGTCTCCCTGCGTGTCCACCTGGGTGAAGATGGGCGCGCCGTCCAGCGCGTAGACCACCGACTCCAACTGGAACGCGTTGCCCATCTCGTTCTTGTGCACGAGCACCGCGCGGGCGCCGGTGGACAGGTCGCCGCCCATCACCGTCTCCTGCAGCAGCAGCAGGCGCGCCTTGGAGCGGTAGATCTTCTCCTTCAGGTCGACGACCTGCTCCTCCAGCGTCTTCACCCGGGCCGTGAAGGCCTCGTCCGCCGTCTGTTCGCCAGCGGATGCCTGGGGCGCGACGGCGGTGGGGGTGGCCGGCGTGGACG
>NZ_RAWI01000641.1 GCF_003612125.1 Corallococcus praedator
TCCACACGGCGGAGAAGCCATTCGCGTCCGCGAACTTCGAGCCTTCGATGAGCAGCTCGTACTTCGGGCCGGTGAGGGTGTCCTCGTCGTTGGCGAAGTAGATGAGGCTCAGGTCCATCGCCTTGGCGCGGCGTCCGGCGCCGCCCAGGTTCACCAGTCGCGCCGTCACCTGCTCCGAGGGGAACACCACGCGCAGCCCGCGTGAGAGCGCCCACAGCGCTTCCAGGTCCGGACGGTCCGCGGCGGCCTCGCCCGCGGACAGCCACGCGCCGCCGTCGGTGGGGGACAGCCGTGCATCCAGCGCGACGAAGAACTCCGACAGCTCCAGGTGGCCCAGCGCCCACGCGGGCTGACCCGCGCCCATGGGCAGCAGCCACGCCAGGGTGCCGGACTCACCGCGCCCCAAGGCCTCCGAATCTTCTTCGGTCTCCGGGGACGCAGCGATGTCCTCCACGTACAGCGTGCGAGAGGCCTCCACGCGCACGGAGGTGACGAGCTCGCGAGTGGTGACGAGCACCGGCACGCGCGCGCCTTCGGGAGCATAGAGGGACACTTCGCCCAGGTCGGTGGGACTCAGCGCGACCACCGCGCCTCCAGCCTCCAGCACGGCCCACAGCGCGATGAGCTTCTCCGGCGAGGGCCGCAGGCTCACGGCCACGGGTGCGCCGTCCTTCACCCCAAGCGACCGCAGCCGTTCGGCCAGCGTCCGCACCTGGGTGCCCAGCCGCGTCCAGGTCCAGTGCTCGTCACCGCGTGAAACGGCGATGGCGTCGGCCTGACGGGAGCGACGATCCGCGAGGAGGGCGGGCACGGAGGTGAAGCCGGCCACGGTGCGTGGCGTCGGCCATGCGTGGCGCTCGGCCTCGGTGGACAGGGGCAGGCGAGAGACCTGCGTGTCGGGCTTGGAGAGCGCCGCCGACAGCAGCACCTGGAAGTGCTGCACCAGACGCTCCGCGAAGGCCGCGTCGAACAGCTCCGTGCCGTACTCCAGGGCGCCGTGGATGCGGCCGGGCGACTCGGAGAGCACGAGCGTGAGGTCGGCCAGCGTGGCGCCCCATTGCACGGGGGTGCCGGGCACCTCCACCAGCGAGCCGCGCATGCCCTTGAGCTCCAGCGTCATCGCGCCGGCGCTGACACCGGAGTGGAAGACGAACACCGAGTCGGCCATGCGGCCCTTGCCAATGTCCTTGCCGGGGACCAGTGCCTCCACCAGGTACTCGAAGGGCACGTCTGGCCGCGCCTGGGCGTCGTTCACCTCTTCGCGAATCTGCGCGAGCATGTCGCGGAAGGTCGGCTCGCCCACGAAGCGCGTGCGGAACGCGGCCGAGTGCGCCACGTAGCCGATGAGCGGGAACAGCTCCGGCCGGGTGCGGTTCGCGATGGGCGTGCCGACGATGAGGTCCGTCTGGCCGCTGTAACGGTGCAGCAGCGTCTGCCACGCCGCGAGCACCGTCATGTACGCGGTGAAGCCCTCGCGGCGCGCGAAGGCAGACAGCTCCCGGGCCAGTTCGGGCGGGAACTCCACCGTCATGCGTGCCGACGTGAGCGGGCTGTGCGCCGGGCGGGGACGGTCGGTGGGCAGGTCGATCTGCCGGGGCATGCCGGCCAGGCGCTGACGCCACCACTGCTCCTGCTCGGGCAGGCGCGCTTCCGCGATGCTCTGGCGCTGCCACTGACCGAAGTCCGCGTACTGGAGGGGCAGCGGGGGCAGGGGCGACGGACGCCCCTGGATGAAGGCGTCGTAGAGCTGGCCCAGCTCCTGGACGAAGAGGGCGACAGAGAGCGTGTCGCAGACGATGTGGTGGATGCTGACCACCAGCATGTGCACGTGCGTGTCCAGGCGCACGAGCGTGGAGCGCATCACCGGGCCATTGACGAGATCGAACGGCGCGGCGGCGTCCTCGCGGGCGATGCGCAGGGCTTCGGCTTCGCGGGTCTCCAGCGGCCCCTGGAGGTCCACGCGCGTAAGCGGGATGCGGACGTAGGCGTGGAAGCGCTGCACGGGGCGGCCGTCCACCACGTCGTACGTCGTGCGCAGGGCTTCGTGGCGCTGGACGATCTCCTGGATGCCACGCTCCAGCACGAAGGCGTCCACGTCGCCTTCAAGCCGCAGGACGAACGGGATGGTGTACGCGGACAGGCCGGGCAGGTACTGCTCCAGGCGCCAGACGCGCTCCTGCACGAAGGACAGGGCCAGCTCTCGCGTGCGAGGCAGGGGCACCAGGGGCAGCTCCGCCGTGACAGGCGCCTGGGGGGCCTGGAGCAGCAGGGGCTCCAGGCGTTGGGCGATGCCGGCGACGGTGGGGGCCTCGAAGAGCGCGGCCAGCGGGAGCTGCACGCCGAAGGTGTCACGCACCTGGTTGAGGAGCTGGGCGGCCGTCAGCGAGTTGCCGCCGATCTCGAGGAAGTTGTCCTCGCGACCAACGAAGTCCAGGCCCAGGCGCTCGCGCCACAGCGCGGCCACGCGTTCTTCGACATCTCCGCGCGGCGCGTCCTCGCGGCCGACGGGGACGGCGACGGGGGCCATGGGTTCGGAGGCCGTGTGCGCGGAGAGACCCGGCAGCAGCGGTCGGGTGGAGGCATTCGTGGGCTCGGGCGCCGGCTGCGAAGCCGTGTCCGTGGGAAGGAAGACTCCGTCGTGGAGCGTCCGCGCGATGCTCGGGATGGACACCGGCGGCGGTGTGGAACCGAGCCGGCTCTCGTCTCCCGACGTCGGGCCGACACCGGCGCCCGGCGCCGTCACGCTGGCGGCTGACACGTTCTGCGGTGCACGCACGGGCGCGCCCGGCGGCATGAACGAAGAGGGCAGGGCGCGGGCTCGCGACTGCACCCACACGTCCTTCTCCTGGAACGCATACGTCGGCAGGTGCAACCGAAGCCGCTGCTCATGCGCGTAGAACGCGCTCCAGTCCACGGCGACACCCGCGGTCCAGAGTTCACCCACGCCCTGGAGCCAGCCCTGCTGCTCCGTCGTCGTCCCACCCCGGCGCAGCGTGGCCAGCGCGCGCACGCGGTCGCGGTCCTGTCCCAGGCTCGCACGTACCAGCGGCGTGAGGTCCTGGCCGGGCCCCACCTCCAGCAACACCCCGCAGCCCTCTTCCAGCAGCGCACCCACCGCGTCGGTGAAGCGCACCGGCTGGCGCATCTGCTCCGTCCAGTACCCCGGCGCCGTCAGCT
>NZ_RAWI01000642.1 GCF_003612125.1 Corallococcus praedator
CCCTTCGATGGTCTGAGCCCGCCTCCCTCCCCTTCCCCTTCCTGGAGATCCACCATGAGACACCGCTTGCTCGTCGTCCTTCTCGCCGCGGGTGCCCTCGGAGGCTATGCCTCCGGCTTCGCGAGCCTTTCCCGTCACCACCGCGCGCCCTGCCATTCCGGCAGCTGGGGGGGCACCGCCTACCGCCACGGGACGCCGCCGTATTGGGACTGGCGCGCGCAGCAGGCTCCAGCAGCTTCGGCAGGCCCCTCTGAAGCACCGGGAGCGCGTTAGGATTCACGCCAACCATGCCCACCCGCGTCCTGCTCATCGACGACGACACCCGGATGTTCGAGCTGCTCGCGGAGTACCTCGGGCAGAACGGCATCAGCGTCAGCCACGCGCCCGACGGAGGGCGTGGGCTGGCGGCGCTGGAGGCGAACACCTTCGACGCCGTGCTCCTGGACGTGATGATGCCGGGCATGGACGGGCTGGAGGTGTGCAAGCGCATCCGGGCGAAGAGCCGCATCCCCGTGTTGATGCTCACCGCCAAGGGCGATGAGACGGACCGGGTGGTGGGGCTGGAGCTGGGCGCGGACGACTACCTGCCCAAGCCCTTCGGGCCCCGGGAGCTGCTCGCCCGCCTGCGCGCGGTGTTGCGCAGGGCGCAGCCGTCGTCGGTGGCGGACAGGCTGGAGTCGAGTGGGGTGTCCATCGACGTGTCCGGGCGGGAGGTGCGGGTGGAGGGGCGCGCGGTGGACCTGACGGGCCTGGAGTTCGACCTGCTGCTCGCGCTGGTGCGGCGGGCCGGCCGGGTGATTCCCCGCGACGCGCTCCTGGGCGAGGCGGGGCGCAGTGACACGGTGGTGAGCGAGCGCACGGTGGACGTGCACATCTCCCACCTGCGCCAGAAGCTGGGGGACGTGGGCACGCGCCTCATCAAGACGGTGCGCGGCGTGGGCTATGTGTTCGCCAAGGAAGGCGCGTGATGGGCTGGCGCCACCGGCATCATCCCGAGGACCCCTGCATCCCGCCCCACGTCCGCGGCTTCGGCAGGCACCGGCACCACCGTCCGCCCTGGCACCTGGGACGGCTGGGGTCGTTCGTGCAGGCGCGGCTGCGCCGGCGGCTGTTCGTCCTGTTCGGGCTCACCATCCTGGTGACGGTGCTGGTGGTGTCCGGGGTGATGAACCTGGTGGGCGGCTCCGCCTGGCAGCAGGAGACGGAGCGCGTGCGCTCGTTCGTGGGCCACCGGTTCGCGGATGCGTGGGACGCGCCCGCCGAGCGAGCGGCGCTGGTGCAGGGCATCTCCGACGACCTGGGCGTGGACGTGGAGCTGACGGACCTGTCCGGCGCGGTGGTCGCGAGCGGAGGGGCTCCGTGCGAGAAGCCGGACGCGTCCATCCCGGTGATGCGCGACGGGGTGAAGTTGGGGACGGCCCAGGCCTGCTACCTGCGCATGCGCGGTCGCAACCCGCTGCGGAGCATGTTGCCCCTGGGCATCGCGGTCCTGGTGCTGTGGACGGCGGCGGGCGGCATCTCCTACCGGCTGGCGCGGCCGGTGGACACGCTGGTGAAGGCCACGCAGGAGCTGGGTGCGGGAAGGCTGGGGACGCGGGCCAGCCTCCACCGCCACGCCACGGGCGAGTTCGCGGTGTTGGCCGAGTCCTTCAACGACATGGCGGCGCGCATCGAGAAGCAGATGGCGGATCAACGCGAGCTGCTGGCCGCCGTGTCGCACGAGCTGCGCACGCCGCTGGCGCGCCTGCGGGTGCTGACGGAGCTGCTGCGCGACGGGGGCGGCAACCCGCGCACGTTGGACCAGGTGGACCGCGAGGTGGTGGAGCTGGACGCGCTGGTGGGCGAGCTGCTCGCGAGCTCGCGCCTGGACTTCGGCCAGTTGACGCCCAAGGCGCTGGAGGCCGGGGTGCTGGCGGCCCAGGCGCTGGAGCGCGCGGGGCTGTCCGCCACGCTGTTGCAGCCGGAGACGGACGACGTGACGGTGCTGGCGGACGCGACGCTGCTGGGACGGGCGCTGGTGAACCTGCTCGACAACGCGCGCCGGCATGGGGCGGGGGTGGAAGCGCTCCGGCTGCAGGACCACGGCACCGAGCACCTGTGCTTCTGGGTGGAGGACCGGGGCCCGGGGCTCCTGCCCGGCGAGGAGACCCGCATCTTCCAGCCGTTCTACCGCAAGGACCGGGGCGGCGAGGCGCGCGAGGCCGGCTCCCTGGGACTGGGGCTGGCGCTGGTGCAGCGGATTGCCCGGGCCCACGGGGGCGAGGCGTTCGCGGAGAACCGGCCCGGTGGGGGCGCGCGCGTGGGCTTCACGATCCGCAAGTCGGGGCCCCCTGCTCCGGTGGCGGAGCGCGCACAGGCCTAGCGAAGGCCTGGGACGTCCGCGCCTCCGGCTTCACGGGCGCGTCCGTCGCGGCGAGGAAGGGGCCATGCGAGCAGTCCCCTTCCCTGCTTCCATCCGCGCTACGGCTTCGCGGGCGCGTCCGTCGCGGCGAATGTGAACGATGCGTCCACAGGGGCGCCGTCCTTCACGGTGACCTCCGCCGTCTTCGTGCCCAGCGTCTCGTGCCACGCTTCCACCGTGTACGTGCCCGCCGGCAGGCCCGTCAGGGTGAACGTGCCGTCATCCCCGGTGGTGGCGAAGTACGGGTTCGCGTTGCTCACCACGTAGGCCGTCATCCACGGGTGCACGTCGCACTTGAGGCGCAGCACGTCCGCGTCCGCGGGCAGCGGCTTCTGCACCGGCGCGCCCGAGGGCGGCTGCGCCACGTTGAACACCGGCTTCGTGCCCACCACGCCGCGCACGTTGTGCAGCGTGCCGTCGCTGTTCTTGAACACCACCTGCTGGCCCGCGATCGCGCCCTGCACGCGCGGCACGTACGTGCACTTGGACTGGTCCACCACCACCGGCGTCGACGGCGCGGCGGGCGCTCCCGCCACCGTGCCGCGCACGCGCACCAGCACGTTCTTGAGCTTGCCGTCCTTCACCAGCACGGACTGCTCCTTCTCCGGCCGTCCGTCACACGCGGGGTCCACGCTGGGCGCCAGGTCCGCCATCACCGGCGCCGTGCCGGTGAAGGACACCGTGCCCTTCACCACCCCGTTGCCCGCGGGGGCCGGAGCCACCGCCGTGCCCTCGCCCGCACCCGCGTTCGCCGCGGGGGGCAGCTGCTGC
>NZ_RAWI01000643.1 GCF_003612125.1 Corallococcus praedator
GCGCCTGGTCGGCGGGGGCCCGGGGAGGAGCGGCCGTGAGAAGTCTTCGCGGCGCGGGGACGTTGAATCTGCTTAGGGGACATTGCGTGGACTCGGTTCCGCTTTACTCTGGGCCACCGCGCGCCGGGCGGCCAGCCGAGAGGAAGTTTCGGGGGGCGCGCGTGGTTTTGGTCTGGTTCTCCCTTACATCTCCTGGGAATTCCCTTCACTCGCCGCCTTCCTTCGAGGATTCTCCGGCGAGAGAGCCAACATGATTGAATGGACGCTAAAGAAGCTCATCGGGACGAAGAATGAGCGCGAGCTCAAGAAGGCCCGACTGAAGATTGCTCGCATCAACGAGCTGGAACCCCGCATGAAGGCCCTCAAGGACGAGGACTTCGCGCGCGAGACCGCCCGGATGAAGCAGGAGATCCAGAACGGCCGTCCCCTGGACGAGCTGCTCTTCGAGGCCTTCGCGCTCACCCGGGAGGCGTCGAGCCGGGTCATCGGCCAGCGCCACTATGACGTCCAGCTGGTGGGCGGCATCTTCCTGCACGAGGGCTGCATCGCGGAGATGCGCACCGGTGAAGGCAAGACGCTCACCGCGACGCTGCCCTCCTACCTCAACGCGCTGTCCGGCCGGGGCGTCCACGTCGTCACCGTGAACGACTACCTGGCCCGCCGCGACGCCGAGTGGATGGGCCGCGTCTACAAGTTCCTGGGCATGACGACGGGCTGCGTGCTCCACGAGCTGTCCGACAAGCAGCGCCAGGAGTCGTACCGCTCGGACATCACCTACGGGCAGAACAACGAGTTCGGCTTCGACTACCTGCGCGACAACATGAAGTTCCGGCTGCAGGACTACGTCCAGCGGGAACTCAACTACGCCATCGTCGACGAAGTGGACTCCATCCTCATCGACGAGGCCCGCACGCCGCTCATCATCTCCGGGCCCACCGAGGACAGCACCGACAAGTACTACCGGGTGGATCAGGTCATCCCGGGCCTCGTGCCGGACCAGGACTACACCCTGGATGAGAAGCACCGCGCGGTGGCCCTCACCGACGACGGCATCGACAAGCTCCAGAAGCGCCTGAGCGTCGGCAACCTCTACGACCCGGGCGAGATTGAAACCCTGCACCACGTCGAGCAGGCCCTGCGCGCGCACACGCTCTACAAGCGCGACAAGGACTACGTGGTGAAGGACGGCGAGGTGCAGATCGTCGACGAGTTCACCGGCCGCCTCATGCCGGGCCGTCGCTGGTCGGACGGTCTCCACCAGGCCATCGAGGCCAAGGAGGGCGTGAAGATTGAAAACGAGAACCAGACGCTCGCCACGGTCTCGTTCCAGAACTACTTCCGCATGTACTCCAAGCTGTCCGGCATGACGGGCACCGCGGACACGGAAGCCGAAGAGTTCGCGAAGATCTACAACCTGGACGTGCGCGTCATCCCGACCAACCGGCCGGCGGTGCGTCGCGACGAGCAGGACGTGGTCTACAAGACGGAGCGCGAGAAGTTCGAGGCCGTCGCCGCGCAGATTGAAGAGCTGCACAAGGCCGGGCAGCCGGTGCTCGTGGGCACGGTGTCCATCGCCAAGAGCGAAGTGGTCGCCAACTTCCTCAAGAAGCGCGGCGTGCCCCACAACGTCCTCAACGCCAAGGCCCACCAGCGCGAAGCCGACATCGTCGCGCAGGCCGGACGCAAGGGCGCCGTCACCATCTCCACCAACATGGCCGGCCGAGGCACGGACATCCTCCTGGGCGGCAACGCCGAGGTGATGACCAAGAGCGCCATGGGCGCGCCGCCGGAGGCCCCCGAGTCGCCGGACGGCCAGCCGGTGGACCTGACGGCCTACCAGGCCGCGCTGGCGGACTGGGAAGCGCGCTTCGCCCAGACCAAGGCGAAGAATGAGGAGCTGACGAAGCAGGAGCGCGCGGACGTCATGGCCGCGGGCGGCCTGTTCATCATCGGCACCGAGCGCCACGAGTCCCGCCGCGTCGACAACCAGCTGCGTGGCCGCGCCGGCCGCCAGGGTGACCCGGGCGCCAGCCGCTTCTTCCTGTCGCTGGAAGACGACCTGATGCGCATCTTCGGGTCCGAGCGCATCCAGACGCTGATGGAGCGCCTGGGCATGGAAGAGGGCGAGGTCATCGAGCACATCTGGCTGTCGCGGGCCATCGAGGGCGCGCAGAAGCGGGTGGAAGGCCACAACTTCGACCAGCGCAAGAACCTGCTCGAGTACGACGACGTGATGAACCAGCAGCGGCGCACCATCTACAAGCTGCGCCGTCAGGTGCTCGCTTCCGGTGCCGGCATCCCGCTGGTGGAGTACGAAGAGGACCTGAAGACCCGCGTGAAGACGCGCTCCGAGCGCGTCATCACCTGGCCGGACTTCCGGGAGATGGTGCTGGACGCGGTGGAGGACGTCGTCGTGTCCCTGACGGACACCTACGCCCCCACGCGCAGCTCCGACACCTGGGACATCGCCTCGCTGTCTGCGGCGGTGAAGGAGTCCTTCAACCTGGAGATGAGCTTCGAGGGCACGGGCAACCGCGACGAACTCCAGGATCAGATCTACGCGGCGGCGGAGAAGGTCTTCACCGCCCGCGAGCAGGAGTTCAGCGAAGACTTCATGCGCTTCCTGCAGTACCGGTACCTGGCCACCATCGACCAGCTGTGGAAGGACCACCTGCTGGCCATGGACCACCTGCGCCAGGGCATCGGCCTGCGCGGCTACGGCCAGAAGGACCCGAAGCAGGAGTACAAGAAGGAGGGCTACCAGGGCTTCATCCAGATGCTCTCCGCCATCAAGACGCAGTTCGTCAGCCAGATGATGCGCGTCCAGGCCCGCTCCGCCTCCAGCGCGGCGGAGGAGACCGCCCGCATCCAGCGGCAGCTCGCCCAGCAGCAGCAGAAGGCCGTGGAAGGCCGCGCGGACGCGGAAGGGAAGATCGAGGAGGCCACCGCCACGCCCGTCGCCCAGCGCGCGGCCGCCGCCGCCTCCTCGGATGCCCCCCGTGTGGGCCGCAACGACCCCTGCCCCTGCGGCAGCGGCCGCAAGTACAAGAAGTGCCACGGCGCCAACGAGGCCAACGCCTAGTTCCCGCCTGAAGCCCTGACGTGCCTTCCGGCGCGGTCGCCCTCCCCAGCCAGGGGAGCGGGGGC
>NZ_RAWI01000644.1 GCF_003612125.1 Corallococcus praedator
CACGTCGGTGGGCTTCGGGGGGTTCATGGGGTGCAGGGCTCCTTGGGGTTGCGGAGCCCTTCCATGGCAAGGGCGGTGCCATGGCCCCTGAAGTCTCCTTCGCACAGTGATTCCACCGCGTTGCGCTCGGCCCCACCGCCCGGGAAGCGCGCTGGGCGCGGCGAACGTGCCAATCCTGGCACGCGCGGTGGCGCTCCCCTGGGGACATTCCTGTCACCCCCTCTCAATGGGCTTACGTCGGAAGCTCGACGATGAACTTCGCTCCGAGCCCCGGCGTGCTCTCCACGCGGATGCTTCCTCCGTGCGCGTCGACAATCTGTCGCGAGATGAAGAGCCCCAACCCGAGTCCTCCGTAGTTGCGCGACGCGGCGCGCTCGAAGCGCTCGAAGATGCGGCCCTGGGCCTCGGGCGGAATGCCCAGGCCGTGGTCCTCGACGACGAGCCGCGCCCCCCGCGCGTGGCGCGTCACCTCCAACTGGATGGGCTGTCCCTCGCCATACTTCATCGCGTTGGTCAGCAGGTTGATCAGGACCTGCTCCAGCCGCAGCCGGTCCCAGGACCCCCACACCGGCTCCGGGGCCACCATCTCCAACGTGCAGCCCGTCTTCTCGAACTGCGCCGCGAGGTGGTCCGTCACGTTGCGCGCCACCGCCACCAGGTCCATCTCCTCCCGCCGCAGGTCGAGCCGTCTGTCATTGATGCGGGAGACGTCGAGCAGGTGCTCCGCCAGCCGTGACAGCCGCTGGAGCTGCTCCTTGAAGACCTCCAGCATCCGCGTCACCTTGTCCGTGGGCAGCGGGCGCGGGCCCTTGAGGGCGGACTCCATCTGCTGCACGCGCAGCTTCATGGAGGTCAGCGGGGTCTTCAGTTCATGGGAGGCAATGGAGAGGAACTCATCGCGCGCGCGGATGGACTCCTGCGCCGAGCAATAGAGCTGGGCGTTGTCGATGGCGACCGCGGCCCGACGGCCCAGTTCCTCCGCCAGCTCCAGCTCCGCCGGGGCATACCCGCGCCCCGACTGGGGGGAGAGGAGGAACAGCACGCCCAGGGTGCGGCCTCGCGCCTGGAGGGGCACGCCGAGCGAGGGCCGGCCCTGGAGGGTCCGCACTTCCGACCAGCGCTCTTCCGCCAACGCCACGGGGTCCAGCAGGCCCTGGGACGCGTCGGACGTCTCCGACCTTCCGGTCGTCAGGATCCGCGCCGGCCCGTGAAGGGCCTCGGGCGCGGGCGGGTGGCGCTGGAGGAACTCCCGCACGTGCGCGGCGCGGGATGGCGAACGGTCCGCCACCGCCACGGGGCGCAGCGGCATCCCCGCCGTGCGCACGAAGACGACGCACAGCTCCGCCAGCAGGGGCAGGGCCAGCTCGGCGACGCGCTGGAGCGTGGTCTCATTGTCGAGGGACGCCACCAGCTCCCGGCTCGCGTCGGCCAGGAAGCGCTGGGCGGTCTCCATCCGCTTGCGCTCGGTGATGTCGGTGGCGATCCCGCAGAGTGCAGAGACTTCGCCGGCGGCATCGAAGAGCGGGAACTTGTTCGTGAGGTGGGTGTGGATCCCATTGTCGTGCGAGAGCAGCTCCTCGCGTTGTACGGAGACGCCGTCCTGGAGGATGCCCCGGTTGGCGTCGTGCAAGGCATTGGCGATCTCCCGGGGAAAGACGTCGAAGACCGTCTTGCCGGCGACCTCCTGCCGGGTGCGGTGGAAGAGCCGCTCCCACTCGCGATTCACGAACATGAAGCGCTCCTGCGTGTCCAACAGGAAGAACACGGTCGGCGCGTTGTCCATGATGGCCCTCATGCGCTTCTCGCTTTCAGACAGCGCCTCCTGCGCCCGCTTCCGCTCGGTCACGTCGATGAGCACCGCGAGGGAGCGGCTCACCGCGCCGGAGGCATCCCGCTCCGCGATGGCGGACAGGAGGACGTCGAGGGGCTGCCCGTCCTTCTTCACGAGCTGGTACGGCACGTCCCAGCACTCACCGGTCTTGAAGTACGCGGGGAGGATGAATTCGCGGGCGTACCGCCGGGACTCCGGCGTCAGGAACTCCACCGAGTCGTGCCCGAGCACCTCCGCGCGCTCATAGCCCAGGGTGTTCAGCCAGCAATCACTGACGCTCACCAGCCGCCCCCGCCGGTCGATGGAGTGCATCATCACCGGGGTGTTGTTGTAGAGCGACCGATACTTCTCGCTGACCGCGCGCAGCGCATCCTCGGTCTGCTTGCGCTCGGTGATGTCGCTGAAGACGGAGACGCCGCCGCGAAGCACTCCGGCCTTGTCGCGGACCGGACTGGAGCTGACGAGCAGCCAGGTCCCCGCTGGCCTTTCGGCGTTGCGCAGGAAGAGCTCCTGGCGGGTCATCGTCTCGCCACCCAGGGCTCGGATCATGGGCAGGAGTTCGGACGGATAGAGGGAGACTTGATCCGGCAGGTAGAGCCCGTAGTGCTCCGCCCACCGGTCGGCGGGTGTGTCCGTCGCCCCCATGCCCAGGAGCTGTTCGCCCACCGGGTTGATGAACACGAAGTGCCGGTGCTCGTCGCAGACCAGGACCCCCTCGCCCAGGCTGGCGAAGACGGCTTCGAGGCTCCAGCTGTCGTGCAGGCGATCCATGGGGCGCGGGAAGAGGACGCGCTCTTCGTCCCTCAACGATGGGGGTTCCCTCTGCTGGCGCCAACCCGCTCCAGGCGAGCGTTCAGCGCACGAAGCCCGCAACGGGGGTTTCAAAGACCTTGCTCACGACGTTCATCGTCTTGAGCCACGCATGCGCCTCCTCGCCGAGCCTTCCGTACACCCGGACGTCAACGGGCTTCGCGACGCCGAGGAGTGCCTTGAATTCGGGCCAGCCGGAAATCATGTGGATGTGTTCCATGACCTGACGGGCGTCCGCGAACGTGACGACCGCGCCAACCTCCGTGGAGTCGGGCCGGGCGTAGAATCGGAGGCCGACGAGGCCGCGCACACCCTCGCGCTCCAGCCTCCGCGCCGCAGCCTGGATGATGGACTCGAAGACGCTGAAGGGCGCTGTCAGCTCCAGCACCTCCACGAGGGTGATTCGCTCACGGGCTGGCTGTTCCATCTTCCGTGCTCCTCCGGCGGGCCTCCTCCTGGGGATAACCACGGCGCGAGCCCCTCACCCATGCCCGCCCCCCTGT
>NZ_RAWI01000645.1 GCF_003612125.1 Corallococcus praedator
GGGTTGCCCACCTCTGGGATGGGACCCCGGGGGGTGGCAGGCAACCAGGGATGGCCTGCTCGCGCCGCTGGGTCCTGTTGGCGACATGGGCGACACTGTCGGCAAGACGGACGGAGGAATCGGACCATGGCATTCGCGGAACGCAGGACCGACGGACAGGGCGCGGCACCCCAGCAGCCGCAGTCGAGGACACGTTCCCGGGGACATGCCCTGAAGGGAGGGGGCCCGCGATGAGCCAGACCCGACCGGTGGATCCGCTGGAGTTCCTGGGCCGCAGGCATGTGCGCAGCGTCTGGGAGGTGATGGAAGCGATGAGCATCCTCATGTCACGCCGCAACGAGGGCCTGCCCCTGAACCTGCCCCACGTGACGCTGTACCTGCGCAGCGGCCGTGAGGTGGTGGGCGTCCTGCGGGAGTACGGCGAGTTCCGGCAGGGCCGGGGCGTGCTGATGAACACGTCGGGCGGGTATGGCTCGCGGGAAGAGGGCACGGATGTGACGTTCGTGCCGGACGGGGTCATCGAAGCCATCACGCTGCACGACGCGAGCGTGCTGGCCACGCCCGCCAAGTCGATGCCCGAGTCCTCGCCCATGCACCTGCGGCGGCACCTGCCCGCCATGGCCGACAAGCTGTCCACCGCCCTGGGCACGCCGGTGACGGCGGAGTTCGGTCCGGGCACGGACCTGGACGCGGCCAGCACCGTGCAGGCCCTGGCCTGGCTCATCGAGCGCACGGGCGAGGTCATCAGCGCGCTGACCACGACGCCCGACGTCGGGGAGGTGCTCAAGGAGCACGTGCGCAAGCTGCGGCTCTTCGTGGGTGACAGCGTCCAGGCGAAGCTCACTGACAGCACGCTGGACCTGACCACGTCGCGCTTCCCGGCCGCCTGGCCGCTGGACCGGGAGCTGAAGCTGGCGGTGACGGACGCGCTGCCGTAGGGCGGACGCTGACGGGCGCCGTCCCTTCGAGCACGGCGCCGGGCAGCGGCCCCACAGCCCCCGGCGGGCCCTGCGGGCCTCGACCTCCAGGGCCTCGAATTCGCCGCGCCGGGATGTGCCGGCCGGCGGGACGAACAGCGTGCATGCGTACCCGCGCTCCACGAGCAACGCGTTCACGTCGTGGCCGTCCACGGACACATAGGCAAGCCGCCGTCCGAACCGGTCCGTGCACGCCTCCGCGTCCCGCAGCCTCACCGTACGCCTCTCCACGAGCGAGCGGTTGAACGCCGCCGCTTCCTCGCCGAAGCAGTCGTGGTGGCCGCGCGTCGTCTCCGGCGTGTCGGCGAGCAGGTAGCGGATCCGCTCGCCGTCCTGGAGTACCACCGTGTCCCCGTCGATGACCTGCGTCACCACGCCCGTGGAAGGTCCGCACTCCCCTTCCCCGTCACCGCCGCAGGCCAGGAGGAAGGTAAGCAGCAACAGGCACCCCATGCCTGGCGTCCTCATGGCGCGCACGTCCGGTTCTCGCGGCCCGGGGTACCCCGGTCTCCCGCGCCGTACGTCACCCCCACGGGGGTCGGACAGAAGGCACCGGCCGCATCGTTGCCGGACGCATCCCGCACGCGCGCATCGAGCTGTGAGGACGCACCGGAGGTCGCGGCCTGCGTGAAGGCCACCGAGTCCAGAACAGAGCCCTGCACCGCCAGCTTCAGGACGTGCGCCCCCGCGCCATTGCCCAGGCTGAACCCGAACGTGCTGAGCACTCCAGGCAACCCACCATTGAGCGAGGCGTCATCAGAGCGCGCGAGGACGGCGTATCCTCCCGCCTTCACCGACAGGCACAGCGCGGACTCCAGCGCGGTGCCCCCTGTCTCGCTGGAGAGCATCACCCTGTTGAGGTCCACCTCGCGCAATGCGAGCACCTCCACCCATTCTCCCATCGCGTCCGGGACGGCGGAGGGATCCGCCAGGAACTCGGTGAGCACCAGCGAGCCCGCGGTTGGAACGCGGAGCGCGCGGGACTGCCCCGTCGTCCGGTCGATGCAGCCGGTCTGGGACACCCCCGCGTCCGTCCCGGAGCAGGTGCGGTTGGGTTTGCCCGGTGAGCCCAGGTTGCCCCGGTCTCCGTAGGGCTCCGTGGCCGCGCACCATGCGGTCGGTGCGTCGTTGTTCTTCGCTTCGGCGGTGAGCGGTGCCGACACCTGGGTGGCCACGCCGTCCTGGGCCGGGCCGTACAGCGCACTGTCGATGAGCACGGTTCCTGAGCGCACGGCGACGACACCGCCCGCGTTGCGCAGGTCCACGGAGAACGTGGCCAGGGGCTCAGGAAGCCCGCCGTTCACCTCGTGCTCCTGCCGTCGCGCCAGCAGCGCGGATTCGCCCGCCGCGAGCGACAGGCAACGCTCCGACTCCAGCCGCGTGCCCGACGTGTCCGTTCCCACCGTGAGGCCATTGAGGTCCACGGGCACGGTGGCGCGCACCTCCAGCCACTCGCCCACCACGTCATCTCCGCGCGGGTTGGCCATCACCTCGGTGATGACGAGGTCGCCTGGACGTGGCGCCCGGATGTCCCGGGGAGCGACCGCTCCCGGTGGCAGACACGTCCCTGCATCCACGCTTGGCGTTCCACCATCAGTGGTGCCAGGACACGGCGCGTTCGCGGTGCCCGGGCTGCCACGGACTCCACCCGGCACGGCCTCCGGCGCATCACACCAGCGCGACGGATCATCATTGCCCTCCGCATCCGGCACGAGACGACCGTCGTAGGTGCGGGCCGCTCCCGACTTCAACAGCGCGGAGAGCGCCACCGAATCGAGCACGCGTGTTCCACAGCGCAGGCCCACGAGCCCACCGCTGTTCCCCAGCGCGCCGAGCGCGTCGCCATAGGTCTGATCCACGTGTTCGGGCAGGGGTCCGTCACGCACGTCCCCCATCACGAGGAAGGCCCCCGCATCCACCTGGAGGTTCGTGGTCAGCGTATAGGCCCGCTCCTGCGCCCCCTCCTCCCGGGCGGTGAAGAGCGTCACGCCCAGCAGGTCCACGGTCTCGCGGGTGGGGTTGTGGAGTTCCACATACTCCTTCCCGGTGTCCGCTCCCGCAGGGTCGTTGAGGTACTCGGTGATGACGAGGTCCCCCGGCAGCAAGGCCTCACACGCCGCCGCCTCTTCCTCCCACGCGGGCACCCCGCACGCCCCCAGAAG
>NZ_RAWI01000646.1 GCF_003612125.1 Corallococcus praedator
CTGCCCGCCCGCCCGGTGTGGGAAGGGCGGAGCGCCAGGGGCCCGAGGCGGGAATGGAGCGCACGGCCCTTTGATCCTACCCCTGCTGACGGAACGTCTCGCGGGCGATGACCATGCGCTGCACCTCGCTGGTGCCCTCGTAGATGGTCTGCACGCGGGCGTCGCGGAAGTACCGCTCGACGGGGAACTCGTCGATGTAGCCGTAGCCGCCGTGGAGCTGGACGGCCTTGTCGGCCACCTTGTTGCTCATCTCGCTGGCGAAGAGCTTCGCCATGGAGGCCTCGCGGGTGAACGGCTGCTTCGCCTCCTTGAGGGCGGCGGCGCGCAGGGTGAGCAGCTCCGCTGCGTCCAGCTGGGTGCGCATGTCCGCCATCATGAAGCGCGGGCCCTGCAGGTCCGCCACGGCCTGACCAAAGGCCTTGCGGTCCTTGGTGTAGGACACGGTGGCCTCCAGCGCCGCCCGGCCCACGCCGCACGCCTGCGCCGCGATGCCGATGCGACCGCCGTCCAGCGCCATCATCGCCAGGCGGAAGCCGTCGCCCTCCTTGCCCAGGAGGTTCTCCAGGGGGACCTCGCAGTCCTCGAAGGTGAGGCCCACGGTGTTGGACGCGCGCAGGCCCATCTTGTCCTCGTGCTTGCCCACGTGGAGGCCCTTGGTGCCGCCCTCCACGATGAAGCAGGACAGGCCCTTGTTGCCGGCCGCGCCCGTGCGGGCCCAGACGACCATCACGCCCGCGTACGCGCCGGAGGTGATCCACTGCTTGCTGCCGTTGAGCACGTAGCGGTCGCCGCGCTTCACCGCGGTGGTGAGCATGGCGCCGGGGTCGGAGCCCGCGTGCGGTTCGGACAGCGCGAAGGCGCCGACGATGGCCTCACCGGAGGTGAGCTTCGTGACGAACTTCTCCCGCTGCGCGTCGGTGCCCACCGCGTGGATGAGCTCCGCGCACATGTTGGTGACGGCCATGGCCACGGACACGGAGGCGTCCGCGGCGGCCATCTCCATCATCGCCAGGGCGTAGGAGACGACGCCCGCCTCGGCGCCGCCGTACTGGGACGGCAGGTTCACGCCGAGCAGGCCCACCTCCGCCAGCGCCTTGAAGACTTCCGGGTCGAAGTGCTCCGCGCGGTCCGCAGCGCGGGCCTTGGGCGCCACGCGCTCCTTGGCGAACTTGCGCGCGGTGTCGCGGATGAGCGTCTGGGTCTCGGTGAGGTCGAAGTTCACGGGCGCGGGTGTCCTGTTGTTATTCGACGGCCTTGAGGTTGATCGGGTACTCGATGGGGTGGTCGCGCCCGTCCGGAGGCCGGGGGAAGTCCAGCACCATCAGGACGGACACCACGCAGTCGTTGAGCCCCGCGTCCTTCAGCGTGCTCTGGTGCCTGTCCACCTTCGCGCTGCGCACGGCGCCCTCGGCGGTGATGGTGAAGGTGGTCATGAGCTTGCCCTCCACCTTCTTGTCCTTCTCCACCATGTGGCTCTCGTAGCACTCCTGGATGCGCGGGGCGTTGTGCACCATCACCTGCCGGATGGAGTCCGGGGTGAAGGGCAGCTTGCTGACGTCCAGGCCGTCATCCTTCGGCGCGGGCTTCTTGGGGGCCTCGTCCGACGGGGTGCTTTCCGGCGCGGGCTTCGTTGCCGCCGGCTTCTTCTTGGAGGACGTGCCCTGCGCCGTGACCACGGAAGGGGCGAATCCGAGGGACAGCATCAGCACGGGGAGGAGCGCGCGCTTCATGACGGGGACTACTCCTTGAGCAGGTTGGCGGAGATGACGATGCGCTGGATCTCGCTCGTCCCCTCGTAGATTTCGGTGATGCGCGCGTCGCGCACATGGCGCTCGGCGTCCATTTCCTTGCTGTAGCCCATGCCGCCGTGGATCTGCAGGGCCTTGTTGGCCACGCGGCTGGCCATCTCGCTGGCGTACAGCTTGGCCATGGCGCTCTCCGGGCTGTGGCGCTGGCCCTTGTCCTTCATGAGCGCCGCGCGCCACACCAGCAGGCGGGCCGCGTCGATCTCCATGGCCATGTCCGCGATCATGAACTGGATGGCCTGGTGGTCGCGGATGGGCTTGCCGAACGTCTTGCGCTCGCCCGAGTAGCGCACCGCCTCCTCGAAGGCCGCGCGCGCGATGCCCAGCGCCTGCGACGCGATGCCGATGCGGCCACCGTCCAGCGTGGACATGGCGACCTTGAAGCCCTCGCCCTCCTTGCCCAGGCGGTACTTCTCCGGCACGCGCATGTCCTCGAAGAACATGGAGCAGGACCAGGCGGCGCTGATGCCCATCTTCTTGTCGGGCTCCGCGCGGGTGAAGCCGGGCGTGTTGGTGGGCACGAGGAAGGCGGTGATGCCCTTGTTGCCCGCCTCACGGTTGGTCATCGTGATGAGCACGATGGCGTCGGCCTTGGGGCCGTTGGTGATCCAGTTCTTGGAGCCGTTGATGACGTACTCGTCACCGCGCTTCACGGCGACGGTCTTCTGGGCGGCCGCGTCGCTGCCGGCCTCCGGCTCCGTGAGGCCGAAACAGCCGAGCTTCTCACCGCTGGCGAAGGGCTTGAGGAACTGCTCCTTCTGCTCCGGGGTGCCGAACTTGGACACCGGGTCGCAGTAGAGCGAGTTGTTCACGCTCATGATCACGCCGGTGGAGGCACAGCCGCGGCTGATCTCCTCCATCGCGATGGAGTAACAGACGTTGTCCAGGCCCGCGCCGCCAAACTCCTCCGGCACGGCGATGCCCAGGAGCGAAAGCTCCGCCAGCTTCTTCACCGCGTCCGAGGGCCACGCGTGCTGTTCGTCCCACTTGCGGGCGTTGGGGGTGAGTTCCTTGGCGGCGAACTCGCGGCACAGGCGCTGGATCTCGCGCTGGATGTCGGTCAGCTCGAAGTTCATGGTGGGACTTCCATAGTATGCGGCCCGCCCTGGGGCTACTTCGAAGAAGCCCCAGCATCCTCGGGGGCAGGAATCCGGGTCCCGAAGAACATCGCCAGGGGCACCGTCACGTCGAGGGACACGTCCGTGCGAGCGCCCGCGTCCGTCCACGCCCGGCGCACCACCACCGACACCGTCCAGGGTTGGGTGTCCCGGTGCCGTTCAATCAGGTCGTAGGTGAGGCCCACCCCGGCCACCCCGCCCTTCCCGTC
>NZ_RAWI01000647.1 GCF_003612125.1 Corallococcus praedator
ATGAACCGGCGCTGTTCGGCGGCGTCCTGCGTCCACACGCTCGCGCCCAGGCCGAACGGGGTCGCGTTGGCCAGCTCCACGGCGTGCTCCAGGTCGCGGGCGCGCGGAGGACCGTGCGGGCGCGGGCGGCGGCGACGGCAGGATGTCCGGCGAGTCGTCCGCGTCGTCCATCTCATCCATGGGTTCGGCCTCCACGATGTCCAGCGGTTCGCCCCGGCCGCGCGCCAGGGCCTGATCCATGTCGTCCGAGGAGGCGACGAACACCTTCAGGGGCTTGCGCAGTTGGAAGCGCAGTTCATCCACCAGCATGAGGTTGCCGGGGTCCTCCACCGCGACGTGGAGCTTCTCGCTGCGGCCGTCCTGCTCCAGCGCGAAGAGCAGCACGCGGTGCTCGGTCTGGAAGTCCATGGACACCAGCGAGGACACCCCATGGGGGATGTACTCGGGGATCTCCACGAAGGGCAGCTCGTGCTGCGCCGCCAGCGCGCGCGCGATGTCCCGGCCCGTGCACAGGCCCATGGACACCAGCACCTCGCCCAGCTTGCGGCCCTGACCGCGCCGCCCGGAGGCCAGGGCCTGCTTCACCTGCTCGTCCGTGACCACTCCGGCCTGGACGAGGAGTTCACCAATCTTCTTGCGCATGGCCGCTGGCTACCGCTTGACCTTGGCGAGGTATTCCTCGCGGGAGAAAACGCCCTTCTCGATGAGCAGCTCCACCATGGCCTTGAGCGCCGCGACCTCCTTGCGCTGGACCTCTTCCACGCTCTTGAGCAGCTCCGCGGGGCTGCCGGAGGCCGCCGCGCGGGGCGCCTCCGCGGAGGCCGCCGGACGGGCCGCGGGGGCCGCCGGACGGGCCGGGGCGGACGTGGCGACGGCGGCGGCCGGATCCAGGTCCTTGAGGTTCTTCACGACGGTGCGCCCCTGGGCGTCCACCACCTTGAAGTTGGTGTCCGCGTCCTCCAGCTCCGCGGACTCCTCGTAGAGGCGCGCGAACGCCCGCGCCACCGACGTGCGGCCCGCCACGTTGGCCACGATGCGGCACTTGGACAGGGCCCGAAGCTCGTCCAGCACCCGCACGTTGAGCGGGTCCGACATGGCCACCACCAGCGTCTTGCCGTCGTCGCGCAGTTGGAGCGGCACGACGGAGAAGTCGCGCGCCGTCTGGGACGGAATCTTCGCCTTCACGTGCGGCGGCACCATCTGCACGGCGTCCAGGTTCACCGCCGGCATGCCCAGCTGTTTCGACAGGGCGCGCACGAGGATGTCCTCGGAGACCAGGTTCATCCGGACGAGGATCTCGCCCAGCTTCCCGCCCCACTTGGCCTGCTCGGCGAGCGCCGCCTTGAGCTGGCTCTCCTGCAGGACGTTCGCCTTGATCAGCAGTTCTCCGAGCTTGATCTGTGCCATGTCGTGCGCGTCAGTGTACCCGACTTGGGCCGGGGCGCTGCCTTTCGACGCCTGGAAGCTCAGGAACCCGGCGCCGGGGGCGGCTGCGACACCGCACCCCCACCCAGCTCCCGACCCCGCGCGTCCACGTCCACCACCTTCGCGCCCTCCGGGGCCGTCAGCTCGTAAAGCGTCAGGTCCGGCCGGCCGTTGAGGGTGATCTCCGTGTAGCGCAGCTCCAGCTTCGTGTCCGCCTGGGCCGCCGTGAGGATGACCTTGCCGGGGAAGAGCAGCTCGCCGCGCTGCTTGAAGTCCTCGAACGCCAGGTCGTAGCCCGGCACGCCCCGCACCTCGCTCTTCACCACCCGCAGGTGCCGGGGATCCACGCGGAGTGTCTGCGTGGCCGCGCCGCGCACCAGCGTGAGCACGTACACGCGCTCTTTTTCGTTCAGCTCCAGGGTCATGGACTCCGGGGGCAGGAGGGGGACCTGGCCCAGCATGACGGCCACCAGCTCCTCGCTCGGCAGGACGATGGGCAGGAAGCGGGACACGTTCTCGGGGCTCGCGGGCCCCTGGAAGTAGGTGTTGCCCTGCGCCTGGTAGACGCCGAAGCGCGTCCCATCGGACACGAGCGAGGCGACCGGGCGGTTGAAGAAGTCGTACGTCTCCAGGTGGATGAGGCCCGGCCGGGTGATGGAGAGGAAGGTGGAGAGCGTTCCACTGCCCTGGGGGGAGTCCACGCGCAGCTTGGAGTCGCCCTCCAGGTTCACCACCTGACCCTGCCGCTCCTGCACATGCTGGTAGAGCGTCTGGGCGTCCTCGATGCGGCCCTCCGGACCGAACTCGAGGCGTTTGGGGCAGGCCGAACAGAGGAGGGCCAGGAAGATTGCGGCGGCTGCGCGGTTCATATGTCCTAGTGTGAGCCAGGGCTCCCTGCCCGGTCATCAACCATGAGCCTGAACGATCTACTTCATTACCTTCGCCTGGGCGGCGTCACCCTCGCCCTCCTCCTGGGCGCCTCCGTGGTGGCCCTGGGCGTGGCCATCGAAAGGCTCATCGCCCTCTGGGGTGTGAGCGAGCGGTCCCGCAACCTGGGCGAAATCGTCCACAAGCACCTGCTTCGCGGGGACGTGGCCGCGGCCCGCACGGCCGCCGAGCGCTCCGACGCGGTGGCCGCCGACATCTTCCTCGCGGGCTTCGACCGCTGGGAGCGAAGCCGCGCCAGCGGCGGCAATGGCATCGAGTCCGCCGTGGAGCGCGAGCGCGCCCAGGTGGGCCTCAAGCTGCGGCGCAACCTGTGGCTGCTGGCCACCATCGGTTCGACGACGCCCTTCGTGGGCCTCTTCGGCACCGTGGCCGGCATCATGCGCTCCTTCAAGGACCTGGGCGTGGACGTGGAGGCCGGCGGCACCGGCGGCTCCGCGGCCGTGATGACGGGCATCTCCGAGGCGCTCGTCGCCACCGCCGTGGGCATCCTCGTCGCCGTGCAGGCGATGGTCTTCTACAACTACTTCCAGGCGCGGCTCTCCCGCGTGCTCGTGGAGCTGCGCTTGCTGGGCGACGAGTTCTCCGAGCTGCTCAAGGAGCGCGCCACCGGGGGCCTGTTGCCAGAGCCGCCCCCCTCGCGCGAGCCGTCCATCCCGCCCGCGCCGCCC
>NZ_RAWI01000648.1 GCF_003612125.1 Corallococcus praedator
CCCCCAACGTCCCGAGCACGCGCCAGCGCCCCACCTCCGTGCCGGGTTGGAGCGCCGCCGGGAACACCTGTGTCCGTTCTGGGGCCATCAACCTCCAGGGTCGCATGAATCCGACTCAACCTGGAAGGTCATCTCCGGACTTCCAGGCCGTGATGCCTGGAAGCACATGTGTTCTCACGTCAGGAAGTCTCTCCCCGGGCCGCGATGACGCTCCCAGCGGAATCAGAAGTTGTTCACTGAAACGTGACACGAACCGGGTGGGTCCAAAGTGAAACAGGCGGGGTGAGTCAGACCATTCTGGTGTATTGAGCCGCGTCACATCGCAGTCTCCCCCCCTCCAGGAGTTCCGGATGCGTCGTCTTGGCTCAGCCCTTCTTGCAGTGAGCATGTTCGCCGGTTGCGGCGGTCTCGAAACCGAGCCGTCCCCCGAGTCCCTCACGTCGCCGTCCATCGAGTCGCAGCAGGCGCCCATCACCACCACGAACGTGGATGTGGCCCCGGAGTGCCAGGGCATCATCACCTTCGTGAACACGGCGTCCTTCCAGACGCTGGACACGTACCTGCCGAGCAATGTCGTCACGAACCTCGTGAGCCGCCGCGCGACGGCCCCGTTCACGTCGCTGGCGGACGTGTCGTCGGTGAACCTGGTCGCTGAGACCCGTCTGAAGCAGATCGAGCAGGGCGCGCGCGCCACGGGCGCCATCGGCTCCAGCTGTGTCGGCATCTTCGACGGGCTCGCCATCTCCACCTCCGACGCGGCCGCCATCGTGTCGCTGGTGAACACCATCCCGGACTCGGAGCTGCACGACGTCCTGCCGGACGCGTGGAACGGCGCCGCGAACCTCCTCAACCTGCGCCCGTTCACCACGGCGCAGGCCATCTCCAACGTGGCGGGCATCGGCGAGGTCAGCTTCCGCAGCATCCGGAACTCCGCCACGCTGAGCCGCCCGTTCGAGGCGCTCGCCTCCGCGCTGAACGCCATCCCGAGCAACGGGTCCTATGGCGCGCAGCTGAAGCGCCACTTCGACTGGTGGAATGAAGTGACGGCCTACCATGGCTACTCCCAGGGCGGTCCGACCTGCTTCGGCCTGGAGCCCAGCAGCGTCCCGTCGGGCGCCACCATCCGTCCGAACCTGGCCAACGCCGCTGAAGTGCGCGCCGCGGTCGTGAACACCATCAACTACGTCAACGGCAACGCGCTGATCTCCGCCTCGGTGCGGAACGCGGGCCTGGCGAACCTGGACGCGCTGAGCGCGGGCCGCTCCTTCAAGGGCTGCATCTTCAGCTACTCGGATGACCCGTGGAGCCGCCACAACGTCTCCATCTTCGTGGACACCGTGAACGGCTTCAGCGTGTTCACCGAGACCTGGTGGGCGGAGTAGTCCGAAGCTGATGTCCTGACGTGAAGAAGCCCCGGGTTCCCACGAGAGGAGCCCGGGGCTTCGTCCTGTCCGGAGACGACGGGGCGCCGCCGGCTACTCCGCCCGAGGCGGGACGGTGCCGCTGACGCTCCACGCCTCCTGCAGTGATTCAGGGATGCGGAAGTTCACCCGGCCGCCGCCCCGCTCGGAGGTGTGCAGTCCTTCGATGAGCTTGCGCGAGAGGGAAGCGGACAGCTTCGCCGCGAGCCCGGATTGGTCCTGCACCTCGTCCGCCAGGTTGAACATCCACTTCATCGGCGTCAGCAGGTGGCGGGTCCAGTCCGTCTTCTCCAGCCCCACGGCCTCCGACACCGTGTCGCCGCACAGCTCGCGGATCAACGTCACCGCGAGGCCGTCCATCATCGTGCCGGGGATGCGCAGCTTCAGGTAGTCGACGAGCGCCTGGGTGAGCGCGGCCCCGTTCTCCGACGGTGCCACCTGCCGCTCGGTGATGGCCGCCCAGAGCTGCTGGCCATCCTCCAGGTCGCGCGGCAGCAGCTCGGGCCGGATGCCCATGAAATGACCAATCAACATCCAGCAATGGAAGTAGGCGTGCTCCTCCTCCGGGGTGAAGTCCATCCCCAGCTTGGGCAGCACCTGGGGCACCAGGGCCAGCGACAGGAGCGTCGCGACCTGGTCCTCCTGGTTGATGGGCATGTCCCATTCGGAGGCCTTCCACCGCGGATCCCTGGAGATGTGGTGGCGGATGGCGGCGTGCAGGAGGCGGATCTTCTGCGCCGTGCGGACCCCGAAGCCGCCGTGCTCCAGGCCGCCCTCCGCCATCACGTCCAGGACGAACTGGGCCGTTTCGATGATGCGGCGGTGCACGTACTTGTCGATGCCGCCCGTCCACGTCAGCACCCGGGCCGCCTTCGCCCACGCGTAGGCGGAGGGCAGGGACCACAGGAAGAGCGCCAGGGTCATCTGCATGCCGTAGCGGTGGAAGAGCTTCTGCCCCAGTCGGACCTTCTCCGGATCCGCCCAGGTGGGCCAGTCATCCGTTTCATTCAGGTACACCTCCACGGAGTCCGGCATCTCCGCGGGCACGAGGTGCACGTTCGACTCAATGCTCCGGAGCATGCGGTTGACGGCCTCCGCCTCCTTGTTGGCGAAGACTGACTGGATGACGGGATCCGCCACGGGGTCCCCCATGGAACGGAAGGGGTCGAGCACCGCATCGGTCCAACGGCCACGAAGACTGGACACTGATTCTCCCTGCGAGGTTTCCGCTCAGTCTTGCATGCGCGGTGCGCGACCCAGGGCCTCTCTGCGGGCGTCCCGGCAGCCAACCCCCGCCCCGTCCGCCCACCCCCACGGGGCGGGAAGGATTCCGTGCATCCGTGCGTGTCTACGCGTATAGACACCCCCATGTGCCCCCTGGTGAATACGAAGGACCTGATTGACGCCCAGGCGGTGGCGGGCCTGTTGCGCCTCGCGCACCCCAACAGCGTCAGCACGTACCTGCGCCGCTACCCGGACATGCCCCGCCCCGTGCTCGACCTGGGCGCCGGGCGTCCGCGCCTCTGGCTCAAACCCCAGATGCTGCGCTGGGCCCGTGCCCGCCAGGCCGCTACCACCGACTCGCGCTCCGGAGCCT
>NZ_RAWI01000649.1 GCF_003612125.1 Corallococcus praedator
GCTCTCGGGCGGGGTGTCGGCGAGTTCGGTGGCCGGTTCCGGCGCCGACGTCGGCGCTGGGACGGCGGGGGCCGTCGGTTCGGTCTCTCGCGCTTCCGGCTCCGTGGGGGGCGGTGGAGAAGTTGTGGAGGACTTCCCGGTCGGGTTCCGCCCGCGCGCCGAGTTCCACAGCGAGGCCACGCGTCCGCCATCCAGACCGAGCGCCACGGTGGTGCCGAGGCCCGCGACGGCGAGGAACACGACGCAGGCCGCGATGAGCCCGGCCCGGCCACGGCGGGGAGCGGGCTCATCCAGGAAGTCGTGGGGCTCGGTGGGGCGGCCGGAGGCGCGCGCCCCGTTGGAGCGGGTGGGGGGCGTGGACTGCTTGCGGCGGGACGAAGGCGAGCGGCGGACCGCAGGCGTGTTCTCCGGCGCTTCATCCGAAGGAAGGGACGGCACGCGGGAGATGGAGGTTTCGTTGTCGCTGAGCGACGCGGAGAGCGCGTTGTGCGGCAGGGTGACGCGCATGCTGTCCTGGGTGGACGCACGCGGAGGCCGGGGGCGGGAGTCTTCAGCACCGCCGTTCGCCGCGTCGCGCGGTGGCCGAGGCCGTGAGTCTTCAGCGGAGCCATTCGCGGCGTCACGTGAAGGCCGGTGCCGTGCGTCCTCGGTGCTGCTGTTCACGGCATCGCGTGCGGAACGACTTCGTGCGTCCTCGGTGGACCCATTCGCGGCGTCACGTCCGGAGCGTCCTCGTGCGTCCTCGGTGCTGCCATTCGCGGCGTCGCGTGCGGAGCGCCCTCGTGCGTCTTCAGCGGATCCGTTCGTGCTCTCGCGTGGAGCCCGGGACCGCGCGTCTTCAGCGGATCCGTTCGCGTTATCGCGTGCGGAGCGCGTCCGTGCGTCTTCAGTGGATCCGTTCGCGGCGTCACGTCCGGAACGGCCCCGTGCGTCCTCGGTGGATCCATTCGAGGCATCGCGTGCGGAGCGGGCCCGTATGTCTTCAGCACCGCCATTCACGGCCTCGCGCGGAGGTCGTGGACGGGAATCGTCAGCGCTGCCGTTCGCGACGTCGCGCGTGGAACGGACGCGTGTTTCTTCGGCACTGTTGTTCGTGGCCTCTCGCGGAGGCCGTGGACGGGAGTCTTCCGCGGATCCGTTGAAGGCTTCGCGTGGAGGCTTCGGACGCGCGTCCTCGGTGGATCCATTCGCGGCGTCGCGTGAAGGCCGGTGCCGAGCCTCCTCGGCGCTGTTCGCGGCATCGCGCGCGGAGCGCCCCCGCGCGTCCTCGGAGCCGTTGGCGTGGTCCCTCGTGGACCGCGCACGGGGCTCCTCCGGAGGCACGAAGACCGGAGGCTCCCGGGTGCCGCGTGCCTTCGGGTCCTCCGCGGGCTGCGAACCCACGCGGGACAGGGGCGTGAGGATCGTCTCTCCCTCGACGTAGCCGGGGGAGGTCGTGACGGTGGACGGCGTGATGCGCAGGACCGGATCCAACACCACGGGCGGCAGGGCTGGCTGCGTGCGCACGCCGGGGTCGGAATCCTCGGGGCTCTCGTTCAGCACATCGTGCGGCGGACGATGCGGCTCCGTGATGGGGGACGTGACCCGGCGCGACGGCGGGAGCGCGGATGCCGGCTTCCGCACGGCGAGCTCTTCCGTCGTGTTGCGGCGGCCCTGTGCATTCGCGGGCGGCGGGGAGGCCTTGGCCGGCGCGGGCGGCTTCACCGGCGCGGACGGACGCGGCGGCAGCGCGGAGGAGATCTGCGGCAGGCCGGTGGGGGGGAGTGTGGCCGGTTCCGGCAGCTCCGCGCCCCGGGCCAGCACCTGCGCGACCTGCGTCTCGCTGGAGGTTCCGTCCCCGGTCGACTGGCCGCTCATGAGCAGCAGGCGGGTCTGGTCGCGGCGCTCGGAGAACAGGCGCAGCATCAATTCGCTGCTCTGTTCGGGGTGCCAGATGCGCGGGCCCACGGCGCGCTCGATGGCGCGGGCGAACTCCAGCGTGGTGGCGTAGCGGTCCTCGCGCCGCTTCGCGAGCGCCTTGAGGACGATGGCGTCCAGCTCCGGAGGAATCTGCTTGTTCACGCGTGAGGGCGCCGTCACCTCGCCGCTCAGCACCGCGTTCATCATCGCGTCGGCGCTCTTCGCGTAGAACAGCCGCATGCCGGTGAGGCACTCGTGCAGCACCACGCCCAGGCTGAACAGGTCGCTGCGGGCGTCCAGCGGGTCGCCCATGATCTGCTCCGGCGACATGTAGCCGCTGGTGCCCTTCACCATGCCCACGGCGGTGCGGCCCGCGCGGGCCAGGCTCTTGGCGATGCCGAAGTCGAGCAGCTTGGTGACGCCTTCGTACGTCACCATGATGTTCTTCTCGGCCACGTCCCGGTGCACCACGGGGGACGGCCGGCCGAGCGGGTCCGTGAAGGCGTGCGCGTAGTTGAGCGCCACCGCCGTGTCGCGCACCGCCATCAGGCTCAAGCCCATGGGGATGGGCTCGTGGGCGGAGCGGCACGCGCGGGCCACCTCCACCAGCGTGGCGCCCGGCACGAACTCCATCGCGAGGAACAGCTCCCCGTCCGCCACGTCCAGGTCGTACACGTGCGCGATGTGGGGGTGGTTGAACGCGGCCGTCACCTTGGCCTCGTCCAGGAACATCCGGACGAACTCCTCCTCGCCCCGGATGTCGGGGAGGATCTGCTTCAGCACCACCATCTTGCGGAAGCCGGCGAGCCCCTTCTGGGCCGCGAGGAAAATCTCCGCCATCCCGCCCGTGGACAGGCGGCAGAGCACCTCGTACTTGCCCAACACCCGGCCGCGGAACCCGTCCGGAGTGAGCGTCAGCGTCGTCCCAGCCATTGAAGGGGTCCGACTCTACACCTGTGAAGGGAGGGTCGCGAAAGGCCCGGACCCCGGTTTCTGGGCAGATGCCAGGGTTTACGGGGATGGGGCCTCCGTCCGGGTGAGGACAGGGCCTCCGCGAAGTGTCCGACACCGGAGAGGTGGTGCGCGGGGAGGGGCGGAGGAGGCG
>NZ_RAWI01000064.1 GCF_003612125.1 Corallococcus praedator
CGGCGAAGGAGGGGGAAGGGGTGGGCTAAACTCTCTGAATCGCTTGCATTTTCCGGTCTGTTGTCCTAGGCAGTCAAGGCCCGGATGAGGGGGATACGCAGGTGCTTCCCCCACCGGCCGGGCTACCAACAACACGGCGCCGCGAGACCTTCCGCAAGGGTGAATCGCGGGCGCTTCCGACCGTGAAGTGACGACAATGGACGGTTTGAATCCCCGGAAGGTCTTCTCCCTCCTGTTCATCATCGGCATCGCCGTGGTGTTCACGCTCCAGTTCGGCCCCGGCAGCAACGGGTTCAGCACGGGCGGCGACGCGGCGCCCACCTCGGGTGCGGCCGCGGTGGTGAACGGCAAGGAGATCCCCCTGCGCGACTTCAGCATGGCCTGGTCGCGGCAGATGAACTTCCTGCGCTCGCAGGGCAGCCCCATCCCGGAGTCGATGGCCCGCCAGTTCGGCATGGACAAGCAGGTGCTCGACCGCCTGGTGAACGCGGAGCTGCTCGCCCAGGCGGCGGAGCGCCACGGCATCAACCCGTCGGATGAGGAGCTGCGCAAGCTCATCCACCAGAACACGGACTTCCACGCCAAGGAGGGCGGGTTCGACTTCGCGCGCTACCAGCAGGTGCTGCGCGACTTCTACCGCCGCACGCCGCAGGAGTACGAGCAGGAGCTGCGCCGGCAGATGGCCGCGCAGAAGATGCTCGACCTGGTGCGCACGGGCGCCGTGGTGTCGGACGACGAGGTCCGCGCGCGCTACGAGAAGGACGGCAACCAGGCGAAGCTGGTGTTCGCGCGCTTCCTGCCCACCATGTTCGTGGACAAGGTCCCGGCGCCCACGCCCGCGCAGCTGGCGGAGTTCCAGAAGGCGCACGAGAAGGAGATCAGCGACTACTACACGGCCAACAGCTTCGTCTACAACGTGCCGGAGCGCATCCGCGCCCGTCAGATCCTGGTGAAGGTGGCCCCGGACGCGACGGCCGAGCAGAAGGCCCAGGCGAAGGCGAAGGCGGAAGGCCTGCGCAAGGAGCTGGACGCGGGCAAGGACTTCGCGACCCTGGCGCGCGCCAGCAGCGACGACGACGCCACCAAGGCGAAGGGCGGCGAGCTGGGCTGGGTGGAGCGCAACACGTGGGACCCCACCCTGGCCGGCGCGGCGTTCGCGCTCAAGGCCGGTGAGGTGACGCAGCCGGTGGAGTCTCCGCTGGGCGTGCACCTGGTGAAGGTGGAGGAGAAGAAGGACGCGCAGAACAAGAAGCTGGAGGACGTGAAGGCGGAGATCGCCACCACCCTCTACAAGCAGGACCAGGCCAAGAGCCTGGCGAAGGCGGAGGCCGACAAGGCCCTGGCCGCGGTGAAGGCCGGCAAGTCCCTCAAGGAGCAGTTCCCGGTCGCGGCGGGCCAGCAGCCGGCCATCCAGCGCTTCGAGACGGAGACGAAGCCGGAGGCGGTGGAGACCGACAGCTTCACGGCGGCGGGCGACTCCGTGCCGCACCTGGGCCCCGCGCCCGGCCTCGTGAAGGCCACCTTCGAGGCCTCCGCGCCCAAGGCGCTGGACGAGGTCTTCACCGTGGGCGAGGCGAACGTCGTCGCGCAGGTGGTGGAGCGGGAGAAGCCGGACACCGCGGGCTTCGACAAGCGCAAGGAGGAGCTGCGCACCCAGGCCCGTCAGGCCAAGCAGATTGAGCTGACGGAGTCCTTCCTCAAGTCGCTGCGCAAGAGCGGCAACGTCGTCATGAACACCGAAGCCATCGACTCGGTGCTGGGCGCCGCGGGGTAGTCCCGCCGGACAGCGCGGTTCGTTTCAGCGGGCGAAGGGGACCTCCATGCGGGGGACCTCTTCGCCCGTGACGCGTTCAGCGACCGCGACGGCGTCACGGCCCTTGCCCTTGGCCGCGTACATGGCGAAGTCCGCCGCGCGGATGAGGTCCGTGGAGGACGTGGCGTGGTCCGGGAAGGACGCCACCCCGACGCTCGCGGTGAGCGCCACGTCCAGCCCCTGCTCGCGCAGGAAGCGCTGGCCCCGGAAGGCCTCGCAGATGCGCTGGGCGATGACCTGCGCGCCGTCGGTGTCTGTCTCAATCAACATCACCGCGAACTCGTCGCCGCCGTAGCGGAAGACCGCGTCCAGGTTGTGGCGGCCCAGGCTGATGAGCAGGTCGCCCACCTCCTTGAGCGTGGCGCTGCCCACCAGGTGCCCGTGCCGGTCGTTGATGGACTTGAAGTGGTCCAGGTCCAGGAACACGAGCGACAGCGGGTGACGGAAGCGCGCCGAGCGCTTCACCTCCTGCTCCAGTTGCGCGCGCAGGTGCCGCGCGTTGAAGCAGCCGGTGTGCTCGTCGGTGATGGTGAGTTCCTGCACCCGGCGGAAGTTGCGCGCGTTCTCGATGGCGATGGCCGCGTAGTCCGCGATGGCCGTGAGCGTGGTGAGGTCCTCGGGCGTGAAGCCCGGTTCGGTGGGGCCGTTGACCAGCTCGATCACGCCCAGCACCCGCTCGCGCGCCACCAGGGGCACGGCCAGCAGGGAGCGGGTGTGGAAGGCGGAGGCCTCATCGAAACGGGGCGCGAAGCTGGGGTCCCCGCCTACGTCGTGCACGAGCCGGGGCGTGGCGGAGGCGAACACCGCCCCGGCGATGCCCTCGCCGGGGTTGAGCTGCAGGCCCTTGAGCGCCTCGGCGCCCTCGCCCACGGCGATCTCGAAGTAGAGCTTTCCGCTGCGCTCGTCTTGAAGGATGAGAGACCAGTTGCGCGGCCGGAGCAGCGCGCTGACCTTCTGCATCACGAGCGTGAGCACTTCGCGCAGCTCCAGCGTGGAGGTCAGCGCCTTGGCCATCTCGTTGTAGGCGGCCAGTTGTTCCACTGTCCGCTTCATGGCCGACAGGAGGTCCGCGGGGTTCATCGGGATGCCCTCCGGAGCGCAGGTCTGCTAAGGCCCGCGGGTCGCGCTACACGACCCGCCCATGGATCCAACCACTTTGCTCGTTCTCGCCTCCGCTTCGCCCCGGCGCAAGGATTTATTGGCCCAACTGGGCCTGCGCTTCACCGTGACAGCAGCGGATATCGATGAAACGCCGATGGCCGGAGAAATTGCGCGAAACTATGTGCAACGGCTCGCGGAGGAGAAGGCGCGGACGGTGGCAGCCCACCATCCGGACGCATGGGTGCTGGCCGCGGACACCACGGTGGCCCTGGGTTCTGAGCTGATGGGAAAGCCCCGGGACGCGGCCGAGGCGCGCGCCATGCTGGGCCGGTTGTCCGGTCGCACGCACGAGGTCTTCACCGGCATCGCGGTGGCGGGCCGCTCCCGCGCGTCTCAGGTCGTCCGCACCCAGGTGACCTTCCGGGCGCTCTCTTCGGAGGAGATCGCCTGGTACGCGGACACCGGCGAACCCCTGGACAAGGCGGGGGCCTACGCCATCCAGGGCAAGGGCGGCTTCCTGGTCGCCTCCGTGGACGGCAGCCCCACCAACGTCATTGGCCTGCCGCTGGGCGAAACGCTCGCCCTGCTCCAGGAGGCCGGCTTCCCCCTGCCCTGGAAGAAGGCGACCTCCCCATGAGCACCTCCGTGGCGGACAACCTGGCGCGGGTGCGCGAGCGCGTGGCGAAGGCCTGCGCGAGCGCGGGGCGGCCGGAGTCGTCGGTGACGCTGGTGGCGGTGTCCAAGCTCAAGCCCGCGGCGCTCATCCGCGAGGCGTACGCCGCCGGGCAGCGCGACTTCGGGGAGAACTACGCCCAGGAGCTGCGCGACAAGGCGACGGAGCTCCAGGACCTGGACGGGCTGCGCTGGCACGCCATTGGCGCGCTGCAGACGAACAAGGTGAAGTACGTGGCCCGCGTCGCGCACGCCTTCCATGCGCTGGAGCGGTGGGAGGTCGCGGCCGAGCTGTCGAAGCGGCGCGAAGGCGCGCCTCCCCTGCCCTGCTACGTGGAGCTCAACCTGGGGCAGGAGGACACCAAGCACGGGCTCTCCCCGGAGGCGCTGGGGGACTTCCTCACCCGCGTGCGGACCTTGCCGAACCTCCAGCCGGTGGGGCTGATGGCGCTGCCGCCCCCCACGGACGACGTGGCGCGGATGCGCGAGGGCTTCGCCCGCCTGCGCGAGCTGGCCCACGCCCATGCGCTGGGCTCGCTGTCCATGGGCACCACGCACGACTTCGAGCAGGCCATCCTGGAAGGCGCCACCGTCGTGCGCGTGGGCACCGCCATCTTCGGCGAGCGCACTTAAGCGCCCGCCACCAGGGCTCACGCCGACTTGAGCTTGAGCTTGCCCTCGCTGCTGACGCGGGCCTCGAACTCGCTGCCGCAGTACATGCAGCGGACCTCTTCCTTATCGAAGAACGTGTCGATGCCCACGTTGTGGGCGCTGCAGTCGGGGCACTCGAACTCGTCGAAGGAACGGCTGCCGCTCGCGGCACCTGCTTCCTTGGCGAAGTCGTCGTCGTCGAACTGGCCATTGCTGGACATGGGCGGAGGCTCCTCAGGTGGGGGCGAGGCGGCCTGGAAGGCTACCAGCCCCGGGCGGCGGGGCGCACCGGGAAGCCTGATGCTGGGCATCCAGGCGGGCGGGCGGGACTGTCCGCCATTTGTCAGCGGTGGCCGCTCGCATGTACCCCTGTGCCCCCGCCCTCCTCCAGCGCCCTGCCTTCGCTGGAGCGTCCGGGGGGCGGCCGGACGACTTTGAATGTCCGCGCACGCATGGCCGTCCTGGAAATGTCCGGTGGTGGGGTCGGTTGCGTTGCGCGGTTGGCTTGGGCGGACCGGCCACCTAACTTGCAAGCAAGGGAGCACACCCGATGCGCAGTCTGTCCAGGTGGGGGTTCACGGCGGCGATGGTCGGACTCATGGGGTCCGCGCTCGCGCACGCCCAGGAGCCCGCCACGGCGGCATTCGGCCCGGGTGAACAGGCCCAGTACCGGGTGAAGTACCTGGGGATGACCGCGGGCAGCGCGACGGTGACGGTGGGCGCGCCCATGACGCAGTGGGGCCAGAGCGTGTGGCCCATCGTGGCGCTGGCGAAGTCCGACGACATCGTCGGCCTCTACCCCGTCAAGAGCCGCTACGTGTCGTACTGGAACGCCGCGACGCAGCGGGTGACGGGCAGCGACCTGCACTCGGAGGAGAACCGCAAGCGCCGCCGGCAGCGCATCCAGCTCACCGACGACAGCAAGGGCGCGAAGGTCGTGAAGCAGAAGGAGAGCGACCCGCCGCGTGAGACGAACCACGAGCTGCCGGACGGCACGCTGGACATGACGGGCGCGGCCTTCTCGCTGCGCGGCCAGGACCTCACGGTGGGCCGCACGTACACGTACCCGGTGTTCACCGGCAGCAAGGTGTTCACGCTGAGCGCCACGGTGGAGGGCCGCGAAACGCTGTCCACCCTGATGGGTCCGCGCGACGCCTTCCGCGTGCGCGTGCACACCGAATTCGGCGGCAACATGGAGTCCAAGCGCGACCTCACCGCGTACTTCACCACCGACGTGCGCCACGTGCCGCTGCGCATGGAGGCGGACTTCGCGCTGGGCTCCATCGTGGTGGAGATGACCGACTACAAGCCGGGCCGCGCGGTGGCGGTGGCCCGCGCGGACGACTGACCAGGGACGACGGGAAGGTCGTCCCAAGGGGAAGGCAGGGGGCATGGGCGTGGTGGGATGGGCGTGGGCAGTGTCGGCGGTGCTCTCAGCCGCTCCGGCGGCACCTCAAGTGGTGTCGCCGCTGGTGAAGGTGCGGCCGGACGCGACGCCGAAGGGCGCTGGCCAGGCCCGCCTGAGCGCGGCGCGCGGCGAGTGCGAGGCCACGCAGGTCGTGCTCCCCAAGGGCGTGACGCGCGTGACGATGAAGCCCCTGGCCCTCAAGGGTCCGGGCGCGCCGCTCACCGTGGACGCGTGGCGCGAGGCGTACCTGGACGTGAAGACGCCGTCCAACGGCCAGGGGCAGGCCGGGCCGTGGCCCGACGCGCTGGTGCCGCTGTCGGCGCCCGCCAATCCCAGACACCCCACCGTCGTCTACGTGGAGGTGTGCGTTCCGGCGAAGCAGGCCCCGGGCACGTACTCCGGGAGCCTGAGCGCTTCAGCGGACGGCAAGGAGCTGCCGGAGGTGCCCTTCTCCGTGGAGGTGCAGCCCTTCGAGCTGCCGGCCACGTCCTCGCTGCCCAACAGCTTCGGCATCTCGCTGTACAGCATCGCGAAGGGGCACGGCCTCGCGGCCGACTCGCCGGAGGCGAAATCGCTGCTGCGCGCGTATGGCAAAGCGCTCCTGGAGCACCGGGTGAGCGCGCACGGCATGGGCATGGATCCGCCGGGCGTGAAGTACCAGGACGGCCGCGCGGTGGTGGACTGGACCGCGTACGACGCGGAGATGGCGCCCTTCCTGGACGGCAGCCTGCTGCCCTCCGGCGCGCGCTTCACCACCAGCGACGTGCGCGACAGCAAGAAGGCCTCCACGGACGCGGAGAAGACGGCGTACTACCGCGCCTTCCAGAAACACTTCGAGGACAAGGGCTGGCCCGCGCAGCTCTTCTTCTACGCCAAGGACGAACCGAAGCCGGAGGACGTGCCGCTCGTGAAGGCGCAGTCCAAGCGCGTGCGCGACGCGGGGGGCGGCATCCCGGTGCTCGTCACCAGCCCGCTGGACGCGGCGCTGCAGGGCTCGGCGGACATCCTCACGCCCACGCTCAACTGCTTCTACCCGCGCGAGGGCCCGCAGACGTGCCGCACGGTGGCGAACACCGCGTCCGTGCGCACCCGGCTGCCGCCGCGCACGAAGGTGTGGTGGTACCAGAGCTGCAACTCGCACGGCTGCACCGGCGGCACGCCCCCGGACGCGAAGCTGGACCAGGCCTACAGCGACTGGGCCTCGTACATGGTGGACCACCCCGCCCCGCTCAACCGCGCCATGGGCGTGCTGGCCTACGCCAGCGGCGTGGACGGCGAGCTCTATTTCGATACTGTTTTCGCCTACAACACGAAGAAGGATGTCTGGACGGACCTCTTCGAGTTCGGCGGCAACGGGGACGGCACCCTCTTCTACCCGGGCACGCCCGCGAAGCTGGGGGGAAGCGAGCACCAGCCGGTGGTGTCCCTGCGGCTGAAACACATCCGTGACGGGCTGGAGGACTATGAATACCTGCGCCTGCTCACGCAGCTGGGTGACGGCGCCTTCGCCCGGACGGCGGCGAAGCGGCTGGCGAAGTCAGGGTATGAAATCTCCCGGGACCCGGGAGAATGGGAAGCAGTGCGTCGGGAAGTGACGGCGCGGCTGGTGAAGCAGTGGGCGTCTGAACAAGCGAAGGGCTCCGGACGTCGGACTTCCGGGGGCACCCCGTAGTCACTCCCCCTGGGAGGAAGCAGAATGATCTCCATGCGCACCCTCGTCGCGGCCTGTCTCGCCTTCAGTGCCGCCACCGCCTGGGCCCAAGAGGCCCAACCCTTCAAGATGCCCGTCCTCCCGCACATGCGGGCGGCCGCGACAGTGGACGCGGCCGCGCCCGACGGTGGAACGGCCGCCGAGCCGGGCGCGAACACCGGGGATGCGCAGGCCCCCGCGGCCCCCAACGAGCCCGCCATCGCGGTGAAGCCCTGCGACCAGGGGCTGCCCACGCTGAAGACGCCGCTCGCGTTCAAGCCCGGGGAGCTTTTGGAGTTCGACATGGACGCCATGGGCGCCAAGGCGGGCAGGCTCACCATGCGCGTGCAGCGGCAGGCCAACGGTGCGCTGCCGGTGCTGGTGGAGGCGCAGACGAACACCCTGTTCTCCAAGGTGCGTCGGGTGCGCGGCAGCGCGACCAGCTACCTGCACCCGCGCACGCTGCGCCCCTCGCGCTACACCGAGGACGCGGTGGAGAACGAGCAGCGCCGCAAGGTGAACGTGGCCTTTGGCGCGCAGGACCGCAGCGTCAAGGTGGACTACCAGATCGCGGACCGGCCCAAGGGCCAGTACAACTACACCTGGGACAAGGACGGCCTGGACGTCGCGGGCGCCATCTACCTCATCCGCCAGTTGCCCCTGAAGAAGGACCTGCCGGTGTGCTTCGACGTGTACGGCATCCGCCGCATGTGGCGCCTGACGGCCACCGTGGTGGAGCGCGAACACGTGTCGCTGCCCCTGGGCGAGTTCGAGGCCTGGCACCTGTCCGGCACCGCCGTGCGCCTGGACCGGCCGTCCCAGACGCGCGACGTGCACGTCTGGATCACCGACGACGAGCGCCGCCTGCCGCTGGCCGCCGTGGGCGCCATCGACCTGGGCGCCGTGCGCCTCACCCTGTCCGCCGTCACCCGCCCCGGTGAGAAGCCCATGGAGGCCCAGGGCAAGGAAGATCTCAAGTGGTGACGCGGGGATGAACCGAAGCCCCCAGGGCCCGCCTCCTCCGGGAGCGCGGGCTTTGCTTGCCTCACAAAATGAGAATGGCTTGCAAAGTCAAAAACCCGGGCGTAGGGTGCGCGCCGCCCGATGCGCCCCCATCTCCTGAACCCGCTGCTGTCGTTGCTGTTCGCTCCCTTGTTCCTGCTGCCGCTGGCGGCCCGTGCGCAGTCGTACCGGGCGCATGACGAAGGCCGGTCGCGGCGCGGTCGCTTCATGGACGAGTCGCGCATTGGGGAGCCGGAGAAGAACGAAGTCATCACGGTGGGCAGCAAGCCGAAGCTGGATCTGGACGTGAATGCCTACGCGGATCTCCAGTTCGCGTACTTCAACTACGGGGAGAACCAGAACCGGGCGAACGGGTCGCAGAAGGACTCGCGGCTCGTCTTCGACACGACGCGGCTGGTGCTGGAGCTGGAGGCGGGGCTGCCGGAGTACGGCATCGAGGCGGAGTTCGAGGTGGAGTTCGAGCACGGCGGCGCGGGCGCGGCGCTGGAGCTGGAGTACGAGGAGTTCGGCGAGTTCGACACCGACGTGGAGAAGGCGGGCGAAGCGCTGGTGGAGGAGCTGTACCTGACGAAGAAGCTGGGCCGGAACCTGGAGGTTTCGGTGGGCCGCTTCTACGTCGCGGTGGGCACGCTCTTCGCGGACTACCGCCCCACGGACTATCTGGGCACCATCCGCTCCGAGGCGGAGACGCGCATCATCCCCAACACGTGGAACGACATGGGGATGCAGCTGCGGCTGGACATCCCCTGGGGCCTGCGGCTCACCGGGCAGGTGGTGAACGGCCTGGACTCCACGGGCTTCAACTCCAACACGTGGGTGGCCACGGGCCTGCAGCAGCGCTTTGAACTGGTGCGCGCGTCGGACCTGGCCGGGGTGCTGCGCGCGGACGTGAAGCGCTTTGCCGGCTTCATCTTCGGCGTGTCCGCCTACTACGGCGGCACCACGCGCAACCGGCCCAAGCCGGACCTGGTGAAGCAGTGCGACGACGCGAACCCGAACGTGGTGGCGCCGTGCGGCTACGTGAGCGCGCCGCTGTTCGTCGCGGACGCGCACCTGTCGGTGAACCGGGCCGGCTGGCGGGCGCACGCGATGGTGATGTACGGCCACCTGGGCAACGCCGCCGCGGTGTCCGCGCGCAACGCGCGTCTGTCCAACCTGCTCAACGTGCTGCGCACGCCGGTGTCCGACAACGCGCTCACCGCGTGGGGCGAGCTGGGCTACGACATCGCGCCGGCGCTGGGCCTGGACGGCAACCACCGGCTGGAGCCGTACGTCCGCATCGACTACATGGATTCGCAGTTCAGGCCTCGCGCGGAGCTGTTCGACAACCCGCGCTTCGAGCGCACCGTCTACACCGTGGGCACCAGCTACACGCTCGCGGGCCTCGCCGTCATCAAGCTCGACTTCGGACAGCGCCGCATGGGCTCGTCCGCGTTCCGTCCGGAGAACACGCTCCGGATGTCGACGGGCTTCGTCTACTGACGGCCTTCCCCAACTGATTGAAACGCCGTTGCAGCCACGTCCTTGAAAGGGTCATCCATGTTCTCCCGTTCCCTGAAGTTCTCCCTGCTGGTTGGCGGTGCGCTCGTGCTGGGCGCCTGCGGTGACGACGACGACGGCGGCGACCTGGAGTCGCTGGATCAGCAGCTCGTCATCAACTTCGCGGACGCGGTGGTGGTGCCCACCTACAACCTGCTCGCCACGCGCATGGTGGAGCTGGACGCGGCGGCGCTGGCGCTGAAGAACGAGCCCAGCGCGGCGAACCTGAAGCGGGCGCAGGACGCGTGGTTCGCCGCGCGCGTGCCGTGGGAGCAGAGCGAGGCGTTCCTCTTCGGGCCGGTGGACAGCTACGGCTGGGACCCCGCGCTGGACAGCTGGCCGGTGAACCGCACGGACCTGGACGCGGTGCTCGGCAACAGCGACGTGCTCTCCCAGGCGTACGTGAGCAACCTGCAGGAGACGCAGAAGGGCTACCACACCACGGAGTACCTGCTCTTCGGCGAGGGCGTGACGAAGAAGCCGGAGGACTTCAACGCGCGGCAGTTCGAGTACCTGCTCGCGCTCACCGCGGAGCTGAAGGCGGTGTCCGGCAACCTGGCGGCGTCCTGGACGACGGGCGTGAACGGGCAGGCGCCGTACCGCGACACGCTGGCCAAGGCCGGCGAGGCGGGCAACACCGCGTACCCCACGGTGGAGGCGGGCGCGCAGGAGATGCTGGGCGGCGTGCTGGTCATCCTGGACGAGGTGGCCAACGGGAAGATCGCCGACCCGTACGACGCGAAGGACGCGAACCTGGTGGAGAGCCAGTTCGCGCTCAACTCGCTGTCGGACTTCACCAACAACATGCGCAGCGTGGAGAACGTCTACCTGGGCCACATGCCGGGCGTCGCCGCCAAGGGACTGTCCATGTCGGACGTGGTGAAGACGCGCGACTCGGCGCTGGACATGCGCGTGAAGGCGGAGCTCGCGGCGGCCATCGCGGCGCTGGGCAAGGTGCCGGAGCCGTTCCCGGTCTCCATCAAGGACCCGGCCTCCGCGGATGAAATCGAAGCGGCGCAGGAGGCCATCCGCAAGCTGCACGACACCTTCCAGGTGGACGTGAAGGCTGTCATCCTGCCGTGATGCTGGACCGAGGGAACGCGATGCGACAGGCATTGGGACTCGGGGCACTGCTGTGGCTCGTGGGCTGCGGCGACAGCGAACCCGAAGTCCCGGAGGCCCCGCGCGCGGGGGGCGCCACCACCATCGACGACCGCACGTCGCGGGCGTTCGCGTACGCCGCCCCCAACCTCACCGCGGAACATGAAGCGCTGCACCGCGAGGGCGACGCCGCCTTCGCGGCCGTCTTCGTGCCCGGCCCTGCCCCGGTGAACCCGGGGCTGGGGCCCGCGTACAACAACGCCTCGTGCAATGGCTGCCACCTGCGCAACGGCCGGGGCATGCCGGTGATGGGCGGAGGCCCGCAGCGCACGCAGCTGCTGGTGCGCGTGAGCCTTCCGGACGGCACGCCGGACCCTCCCCATGGCGCGGTGCCGGTGCCGGGGCTGGGCTTCCAGATTCAAGATCAGGCCGTCCATGGCGCCTCTCCCGAAGCCAGCGTGACGCTGTCGTGGGTGGAGAGCGCGGGCACGTACGCGGACGGCACGGCCTACGGCCTGCGCTCACCGCGAGTGGCCATCGTCCTGCGGGACGGCTCCTCCCCGCCCGCGGACATGCGGATGTCGCTGCGCCTGCCGCCACCCGTGGTGGGCCTGGGGCTGCTGGAAGCGGTGACGCTGGACACGCTGCGGGCGCTCGAGGACCCCACCGACGCGAACGGCGACGGGGTGTCCGGGCGGCTGAACACCGTGTGGGACGTGCAGGCGCGCGCGCTCGCGCCGGGCCGCTTCGGTTGGAAGGCGAACAGCCCCAACCTGCACCAGCAGTCAGCGGAGGCGTACTTCAACGACATGGGGGTTTCGAATCCCCTCTTCCCGGAGGCGGACGGCACCTTCGAATTGCCCGAGGACACGCTGGACGCGGCGGTCTTCTACGCGCAGTCGCTGGGGGTGCCGGCGCGCACCGCGCTGGACGACGCGACGGTGAAGCGCGGCGAGGCGAAGTTCCGGGACCTGGGCTGCATCACCTGCCACCGCGACACGCTGGAGACGGGCGAGCATCCGGTGGCGGAGGTGGCCCACCAGCGCATCCACCCGTATTCGGATCTGCTGCTGCACGACCTGGGACCGGGCCTGGCGGACGGGCGGCCGGATGGGGACGCCACCGGCTCCGAGTGGCGCACCGCGCCCCTGTGGGGCCTGGGCCTGACACACACCATCCTTCCGTACTCGGGCTGGCTGCACGACGGCCGCGCCCGCACGCTGGAAGAGGCGGTGCTGTGGCACGGCGGCGAGGCGGAGCGGGCCCGCGAGGGCTTCCGCAACCTGTCCGCGAGCGACCGGGCCGCGCTGGTGCGCTTCCTCCAGTCGCTGTAGGGCCCGGACGACTACCCGCGGCGAATCATCCCGGCGGCCTGGGACATCCGGCGGCGCAGGTGCGTCACCGCTTCGTGCAGGTCCTCCAGGCGCTGGAGCACGTGGAGGTCCTCGCCCGCGTTCAGCAGGGCCCCCGGCGTGAGCGGGTCGCGCTGGAGGGCCTGGAGCAGGTCGTGGAAGTGGGCCTGCACGTCGCCCAGCGCGTCCAGTCCTTCGCGAAGGTCGTCCTCCACGAAGTCCAGGAGGACGGTGGCGTCCGCGCGCGCGGGCAGGGCCTGGGCCAGACGCTCCACCGCCCCGCGGACGGGGTCGGTGCGGCGCAACATCGCGGTGGTGGCGAGGGCTGCGACGGGAGAGGGCATGTCCAGGACGCTACAGGCGCGTAGCGTCCGGTCAATTTTCCCACCCCCTGCCCTCCGGTGCGAAAGGCCCCCGCCGAAGCGGCGTCAGCGCCCGGCTGGGGCCGCCGGAGCACCTGTCGCGGGCGCGGCGTTGGCCGGCGCGGCGTTGGCCGGCGCGGGCGTGGCCGGCAGCGCGGTGCCAGGAGACGAATTCAGCGGCGCGGGCGTCCCCAGCAGCGGCGCGGGCGTGCCGGTGTTCAGCGGCGCGGGCGTCCCCAGGATGGGCGACGGCGGCGTAGTGGAGGACTGCGTCAGCGGCGGCACCGTGGCGAGGATGCCCGGACTCACCTGACTGGTGCCCACGAAGGTGTTGAAGTCCAGCGCGGACACCTGCGGCGTCATGAAGCCTCCCACCGACACGCCTCCCACCGTGGGCGGTGTGGCGAACGTCCCCTGCCCCACCGTGTCCGAGGAGCCCGGCGCCACCCCCGACACGACCGCGGGCGGATTCGTCGGCGCGGACGGCGCGAACGAACCGCTGAACGTGGAGGGCGAATCCGACGGCAGCGACGGCACCGTCGTCGTGGCCGGCGTCGTCTCCCTGGAACCCACCGGCCCCGTGCCCGACGTCGTCCCCACCGTCCCGCTGCCGCCCGTGCCCTGCGTGGCCGGAGCGAAGCTCGGAGGGGACATCGGCGCCACCGCCTCCGGGAACGCCGTGGGCAACACCGGCGTGAGACCCGCCAGGTAGGCCGGCAGCTCCCCTTCGCTCGGCACCACCGCCACGGACGGCACCGTCACGCCATCCACGCGGATGGAGACCTCGTCGAAGACAAACTGGAGGAACCCGCGCGGCTCCTGCTGCGGCGGCAGGTTCCACACCACCACCACCAGCTCCGCGTCACCCGGGCGCGCCTCGCGCAGGATGCGCTTGGTGTCGTCGTCCGCGAACGTGCCCGCGTCCAGCGCCGCCACATGCACCAGCGCCGAGTCCGTCAGCAGCGCCCCGTTGCGCCACACGCTGCCAATGCCCCACACCGCCATCGCCGCGTGCGCCCGCGTCGTCGCGCGCCACCCGATGCCACTGTCGCCGTAGAGCGGCACGCCCATCAGCACGCCGCCTTCGATGACGTGCGGAGGAGGTCGGGGGAGCGGCCCCTCGGGGGCCCGCGCCATCGCCTGGGCGGGCGGAAAACCCGCCTGCGTCAGCTCGACGCGGTAGTCCGCGCCCCCGATGCGCAGGCTCGCGCTGAGCTGGGCCTTGTCCCCGAAGGTCGCGTTGGCCATGCCCACGCGGTCCTGCACGGACAGGGACACCTGCCCCGTGCCGCGCTCGGCCAGGTCACTGAATGGAAGCGAACCCTGGATGAAATACCCGCCCGGCTGCTCGGTCCTCGCGCTGGCCTGCCGGCCCTCGAACGTGAACCCGTCGCTCCCTGGCGCCGCCGCCAGGACACCGGACATCAAGATGCTCGTGAGGATTGAACCCGCCATCGACGCTGCCTCCCTTGGAGTTGAAGGTAGGCAGCGGAGCGGGCCGTGGCACGCCCCGGGACTAAATCAGGCCGCGGGCGCGGCGGATCTGCTCGACGGTCTTGTTGTACTCGATGTCGAAGGCGCTCGTGCCTTCCTGCAGGTGCTTCAGCCGCGAGCGGGCTTCCCGGTCGATCTCATCGTCCACGTCCAGGTGCTTCTTCATTCCCTGGAACATCTTCTGACGCAGAACGTTATCGGGAGAGAAGACCTCCTCCACGTTCCGGCTGATGAGCAGGAATTCGATCATCTGGTTGATGACGTACTCGATGCCCTCGTCCCCCATCTTGAAGCCGCGCACATCCGCCATCTCGCGCTTCACCTGGTTGAACTTGGAGTAGTCATATCCCCGACGCTCCAGGGCCTCTCGCGTCGCCTGGTTCACACGCTCTTCGTTGGCGAGGTACTCGCGCATGATGGCGGAGAGGTCCATCTCGGCGTCAGCCACGCGCATCGGCTCCACCTCGATGTCCCCGTCCTGCATGAGCTGCTGAATGGCCTCGCGCGAGATGATCGGGATCACCTTCGGATACAGCCTCATGTCGGTCCTCGTCCTCTTCAAACGTGCTCGGATCTTCAACCGCTATAAAACAGCGCCGAGCATGGTCGCAATGAAAAACCCTAGGAACGTCGCGGGTTCCAGCGGCCAGCCCCCCCCGGCGTCCGAACCGGAACTTAATCATGCCGTACCCGGTGGCGACCCTCCATCCGCTTTTTCGTGCGCTGCTTTTTCCCGCGACGGTTCGCTCGCGTCGTCCAGGCTGGCTTCGCGCACCGGGTCCTCGGTGTCGTCCTCGGGGTCGCCATGCAGGCCCGCGTGGACGCGCTCGGCCATCGCCGGCCCTACGACTTCGGCCAGCTCCTCGATGCTGGCGTCCCCCACCCGCTTGAGAGAACCGAAGTGGCGCAGCAACATCTTCCGCCTTCCTTCGCCCACGCCGGGAATGTCCTCCAGCGCCGAGCGCATGGCGCTCTTTCGCATGGACTTGCCCTGGAAGGTGATGGCGAAGCGGTGGGCTTCGTCACGCATGCGCGTGAGCATGAACATTTCCGCCGAGTTCTGGGGCAGGACGATGGGGTCCTTGCGGCCCAGCACGAAGACGCGCTCGGGGCTCTTCGCGCTCTCCGCGTCCCGGTCGAAGACCTCCTGGTCGCGGCTCTTGGCCAGGCCCACCACGTCCACGCCCTCCACGCCCAGGTCCTTCATGGCCGCGTGCGCGCTGGCGAGCTGGCCCTTGCCACCGTCGATGACGAGCAGGTCCGGCAGGTCCCCATCCTCCAGGCCCCGCTTGAGCCGGCGGGTGATGACCTCGTACATGCTGGCGAAGTCGTCCTGCTTGTCCACCGTCTTGATCTTGTACTTGCGGTAGCGCGACTTGTCCGTCTCCCCGTCCGTCACCGCCACCTGCGAGGCGACGATGGAGGAGCTCTGGAAGTGGGAGATGTCGTAGCACTCCATCCGGCGCGGGAAGTTGCGCAGGCCCAGCTTGGACTGGAGCCGTGACAAGACCGTGTCCGTCTCGTCCTTGGTGCGCTTTCGCTCCACGAACGCCTGCTCCGCGTTCTTCACCGCCATGTTCACCAGTTCATGCTTCTCCCCGCGCTTGGGGACGAACACCTTCACGCGGTCGCCCCGGCGCTCGGTGAGCAGGGCCTCCAGGCCGTCCGTGCCGTCGCCGGGCTCCAGGGGCAGGAGCACCTCCTCCGGCACGAAGCCGCCCTGGTCGTAGTAGAGGTTCACGAACGAGGCGAGCAGCTCGTCGTCCGGGAACTCCTGGCTGCCGAAGGGGAAGGCCTGGCCGCCGTTGAGCCGGCCCTGCCGCACGTGCAGCACGTAGAACAGGATGCGGTCGCCCTCGCGGAAGAAGGCGAACACGTCCTGGTCCTTGAAGTCGCTGGTCGCCACCTTCTGGCGCTCCAGGCTGCGTTCAATGGCGAGCAGCTGGTCGCGCACCCGAGCGGCCTCCTCGAACTTCAGCTCGGACGCCGCGCGCTTCATGCGCATGCGCAGCCCTTCGGTCAGCTCCCCCGCCTTGCCCTCCAGGAACATGGCCACCTCGTCCACGCTCTTGCGGTAGTCCTCCTGGGACACCGGGAAGACGCACGGGGCCGGGCACCGCCCGATTTGATGGAGCAGGCACGGCCGCTTGCGGTTGGCCAGCACGTGGTCCGTGCAGGTGCGCAACTGGAAGAAGCGGTTGATGAGGCGCAGCGTTTCGCGGATGGCGCCCGCGCTGGAGTACGGGCCGAAGTAGCGCGCGCCGTCCTTCTCATACTTGCGCACCACCTCCAGCCGGGGGAATGGCTGGTGGCGGTCCAGGCGCAGGGAGATGAACTGCTTGTCGTCCTTGAGCAGGACGTTGAAGCGCGGCTTGTGCTTTTTGATCAGCTCGTTTTCGAGGAGGAGGGCTTCCTTCTCGTTGTGGACGAGCACCGTCTCCAGGTCGCCCAGCATCGTGTCCAGCATGGACACGAAGACGCGGGTGTCGCCGGTGCGGGTGAAGTAGCTGCGCACCCGGCTGCGAAGGTTGATGGCCTTGCCGACGTAGATGATCTGCCCGCGCTTGTCCTTCATCAGGTACACGCCGGGCTCGGTGGGCAGCGCGTCCAGCTTCTCCTGCAGCCGGATGTCCATGGGGGATGGCTCCTAGTTCTTCGCCCGCGAGCGGCCGGACGGCTTCCCCGGGGAACCGCCTGAAGTCCCGCCGGACGAACCGCCGCCCGACGGACGCCCACGTCCGCGCCCCCCCTTCTTCGGGGTGGTGCCCGGCGCGTCCACCGCCTTGGGCGGCGCGCGCAGGAGCGACCTGGACGGCGGCTTGAGGCCCAGGTCCATGTCCTTGAGCAGCTGGACGCGGTCGCGGAACTCGGCGGCCTTCTCGAACTGCATGTCGTCCGCGGCCTTGAGCATCTCCTGGTTGAACTCCCCGATGAGGCGTTTGATCTCCTTGGCCTCCAGCAGGTCGTTCTCCCCTTCCGCCGCCATGGGCAGCGCGCCGGCCTGAGCGTCGTAGTCCGGGATGTTCTCGGAGAAGTTCTGGATGTTGCTCTTCACCGAACGCGGCGTGATGCCGTGCTCGGTGTTGTAGGCGGTCTGGATGGTGCGGCGGCGGGACGTCTCCTCGATGGCCCGCTTCATCGAGTCCGTCATCTGATCCGAGTACATGATGACGCGGCCGTTCAGGTTGCGCGCCGCGCGGCCGATGGTCTGGATGAGCGACACGTGGCTGCGCAGGAAGCCTTCCTTGTCCGCGTCCAGGATGGCGACGAGCGACACCTCCGGGATGTCCAGGCCCTCGCGCAGCAGGTTGATGCCCACGAGCACGTCGAACTCGCCCCGGCGCAGGTCGCGGATGATGGCCATGCGCTGGATGGCGTCGATGTCCGAGTGCAGGTAGCGCACCTTCACGCCCACGTCGCTGTAGTACTCGGTGAGGTCCTCCGCCATGCGCTTGGTGAGCGTCGTCACCAGCACGCGCTCATTGCGCGACACGCGCACGCGGACCTCTTCCAAGAGGTCGTCCACCTGGTTGCCGGCGGGGCGCGTCTCCACCTCCGGATCGATGAGGCCCGTGGGGCGGATGATCTGCTCCACCACCACGCCCTTGGACTTCTGCAGCTCGTACTCGGCGGGCGTGGCGGAGACGAAGACGGCCTGCTGCACCATCTCCTCGAACTCCACGAACTTCAGCGGCCGGTTGTCCAGGGCGCTGGGCATGCGGAAGCCAAAGTTGACCAGCGTCTCCTTGCGCGCGCGGTCACCGCGGTACATGGCGCCAATCTGGGACACCGTCTGGTGGCTCTCGTCGATGAGCACCAGCATGTTGCGCGGGAAGTAGTCGATGAGGCACGGGGCCGACTCGCCCGGCGCGCGCCCGGTGAAGTGGCGCGAATAGTTCTCGATGCCGTTGCAGTAGCCGACCTGTTCGATCATCTCCAGGTCGAACATGGTGCGCTGCTCCAGCCGCTGCGCCTCCAGCAGCTTGCCTTCCGCCTTGAACTTCTGGAGCTGTTCCGCCAGTTCCTCGCGAATGGTGCGCATGGCGCTCTGGCGCGCCTCCGGGCCCGCGACGTAGTGGCTGGCGGGGAAGATGACGATCTTCTCCAACTGCCCCAGCGTCACGCCGCGCAGCGGGTCGAACTCGGTGATGCGCTCCACCTCGTCGCCGAAGAAGCTGACGCGCACGGCGCGCTCTTCCTCGTAGATGGGGAACACCTCCACGGTGTCGCCCCGGGCGCGGAAGGTGCCGCGGTGGAAGTCCAGGTCGTTGCGCTCGTACTGGGCCTCCACGAGCTTGCGCATGAAGCCGTCGCGGCCCATGTCCTCGCCCACCTGCGCGCGGATGGCCAGGTCCACGTAGCTGCGCGCGGCACCCAGGCCGTAGATGCAGGACACGCTGGCCACGATGATGACGTCGTCGCGCGTGCGCAGGCTGTGCGTCGCCGAGTGGCGCATCCGTTCGATGTTCTCGTTGATGGACGAGTCCTTCTCGATGAAGGTGTCCGTCGACGGAACGTAGGCCTCGGGCTGGTAGTAGTCGTAATAGGAGACGAAGTACTCGACGGCGTTGTTCGGGAACAGGCCCTTGAACTCACCGTAGAGCTGCGCGGCCAGCGTCTTGTTGTGCGCGATGACCAGCGTGGGCCGCTGCACGTTGGCGATGAGGTTCGCCATCGTGAACGTCTTGCCCGAACCGGTGACGCCCAGGAGGGTCTGGTAGCGGTCGCCGCGCAGCAGGCCCTCGGTCAACTCACCGATGGCCCTGGGCTGGTCGCCCTGGGGCGAATGGTCACTGACGAGTTGGAACTCCGGCATGGGCAGGGATCTAACATCCCGGATGGCCCCCCACTGAACCTTCGTGCACGCCCGTCCGCCAAAAGACGGAAAAGACGGCCCCCTACTTCCCGGGCGCTCCCTTCAGTGCCTCCAGGGACCTCAGGCGGGCAGCCTCGAATTCATCGCCCGGGTTCCACTTCGGCATCTGCGGCGCGCGCGCCACCTGGGCCCCCACCAGGAAGAACAGCCGGGTGTCCTCCACGGCGCCGGACAGGTCCCACTCCGGCCGCAGTTCGTCGGAGGGCTGGTGGTAGTGCTTCAGCTCCCACACGCCCCGCTGTTCGCGGCCCCAGCCCTCCGGCTTGCCGATGAAGTCCATGCCGCTGCCGAAGTAGGCGGCCGGGATGCCCATGCGCGCGAAGTTGAATTGATCCGACCGGTAGAAGAAGCCGCGGTCGGAGAGCTGATCCGCCTTCACCGTGCGCCCCTGGGTCTTCGCCATCGCGGTGACGAAGCCGTCCAGGCTGGACTTGCCCAGGCCGATGACGGTGATGTCGCGCGTGCGGCCCAGGATGTTGGCGCCGTCCACGTTGATGTTCGCGGCGATGCGGCCCGTGGGCACCGGTGGGTTCGCGGCCAGGTACGCGGAGCCCAGCAGGCCGTACTCCTCCGCGGCCACCGCGGCGAAGAGGATGGAGCGGCGCGGGGCCGTGGGCAGCGCGGAGAAGGCCCGGGCCACGGAGAGCATCGCGGCCACGCCGGACGCGTTGTCCACCGCGCCGTTGTAGATGACGTCGTCACCGGGCTTGCCGTCGTCCTTCTTGCCCAGGTGATCATGGTGCGCGGTGTAGAGCACCACCTCCTTCGACAGCACAGGGTCGCTGCCCGGCAGGAGGGCCAGGACGTTCGCGGTGGGCCGGCGGTGCACCTCGCTGGTGATGCGCAGCGACACCGTCACGCCCAGCGGCACCGGGCGGAAGTCCCGCTTCTGCGCGGCGGCGCGCAGCGCCTCCAGGTCGTGGCCCGCGAGCTTCAGCACCTGCTTCGTGGCGTCCTCGGTGGTCCACGCCTTCACCTGGAGGCGGGGCGCGTCACCGGCGGGCAGTTCGAACTGCTCCCCCGTCCACGACGTGCGCACCACCTGCCACGGGTAGCCCGCGCTGGGCGTGGTGTGGATGATGATGGCGCCCGCCGCGCCCGTCTTCGCCGCCTGCTCGTATTTGTAGTCCCAGCGGCCGTACCAGAGGCGCGTCTTGCCCGCGAACAGGCGCGGATCCTCCTCCGGATCATTGTTGAGGATGACCAGCGTCTTGCCCTTCAGGTCCACGCCCTTGAAGTCGTCCCACTGGAACTCCGGCGCGACGATGCCGTAGCCCACGAACACCAGCTCGGACGCGTCCAGCTTCGCCTCCGGGGCCTGCACGCCGGACACGGCGATGAAGTCGTCGCGGGTCTTGAGCTCCATGCGGCCCGACTTCGCCTGGACCGTCATCGCGCCCGGATGGCTGTTGATGCCCATCAGGTCGAAGCGCTGCAGGTAGCCGCCGTCCGGGGCGCCGGGCTTCAGGCCCAGGCCCTCCAACTGCGCGGCGATGTACTCCTGCGCCAGCGCGTCGCCCCGCGTGCCGGGGCCGCGTCCCTCCAGCAGGTCGCTCGCGAGGAAGCGCACGTGCGCGCGCAGCAGATCCGGGGTGATGGCCTGCTGGGCCACCTTCTCCTGGCGCGTGATGGACGCAGCGCCCGCCGCGAGGGCGGACGCCGAGGACAGGGCGACGAACAGGACGGCCGGAAGGAGCCTCATGCGCCCTGGCCTAGCATGGCCGGCCAGGGCGCCCCCAGCGGGTTTTCAGGACGCGGGCGCCGCCACCTTCCACGAGGTGCCGCCAAGCGTGTCCATGATGTCCACGCCGCGCTCCTTGAGGGTGGTGCGCACGCGGTCCGCCGCGGCGAAGTCCTTCGCGGCTCGCGCGGCGGTCCGCTCGGCGAGCAGCCGCTCCACCTCCGCCACGTCGATGCCGCGCTCGCGCACGGCGCGGTCGCGGCGGCGCAGGAGCCAGTCCGCCGGATCGTCCTCGAAGAGGCCCAGCACGCGGGAGGCTTCACGCACCTGCTCGCGCAGCGCCTGGAGGGTGCGGCCCACCAGCGGCTTGTCCTTCACGGGCGGCTTGTCGGTCAGTTCGTTCATCAACCCGAACTGGCCCGACAGCGCGCCCAGCGCTCCGGCGGTGTTGAAGTCGTCGTCCATGGAGGACTCGAACTCCGTGAGGAAGCGCGCGGGGTCGCCGTGCAGCGGGCCCTTGCCGAAGTCCTTGCCCGCCACGCGCTCGTCCACCTTGCGCAGCGTTTCGTAGAAGTACTCCATGCGCATCTCCGCGTCCTGGAGCGCCTTCTCCCCGAAGCTCAGCGGGTGGCGGTAGTGCGTGGACAGGAAGAAGAAGCGCAGCGCCTCCGCGTCCACCTTGGCGAGCGCGTCGCGCAGGCGCACCACGTTGCCCAGCGACTTGGACATCTTCGCGCCTTCCAGGTCGAGGAAGCCGCAGTGCATCCAGTACTTCGCCATCTCCTGGCCGGTGGCGGACTCGCTCTGGGCGATCTCGTTCTCGTGGTGGGGGAAGATGAGGTCCAACGCCCCGCCGTGGATGTCGAACGAGCGGCCCAGGTACTTCTCGCTCATCGCGGAGCACTCGATGTGCCAGCCCGGACGGCCCTTGCCCCACGGGCTGTCCCATGACGGCTCGCCGGGCTTCGCCGCCTTCCACAGGGCGAAGTCCAGGGGCTCGCGCTTGAGCTCGCCGGGGTGCACGCGCTCGCCCTGGCACAGTTCGTCCAGGTTGCGCTTGGACAGCTTCGCGTAGTCCTCGTCCTTGCCGACCGCGAAGTACACATCGCCCTTCGCCTCGTAGGCGAAGCCCTTGTCCACCAGCGTCTGGATGATGGCGATGATCTCTGGGATCGTTTCGCTGACGCGCGGGGACACGTCCGGTTCGCGCAGGTGCAGGGCGCGGGTGTCCTCGCGGAAGATCTCCACGAAGCGCGACGCGAGCTCCACGGGGGATTCACCCGTCTCGTGCGCGGCCTTGATGATCTTGTCGTCGACGTCCGTGTAGTTGCGCACGTACGTCACCTTGAAGCCCCGGTAGCGCAGGTAGCGGACCACCACGTCGAACGACGTGAAGGTGCGTGCGTTCCCGATATGGATGTAGCTGTAGACGGTGGGCCCACAGACGTAGACCTTCACCTCGCCGGGCACGAGCGGCTCCAGCGGCTCCTTCTGCATGGACATCGTGTTGAAGAGCCGGATGGATGAGGGGGCCACGGTGGAGGGTCCTCCTAGCGAGCGGGGCGGGCGCGACACTTGCGCGACGCGGTACACACTCTAGGATCCCCCGTCCCACACAGGCCAGCCTTTGACGCGGGAAGCGTTGGACAACCTCGGAAACGCCGGCAGGGGCCCTGTTCGCGGCCCCGCAACCTGGGAGAATGGCCCGCATGGCCCCGCCGAATCCCAAGCGTCCGCCGCGCCCTCCCCGCCCGCCGGGACAGCAGGCGGCCAAGGAGGAACCGGCCGAGGAGCTGCCGTTCGACGACGACGAGGTGGCGCCCCTCCAGGCGGATGATCCGCGGCCCCAGCGGGTGCCCCAGTATCCGGCGGGTTCCCGGAAGGTGAAGCGGCGGGGGCCGGGCGAGCGGTCGAAGTCCGACCGGGAGCTGTCGCCCCGCTACGACTGGCAGAAGGAGTACTCGGATCCGGGCCTGTCGCCCGCGTTCCTGTACGTGGAGCGGGGGCCGGGCGCGGGACAGCTCGTGCCGCTGCACCAGGGCTCCATCACGCTGGGCCGTTCCTCCACGTCCGACCTGCGGCTCCAGCACGCGTCCATCAGCCGGCGCCATGCGCAGCTCACCCGGCGCGGCAATGCCTTCGCCGTGCGCGACCTGGGCAGCCAGAACGGCACGTTCGTCAACCGCTCGCGCATCAAGGGCGAGGTGGAGATCCGGCCCGGCGACGAGCTGAGCCTGGGCAACGCGGCGCTGCGCCTGCGCGGTTCGGGCGCGTCACCAATGGAGATCAAGACCGCGTTGGATCCCATCCTGCCGCGCGGTGGGAAGCGCTCGGTGGGCGTCGTCGTCGTGGCCCTGGCGGCGGCCGTCGTGGGCTCCGCGGTGGCGGCGCTGATCAGCCTGGTGGCCATGCGGATGACGGACGCGTCACCGGCACGGACCGCGACGGAAGGGACGTCCGCGAAGGGCGCGAGCACCCCGGCGAAGAAGGATGTTCGTGGCGTCGAGGCGGGGCGGGGGACGGAGCCCTCCGGATCCGTGGAGCCTGCTGCTGCCGCTGGCGTGAAGGGGGCTCCGATAGGGCCGAGCGAAGACACGGCGGCCGCGAATGCAGGGGAGACTCCCGGCTCGGGCGAACCGGCCCGTGGACAGCACGCAACCGCGAAGGCAGGCGAGGGGCCAAGCGCGACGGACATCGCCCGGGGCCTGCGCGGGAGCACGACTTCAGCGAAGAGCGTGGAGCCAGCTTCCGGTGCCTCGGACATCGCTCGCGAGGACGCGCCGAAAGCAGCCTCGACCGCCCGGAAGGGCCCGGTGGCGGCCGCCGTGAACGGCCCTCCAGATGAGGGCGCGCGCGAAGCCATCCTCGCCCGCTACGAGTCCGGCGACGTCGCGGGCGCCCTGGCCCAGGCGCGGCGCGCGAACCTCGCGCCGCTGGTGCAGCAGCTCACCCGCTTCCAGACCGCCAGGGATACCGCCCAGGCCGCGCTGGCCCGCAACGACACGCCCCGGGCGCTCGATGCACTCAGCGCCGCCGTGCGGCTGGACCAGGACGTGTCCCAGGGTTGGAGCCGCCACGGGGCCGCGCTCCGGCGACAGCTCGCCGGCCTCTACGTGAGCACCGGCAGGGACGCCGTCCGCGCCAGCCGCTGGGCCGACGCGCGCGCGGCCTTCAACGCCGCCCTGAAGCACGACGCCTCCAACGCCGAGGCCCGCACCCAGTTGGCGGCGCTCGACGCACAGGGCACCCCGTCCGCGCAGTGAGGCGCGGGCGCTCAGCGTGGGGCGCCCTCCAGAAACACGACGCCCCGAGTCCCAACGAGGGAACCCGGGGCGAGGAATGCGAGCACGGCGGCCGGTGGGCCCGCCGCGCTGCGAAGGCATCAGGCGAGGTTGAAGATCTTCTTCAGGTCCGACTCGACCTCTTCCTCGGTGCAGTCCTTGGCCAGCGACAGCTCCTTGATGAGCAGCGAGCGTGCCGTGTCGAGCATCTTGCGCTCGCCGAACGACAGGTCCTTGTCACCCTTGAGCAGGTACAGGTCGCGCAGCACCTCCGCGATTTCAAAGACGGAGCCCGTCTTGATCTTCTCCATGTACTCGCGGTAGCGACGGTTCCACGTCGTCGAGTCCACCGAGATGTCCTTCTCGCGAAGGATGGAGTAGACCTGCTTGACGTCCTCCTCGCTGATGATCTCCCGCAGGCCGACAGAACCGACCTTGTTGATGGGGATCATGATCCGCATCCCGTTCTCCAGGATGCGCAGCACGTAGAACGACTGGCGCTGCCCGGCGACCTCGGTGTGCTCGATGCCCATCACCTCGCCGACGCCCTGGCCCGGATAAACCGCCTTGTCACCAGTCTTGAAGCTGGTCTGCACTAACTGCCTCCTTGGAGAAAGCTTCGACCCCGGCCTTCAAGCCGGCCACTACTACCACAAACCACATCCACGGGCAACGAAATCGCCTTGACCACCCGAAGCGGGCCGCACTACGGTGTCCGGTTTTGTGTGCGGAATGGCTCAGGGTACGAGCGCCGCATGACGGACACGGTGGTGGGTGGGGGTGGGTGTTGGTTCGTTATGCGTGGCGCGACCTGGGCACGCGTCCTTTGTTCTTTCCTGCGCTGAGCCTCACGCTCGGCGCCCTCTGGGCAACCGGAACAGGGAGCGCCGCCGAGGTATTTCTCCTCTGCGCGCTTTGTCTGGGACTGGTGGGGACGGCGCTCGGTCCATTGCCGGGAGCCCATCTGGCGGTGCTCGTCGCCCTGGGCCTCACCGGGGCGGGTCTTTCCGGTTTCGAGGCCCGGGTGGAGGTCCCCCCGGCGCTGGCGGACGGTGGAAGCGCGCGGCTGGAGGGTGAGCTGGAGCGCGTGGAGCGCTTCGATGGCGCCACCCGCTTGAGGCTGGCCGTATCGCGGGCAGGCCCCGCCACGGGTCCGGAGGTCGCCGCCCGCTTCCGTGTCAGCCTCTCCGGCCGGGGTGGAGGCCTGGACCTGCAACCCGGGCAACGCGTGCGGGTGGAGGCCCGGCTCATCCCGGATGCGCCGCCGTCCAATCCGGGCGAGCGGGACTTCGCGTCGGCGCGGCGGCGGCAGGGCGTGGCCTTCACGGGAGGCTTCGCTCCGGAGCGCCTGTTGGTGCTCTCCCCTGCCCAGGCGTGGCGGCTGACGCTGGAGGGCCTCCGAAGCCGGCTGGGGGTGGCGGTGCGCCGGGTGGCGCCGTCCCCGGACGCGGCGGCGCTGTTCCTGACGCTCGCGGCGGGCCAGCGCGCGGAGCTGGACGACGCCTGGGAGGATGCGTTCTCGCGGGCGGGGCTCGCGCACGTGCTCAGCGTCAGCGGGCTGCACGTGGCGGCGCTGGCCTTGATGACGCTGGCGCTCCTGCGGCGGGCGCTGGTGCGGCTGGGAGGACGGTGGCGCGCGCTGGAGGCCCGGCGGGTGGCGGCCCCGGCGGCGGTGCCCTTCGTCTGGGCCTACGTGCTCTTCACGGGGAACCAGGCCCCGGCGGTGCGCTCGGCGGTGATGGCCACGGCGGTGCTGCTGGGGCTGGGCCTGTGGCGGCGCGCGGACGGGCTCAACGGCCTGTCGCTGGCGGCGCTCGTGCTGGTGGCGTGGACGCCCTCCAGCGTGGTGGACCTGTCGCTCCGGCTGTCGTTCCTCGCCGTGCTGGGGCTGGTGCTGCTGTCGCCCGCGCTGCGCGAGGCGCTGCCCGTGGACCGGCCCGACCCTTCCGAACCCCGCCGGCTGAAGCGCTGGGCCGCGCAGGCGAAGGAGGCGGTGGCGCAGACGCTGTGCGCCAGCGCCGCGGCGACGCTCGTGGGCCTGCCCGTGGTGGCGGCGGCGTTCGGGCGGGTGAGTCTGGCGGGGCTCGTGTCCAACATCGTCGCCCTGCCCCTGTGTGGCCTGCTCACCGGACTCGCGGCGGGCGGCGCGGCGCTCTTCGTCGTGGCCCCCGTGCTGGCGACCCCGGTGCTGTGGGCGGGCGCGTGGGCCTCTGAGCTGCTGCTGGCGCTGACGCGGGGCTTTGCCTCGGTGCCCTTCGCGGCGGTGGAGGTGCCCGGCCTGGGGGTGCTCCTCTCCATCGCGTACGCGGTGGGGCTGCTGTGCTGGGCGCTGGGTTCAGGACGCTGGCGCTACGTGGGTGTGCTCACGCCCCTGGCCGTGCTGGGCGCCGTGCTGCTTCCCGGGCTCGCCCCGGAGCCCGCGCTGCGCATCACGTTCCTGTCGGTGGGCCAGGGCGACGCGGTGGTGCTCCGCTCCCGGGGTCACCATGCGCTGGTGGACGGGGGCGGCGTCCCGGAGGGCGCGGACACCGGGGAGCGCTTCGTGCTGCCCTTCCTCAAGGCCGAGGGGGTCTCCCGGTTGGATCTCGCGGTGCTGTCGCATCCCCATCCGGACCATGCGCTCGGGATGGTGTCCACGCTGGCGCGGGTGCCTCCTGAGCGGCTGTGGATGTCCGCGGGCACCACCGACGGTCCCCTCTCCCGGCGCGTCGCGGCGGCCGCTCCGGGCGCGGTCGTGGAAGAGGTGCAGGTGGGGCATCCCCCGTTCACGCTGGGCGAAGCGACGCTGGAGGTGCTGGGGCCTCCGGTGGACCGGGAGTTGATGGAGGGCGCGAACGACCGGAGCGTGGTGCTGCGCGTGCGCCATGGCGACGTCACCGTGCTGCTGGCGGGCGACGTGGAGGAGGACGGCGAGGCCGCGCTCGAAGAGGCCGTGGGGACGGTCACGGTGTTGAAGGTGCCGCACCATGGCTCGCGCACCTCTTCCACCGCGCCGCTGCTGGCCCGCACGCGGCCGCGTCACGCGGTGTTCTGCGTGGGCCGGCGAAACCGGTTCGGCTTCCCGCATCCGGAGGTGGAGGCGCGCTACCGGGCCCTGGGCACCGAGTGCTGGCGCACCGACCGGGATGGCGCCGTCACGCTGGAGAGCGACGGCCAGGACGTCCGCCTGGTCTCCTTCCTGCCGCACGTCGAGGAGGCCCCCCTGCCCGTTGCGGCAAGTGGGAAGCAGACCCACCGTAGCGCCGATGATTTCCGATGACCTTGATCTCCAGCAGTTGACCGCCGACCTGAAGTCCAAGCTCGGCCCGGGCGAGCCCGTGGGCTACCTGCGCGGCAAGTCCCTGATGCGCGACATGCTGCTCGACATGCGGAGCAACCACTTCTCCGAGCTGGAGGCCGAGGAGCTCGTCGACACGCTGGAGGCGCGAGGCTTCGTGCGCTTCCTGGGAGATCCGTCGGAGCGCTCGGTCGCGGACGCGCCCTGGGACATCTCTCCGCACGCGTGACGGAGGGCCGTGCCGCCGCGCGCCGGGTGGCCCTTCCTACTGGAAGATGAGCCACGCGAAGCGCGGCAGGGCATGGAAGTCCCCAATGAAGAGGGGTGAGAAGGCCTGGCCTTCCACCTGCCTGCGGTCGTGGTGCTCCAACCGGTAGAGGTTGAAGCGCCAGCGCTCCCCGGGCTCGGGCGGGATGTGGGGCACCTCCGCCAGGTTCTTGAACGGGATGGCCAGCTCCACGCTCCAGCCCTCGTCGCGGTCCGACGCGTCGTCCAGCGTGCCGCGCACCTTCACCGCCGTCTTCATTCCCGAGTCCCACGACAGGTCCATGCCCTGGCGCCGCGCGGGGAAGTACGCGTCGAAGAGGACGTTGTGCGGGGACACCTCCAGCTCGTTGTACGTGCGCCCGTCCGCGTTGGCGTCGAGGAACACCTCCACGACCTCCTGCTCGTAGATGGAGTCGTCGCGGTTGCGCAGCGTGCCCCAGACGTCCGGGTCCTCCACGTCGAAGGCCACGTACAGGTACGCGTCGTCGTAGACGAGGCGCGCCTGGGTGCGCAGCCGGGGGGCGCGGCCGTCGAAGCTGCCCACCAGCGTCACAGGCTTCGCACCCTTCCACGCCTCATCGTCGAGCACGCCGTCGAGCACGGGCGCCTTCTTCACCCGCGTGACGGTGTACTCCGGCAGCGCGGGAGGCTCGCCGCCCAGCAGCGGACCGCGCACGCGGTTGGCGCCCAGTTGCACGCGGGGGTTGTCCACCGCCAGGCGCTCATCGTCGCGCCAGAAGCCCAGCACCACGCGGCCGGGGCTGCCCGGCATGGTGACGGAGTGCACGTCCTCCACGACCTTGCCCACCGGCCACGTCTCCAGCGGCGCGGCGCCGTCCTGGAACTCGTGGTCGGCGTTGCTGATCATCTGGCCGCTCTCCGGCTCCACCACGTGCACGAAGAAGTGGAAGCCCTGCGGGGGCGCGCGCACCGCCTGGAAGTAGTGCGCGAGCTTCACCGGCTGCCCGGGCTGGGCCTTCTCCGGCGTCACGCGCGTTCCCAGGTAGACGATGGCGCCGCCCGCGAACGTGGCGCCGCTCCGGAGGGTGAGCTCCGCCGGGGCCGCATCCAGCGTCCGGAGCGTCGTGGGCGCGGGCAGCCGGGGCGCGCGGTGGGCGGGCCCCGCCTGTTCGTCGCGGCAGGCGCCGACGAGCACGAGGGAGGACAACAGCGGGAGCAGGACGCAGGGATGGACGCGCATCGAAGTCACGCAGTCTACCCTTCCCCGCCTTCCGGGAAGCGTTCTTCCGCCGGTGGGACAGCGCGTTCCCATGCATGGGCAACCCGTCCGCAAGGGAGGGCGGCCGAGCTGTCGGGCCCCCCAGTCCCTGTTGGCGTGCCCGAAAGGGCACCCCATGTTTCGGTCCATCACAGGGAGGGGTAACCAGATGAACAAGGGACTGATGGCGGGAGCGGTGGCGATCTCGGTGTTGGCGGCGGGTTCCGCGCAAGCGGCTTCGACGGAGCTGCGCAGGTCCACGAACACGCGGGGCCTTTCATTCATGGTGGGCGGCGGCGTCGAGGGCTACACCGACGCGCTGCGGACGCAGATTGATCCCGGCCTCGCGTACGGCGTGACGATTGGCCTCAAGCCGACGAACGTGGTGGGCGTGGAGCTGGGCTACACGGGCAGCGTCAGCGAGTTCAACACGGGCGGCGTGCTGGCGACGAACGCGAACGGGCCGGACATCGTGCGCAACGGTGTGCAGGGCGCGGTGACGATTGGCCTCACGGCCACGCGGCTGCAGCCGTACGTCATGGGCGGCGTGGGCGTCAGCCGCTACAACGTGCGCGCCATCGCGCCGGGCTTCCAGGACGACACGGTGGGCAACGTGCCGGTGGGCGGTGGCCTGCGCCTGCAGTTGGGCAGCTTCACCGCGGACGCGCGCGTGAACTACAACTTCCTGTTCGACCAGGGGTTCGCCGCGTCGCTACCGGCGTCCGACGTGGACCTGGGCGGTGACGAGACCTTCAGCAAGGGCGGCCGCTACATCGGCACGCTCAACCTGGGTGCCACCTTCTAGACGTTCCACGGACTCCCGCCGTCCCGACCTCCGGACACGGAAGGCGCGGGATGGATGGGGGCGCGGGGCAACCGCGCGAAAATCCAGCGCCCGGCGGCAGGCGTGACGCTTGCTGCCGGGCGTTCGCATGCGCTTCGAATTCGAGCACCTGGGCACCCCCACCCCGTTCGAGCTGACCGAAGGCCAGCACCTGCTGGGAGGCGGCCCCGAGGACCACGTCCATCTGGACGGCCTGCCGCCAGGGTTGTTGACCCTGCGCATCGAGTCCCAGCGCCTGATGGTGGAGGCCGTGCGCAGCTTCACCGTGAACGCGGTGCGCGTGCTGCCCGGCGTGTCGCGCCTGGTGCTGCCCGGCGAAGTGCTGGGCCTTCCCGACGGCATGTGTCTGCGCGTGCTCGCCGAGCCGAGCGCCCCCGAGCGCGGCGTGGGCACCGTGGCGGTGCTCAAGGGACTGCTGACGGAGGTGGAGTCGCGTCCCTCGCGCGCCGCCTCCATCACCTGCCTCACCGGGCTGGACGTGGGCCGCTGTCACGCCCTCGCGGAGGCCCACACGGACATTGGCCGGGGAGAAGGAGTGGCCCTGCGGCTGCGGGACCGGGCCGTGTCCCGCCTGCACGCGCGGATCCGTCGCGAAGGACTGGGATTCCTGCTGGAGGACCTGGGGACGCCCAACGGCGTGTTCCTCAACGGCGTGCGCCTGGAGGCGCCCGGGACGCTGGCGGATGGCGACGTCGTCGAGTTGGGGCGTTCCCTGCTGCGCTTCCAGGCGGCGTTCGACGACGCTCCGGACGGCGGTGGGCACGCCCTCCCCATGGTTTCAGATGCCGACGCGTCGACGGAGGCGCCCCTTGCTCCCGAACGCGGTCCGCGGCGCTCGCGCTCGGAGGGGTGGCTCATCGCCGTGGGCGCGGTGCTGGCGCTCATCGGGTTGCTCCTCACCTACGTGCTGGCGTCAGCGGGGTGAGGCCGCGCATCAGCCGGGCAGCGGGGACAGGCCCGCGCGCTCCACCAGGAGCGAGGCCAGGTAGCGGTGGTGGCGGAAGAAGCTGGTGAAGTGCACGAAGCCCTTGCTGCCCCGGATGGCGTAGACCGTCACCGGGCCGGGGAGCACGTCCAGCTTGCGGATGTCCGCGAAGGAGAAGCGCCGGGTGCGCACCATGCCCCGGCAGGTGATGCCTCGGGAGTCCACCTCGATGCGGGTGCGCCCGTAGTAGGTGAGGGACACCGCGAAGAAGAGGACGAAGAAGCCCGCGGACAGGAACGTCTTCAGCGGCACCCCGTCGAAGTTGAACAGGTAGACGAGCACCCCGAGCCACAGCAGGCCTGCCGCCGCCATCGTCGCGGCGAACACCCGCCGGGGGCGAAAGACCTGCTGCGACTGCTTCCCCTCCACCTTCCGTTCGAGTCCGTCCATGACTCGTAAAATAGTGACGGGGACAGCCCCTTTGACGATGCCCGCCTGCTCTTCGAGCGGGCAGTCAGCGCAGGCGCTCGGCCTTCTGTCGGGACTCCGCCTGGAGTTCCGGGCGCACGTCCGCCGCGCTGGACGCGGCATAGCGTGCGTACAGGTCGCGGGCTTCCAGGTTGCGCCCCAGGGCCCGGTACGCCTCCGCGAGGCCGTACAGGGGGGACGCCGAGTCCGGATCCAGCTTCAGCGCGAACTGATAGTCCGCCGCGGCCTCCGCGTACCGGCGCAGCCCGATGTTGGCGCTGCCCCGCGCGACGTAGGCCACCGTGAGCAGGGGTTCCTGCTGCACGGCCTGCGTCAGCGTCTGGAGCGCGGCCGCGTAGGCGCGCTGGCTGATGTGCTGGACGCCCTGCTCGTAGGCGCGGCGGGCCTGGGCCCGCGTCGTGTCCGCCACGGGCCCCGAGCCAGGAGTCTGCCCCACGGCCTGCGGAGCGGTGCCGGCTTCCGTCTGCTTCGCGCGCGCCCGGGTGATGTTGTCCTGCGCGCTCTGACGAATGGCGGCGTCCTGGGTGAGGCGCGAAGCCTGCTCCCACTCGTCGATGGCGCGCCCGTAGTAGCCGAGCACCGCCAGCGCATTGCCCAGCTTGAAGCGCGCCTCCACGTGCTCCGGCGCCGCGTGCTTCGCGTCGAGGAAGGCGAACGCCGCCTCGCGGTAGCGACGCTCGCGCATCAGCGCGTCCCCATCCCGGATCCGCGTGGCCGCGAGCACCGCCTGCGAGGTGCGCTGCGGCTCCACGAACGCGGGCTCCGCGTGCCGGGCGGGCGCGACCTCCTGGGGGCGAGCGGGTTGCTTCGCGTCGGAGGAGGCGCCCTGCGCACGGGCGGCGGGGGCC
>NZ_RAWI01000650.1 GCF_003612125.1 Corallococcus praedator
CGGTGAGCCCCACGAGCGAACCCCCGGGCGGCACACACGCCTGGACGATGAGCTGGCTGCCCACGTCCTGCACCTGGAGCCGCCGGGACTTCATCACCTTCGTCTCGAAGATGCGGTGGCTGGCATCCGCGACGCGCAGCGCGTCCGGCGAGGACGGCACCGCCTCCGCCACCACGCCCTCCTCCGCCAGCGCCGCGAGCACCGCGTCCCGGGTCCCCGCCGGCCGCACGCGGAAGTGCAGCGCGGGCTCTTCATCCAGGGACGCCATCAGTCCGGCCAGCGTCGCTTCCGGGTACACCTCCGCCAGCCGCTGGGTGAGCCACCCCGGGAAGGAGTAGCGGGTGGCCAGCCGATCCGCGACGGACTCCGACTCCGAGGAGGGAACCTCCGGAAGCGGCTTCGTGACCAGGCCCTCCAGCACCGCGTCATGCAGGGTGCGCGGCCGCACCGGGCCCGGCAATCGCACCTCCGGGCCGATGCGTGTCCAGCCCTCGCCACAGAAGAGCCGGCGCCAGAGCGTGTAGCGCACCAGCGCCTGGTCCTCCGTCATGACGATCTTCGCGTGCGAGTGGCCCAGCAGCCGCGCCGCCAGGTCCAACAATCGCTGGTGCCGGGACAGCTCGCGCGACGCCATCGCCACGAACCGCCGCTCCTGCCCGCCCAGCCCCTCGGCATCGCGCAGCGCGTTGGCGAGCGCCGCCTTCAGCGGATCCCCCTTGAGCACCGCGATGTGGGTCTCCAGGGCGGCGGTGGCCGCGCGCCGGGACGGACGCCCCAGGCGCGACGGATCATGCGGCGAAGGCCAGAGGGGAATCTCCACGGGGGTGTGTCCTCTTCTTCGCTTCAGTCGCGCAGCGGCACGCACACCGCCAGCGCGCCCGTCCGCGTCCGCGTCTGGGGAGACGCCCCCAGGCCGAGGAACAGGTAGCAGGGCGCGGCATAGCGTTCCCCGTCCAGCTCCAGGTCGCCCTCCACCAGGAGGACCCCCTGGCCACGATGAGGCGGGGGCCAGCGATGCTCCGCTCCGGACGTCAGCCGCACCCAGGTCCGGGGGGCCTCCGACTCCGGGCTGGCCGAACGTGCGCCCGGCGCGAACTCCGTCCAGGCCGGCGAGTCTGGCGCCAGCGGCGCCTCCGCGGCGGCGAGCGCCTGACGCTTCAGGTCGAGGAAGCGCTCGACCAGCCCCATGATGTCGTCCACCTGGAAGGGCTTCATCAGGAGCGCGTCGGGCTCGAAGGGGTGCAGGGCCTGGACAACCTCGTCGGGACCGGCGGCGCTGACGATGGCCACCGGGTGCAGGCGACGACGCGCTGCTTCCAGGATGCCCTTGCCGTCGTTGTGGTTGCCCGCGATGCGCAGGTCGCTCATCACCAGCTCGAAGCGGTCCGTCTGAAGGGCGGACAGCGCTTCATGGATGGTGCCCACCGCCTGCACGTCCGCCAGCTCGGAGACCAGCTCGCCCATCCCCTCCCTGAGGCTCGGATCGTCCTCGACCAGAAGTACCTTCATCGCGACTCCCAGCGCGGAGGACAAAGGGGTGCTTTCACGGTCGGTCATCCGAAGGAGGCGGCATCTCGGACGCCGGTGCTGCGTTTGGGGGAATGGCCCTCCCCGGACTCGAACCGGGACGCGGGGTCAGCCGCAGCGGATTTTGAGTCCGCCTCGTCTACCAATTTCGACAGAGGGCCTCTCGGGTGAAAGCGAGGCGGCCGAACGTATATCGCGCCTTCGGTTCGTGTGCATCCGAAGATTGCGGTGGTCCACGCACACCGCTAAAGGGGCTGCGCATGTACAACCTTCTCATCTCCCTGGCCATCGGGCTGGCGGTCGCCGTGCTGGTCAAGCTGGTCGGCGGCTTCTCCTGGTGGGCCGGCATCGTGCCCGGCGTCATCGCCCTCTTCGCCGCCTACATCGTGCTCGCCCGCCGGGTCTCCACCCGGGTCCAGGCGCTCATGACCACGGTCCAGAATGATCTCCAGGGCCAGCCCGCCAACCAGAAGGAGGCCCAGGGCCGCGTGGACCGGGCCGTCAAGACGCTGGAGCAGGGCCTCGTCTGGGACAAGTGGCAGTTCCTCATCGGTCCGGAGATCCACGCCCAGATCGGCATGCTCAAGTACATGGTGAAGGACATTGAAGGCGCGAAGCCGCACCTGAAGCAGGCCAGCGGCCGCAACTACATGGCCAAGGCCATGGAGGGCGCCCTGCACTTCCGCCTCAACGACAAGGACGCCATGAAGGCCTCCTTCGAGGCCGCGGTGAAGAGCGGCAAGAAGGAGTCCATCGTCTGGGCCGTGTACGCCTGGTGCCTCTTGCAGCAGAAGGACAAGGACGCCGCCCAGCGCGTGCTCGCCCGGGGCGTGGAGCAGAACCCGTCCGATGAGAAGCTCAAGGGCAGCCTCGCCCAGCTGCAGAACGACAAGCGCCTGAAGATGAAGCCCTACGAGCCGCTCTGGTGGCAGTTCGGCCTGGAAGCCCCGCCGGTGATGCCCCCCATGGGCGGCCGTCGCGTCCAGTTCACCCAGCGACGCTGAGGTCCGACGTCGGGTCGTTGAAGCGGAGTCGAAGCAACGGGAGGCTTTGTCGGCCTGGCGTCCAGCCGACGATGAAGCCTCCCCGCGGTACGGTAGGGCGTCACCTGGAACGACGTTTAAGCTCTGTTGATGGCGCTGCCCTCCAGCGCCGTCCGGGGCGGATGGATCCCCCGAGCCACGTCGCGGCGGCCGCCTTCGCGCAAGGCCCTCCGTTGCCCTCCCGTCCGGCAATTCCTACCGGGAGCGCATGCCCGGGTGCTGCAACGTCTTCCGATCCTCCGGACGTCCGACGCGTCAGGTGTGTCGCAACCCCCTGAAAAGAGGTCCACGCGCGTCTGGATCTCCGGGGCACACGCTTTGCTCTCGGGCAGGGACACGCAGGTAACCCGGGCAGGAAGGCCCTGGAGCCTCGCGGAGGCGGACGGGCTTGGCAGCCGGAGGTCTCGGGTGAAGTCTGGATGGGTGGGTG
>NZ_RAWI01000651.1 GCF_003612125.1 Corallococcus praedator
GGGCAGGGTCAACGGCCTGACCGGCGCGGCGCACCTCGAAGTACAGGTAGGCGCCCTTGAGGGAGCCGGTGTCGCCCACCTCGCCCACCACGTCGCCCGGGGCCACGCGCGCGCCCACCTCCGCCCCGACGGTGGACAGGTGGGCCATCAGGGTGTGGAAGTCGTCGCCGTGGTCGACGATGAGCAGGTTGCCGTAGCCGCGCAGCCAGCCCGCGTAGACGACGGTGCCTTCGGCCACCGCGTGCACGGGGGTGCCCGCTGGCACGCGGATGTCCACGCCCTTCTGCACCGTGACGGTGTTGAAGCGCGGGTTCACCACCCGGCCGAACCCCACCTCGATGATGCCCGCCACCGGCCTGGGCAGCTTGCCCTTCAGCGCGCCGAAGCCGCTGGTCGCGGGGGCTTCGTGCAGGTCCACCAGCATGCGGGTGAGCTCCGCGTCCGCGCCCTCCAGCTCGCGCACGGCGCGCCTGGCCAGCTCCGCCTCGCCGGCCAGCTTCCCCACCACCTCCTCCAGGGCCTCCTGCTGGGCCCGGGCCTGCTTCGACTGCGCCTGGAGGAAGGCCACGCGCTGGGACAGCGAGGTGTGCAGCCGCTTCAGCTCCAGCGTCGCCTGTCGCTGGAGCCCCGCCACGTGCTGCACGGTGCGCAAGAGCTCCAGGTCGCCCGCCATGCTGGCCTCCAGCGCGCGGGCCCGCCACATGAGCGCGGCGAAGTCCTCCGCGGACAGGAGCACCTCCAGCGGCCGTCTGCGCTGGAGCCGGTACAGGGTGCGCAGGCGCGGGGACAGGCGGCGCAGTTGGGCGCGCAGGGCTTCGCGCAGCACGGCCTCCTCGCGCTCGGCCAGCGTGACGCGGCGGCGGAACAGGTTCAGGTCCCCTTCCAGCGCGCGCACGCGGCGGCGGGAGAAGGAGGCCATGTCCTCCATCAGCTCCATGCCCTCCAGCACGGAGAGCTTCTTCGCCTCCACCAGCGCGAGCGTGGCGCGCTGCGCGGCCAGCTTCTCGCGGATGGCCGCGCGCTCCGACTCCTCGTCCTGCTGGGCCCGCGCCAAGGTCGCGCCCAGGAGCAGCACCAGGACCATGCCAAGACAGAGGCGCCCGCTCATACCCGCAGGAAGCGCCCCACCGCGACGAAGCTGCCACCCAGGCCCAGCGCGCACCCGGCCGCGAGCAGCTCCACCGCGGTGCGCGTCTCCACCCACGGCGCGTTCACGCCCGGGCCCAGGATGAACGCGAACAGCGAGCCCAGCGTGGGCCCCAGGAGCCGGCCGAACAGCCACAGCCCGCCCAGCGCCACCAGCGCGCCCAACAGGCCCTGGAGCAACCCCTCCAGGAGGAAGGGCGCCTTCACGAAGCGGTCGGTGGCGCCCACCAGCTTCTGGATTTCAATCTCCTCGCGCCGCGCGTAGATGGCCAGTTGGAGCGTGGCCGCGACGATGACGATGGTCGTCCCCAGCACCACCACCAGCGCCACCAGCGCCCCGAAGCTCAGCGCCCGCGCGATGGCGGACAGCCGCTCCACCGCGGCCTCGCCGTAGTCCACGCCGGTGACGCCGGGCAGCGCGCGAAGCTCCTTCGCCAGCGACTGGAGCGCCGCGGGAGAGCGCCGGGCCTCCGGCACGCGCAGCTCCAGCGTCGCGGGCAGCGGGTTCTCCGGCAGCTCCGACAGGGCCTCGCCCAGGTCTCCCAGTTCGCGCTTGAGCCGCAGCAGCGCCGCTTCCGGCGGCACCACCGTCACCTCGCCGTGACTCAGCTCCACCACGCGCGTGTGGACGCCGTGGACCTCGTCCTGTCCCAGCTGCGGGGCCAGGTAGATGGTGACCTCCACCTCCCCGCCCAGCGACGCGAGCAGGTTGTCCACCACGTGCGACGCGCCGCGCGCGAGCCCCGCCGCGAACAGCGCGATGGCGATGGTGGACACCGCGATGAAGTGGACGAAGGGCGCGTGCTTCAGCCCGCCAGCCGCCGAGCGGCAGAAGTACGCCGCCTTCGACAGCACGCTCATACCAACATCCGCCGGGCCGCCTTGACGCCGTCCTCGTCGGAGACGATGAGCCCGCGCTCCAGGCGCACCGTGCGCTTCTGGTAGCGCGACAGGAGCGTGGCGTCGTGCGTGGCCACCATCACCGTGGTGCCCCGGATGTTGATGTCCGTGAGCAGGTCCATGATCTCCACGGTGAGCGCCGGGTCCAGGTTGCCGGTGGGCTCGTCCGCCAGGAGGATGGTCGGGTCATTCACGAGCGCACGCGCAATCACTACGCGCTGCTGCTCTCCACCCGACAGCCGCAGGGGCAGCGAGTTCGCCTTGTGCTCCAGCCCCACGAGCTTGAGCATCCGGTGCACCTTCTCGCGCCCCTCCACGCGGGGCACGCCCAGCACGTCCAGCGTGAAGCCCACGTTGTCCGCGACGCTGCGGTGGGGCAGCAGCTTGAAGTCCTGGAACACCACGCCGATGTTGCGCCGCAGGTACGGCACCGCCGACTCGCGGATGCGCGCGATGTTCTTGCCGCCCACCAATATCTGCCCCTTGGTGGCCTTCTCCCCGCAGAAGATGAGCTTGAGCAGCGTCGTCTTGCCCGCGCCCGAAGGCCCGGTGAGGAAGACGAACTCGCCCTTCTCCACGTTCAGGTTGATGTCCTGCAGGACGGGCGGATCGCCGGGGTACGCCTTGTAGACGTGGAAGAACTGGATCATGACCGGGAGCGCAAGCCCCCGAAGCCTACCACGGCCCCGGAGCACGCCCAGGAACGGGCCGCTCACGGGGAAACGCGGACAGGCGGTGCGACTTAAGAGGGCTCACCCTCGCTGGCGAGGTAGCTCAGGATGACCTCGTCCAGGCTCTTCTCGGAGATGAGGTCCTCGCCGAACAGCGTCTCCACGCCCACCTCGTTGATGCGGGGCTTCTCCTTGAGGGCGCGCGCGGCGGCCACTTCGGGAGGGAGCACGATGGGGGCGGCGACGGTG
>NZ_RAWI01000652.1 GCF_003612125.1 Corallococcus praedator
GCCCGAGGCCGGAAGGGCGGAAACTAGCGGGGAGGCGTCACCACCGGCGTCGGCAGCACCGTGCCGCCGTACTGACTGGCCGCCAGCGTGCCGCACGCCGCGCCAATCTCCTTGCCGCCCGAATAGCGCCGCGCGATGGGCGCCTTGAGGATCTGGAGGTGGTCGCGAAACGCGCTCAACTCCTCCGCCGTGGGCGGCAGGTACTTGCCCGTGGGGTCCGTCACGTCGATGAGGTCCACCTTGATGGGGATGCCCTCGAACGCGACCTTCAGCGCCTCCGCGTCCTCACGTCCCAGGTTGAAGCCCTGGATGGCCACGTAGGCGATCATCGCCCGCTCCCGCCGCGCCTCGCTGTACTCGCGGATGGCCTCGATGAGTTCCGGCAGCGGGTGCGTCTTCTCGATGGGGAGCACCTTCGCGCGCTTCTCCGGGATGGCGCTCGTCACGCTGAACGCCAGCCGGAACGGGTGCCCCTCGCGCGTGTAGCGCCGGATGGCCGGCACGTGCCCCGCGGTGGAGAAGGTGATGGCCGTGCCGGAGATGGAGAAGCCGGCCGGGTGGGAGAGGATCTGCGCCGCGCGCAGCGTCTCCTTGTAGTTGAGCAGCGGCTCGCCCATCCCCATGAACACCACGCCGCCCACGCGCCGGTCCGCCTCCGCGCGCACCTGCATCACCTGGTCCAAAATCTCCCAGGTCTGGAGGTTGCGCTGGAAGCCCAGCTTGCCCGTCATGCAGAAGTCGCACGCCAGCGCGCAGCCCACCTGGCTGGACACGCAGACGACGTACTTCTCGTCGAAGATGGGGATGCGCACCGCTTCGATGCGGCCGCCCAGCGGCGACTCGAAGAGGTACTTCACGAACCCGTCCTCCGCCTGCCGCCGCTCCACCACCTTCAAGGAGGGCATTTCAGCCTGGGCCCGGAGCAGGTCGCCTACGCGGCGCGGCACCTGGGGCGCCAGCGCGACCGCGTCCACGGTGGGCCGCGCATGGGCGAAGACGCCCGCGAACACCTTGCGCACCGCGGTGGCAGAGGGCTGGGCCGGCGCGAGCGCCGCTTCCAGCTCCGGCAGCGACAGGGATTTCAGGTTCACGAGCAGGACTTGATCTTCGAGCGCAGGAACTCGGTCAGCTTCGACGAGACCTCCTTGGGCATGCGCAGCGCCATGGCGCGCTTGCACAGCCCCGGAGTCGCCCGGTAGGTGCTCATGAACTCCTCACAGGGCTTGCAGCCCGACAGGTGCTCCTGGAGGTGCCGCGCCTCCTCCTCGGGCATCTCACCCTCGAGGAATTCCAGCAGGAGGTTGATGGAATCTTTGCACGTATACATCCGAACCTCGGCTGGCTGCGGCTCCCCTCGCTACTGTTCGAAGATGCCGAGGCGCCCTGGGGGTTTCACGCCCCGCGATTGTCCCGGTTGTAGAACAGGTCGATGGCCTCTCGCAGCGCGAGCCGCGCCCGATGCAGGCGGCTCTTGATGGCGGGGATGGAGTCCCCCGTCACTTCCGCGATCTGTTCGTAGCTGAGGCCGTCCACGTCTTTCAAGAGGAAGACTTCCCGATACCCCTCGGGCAGCCGGTCGGTCGCCTGCTGGATGGCCTGCCCCAGCTCCGCGTCCAGCGCCTTCTCCTCCGCGTCCCGGCTCCAGTCGGTGACGGGCTGGTCCGCCAGGGTGCCCCGCTCCGTGAATTCAGGGGTCTGGAGCTCCGCCTCCGCCGCCTGGGCCACCCGGCGGTGCCGCAGGCGCATGAGCGCGTGGTTCGCCGCGATGCGGTGGACCCAGGACCCGAAGGCCGCCTCGCCCCGGAAGTCCTTGAGGTGCTGGTAGGCGGACAGGAAGGTGTCCTGGGTGATTTCCGCCGCGTCCGCCTCCGAGCGCGTCATCCGCAGCGCCAGGCCGTACACCCGGTCCTGGTGCAGGCCCACCAGGGCCTCGAAGGCGGAAACGTCCCCGTCCTGGGCCCGCGCCAGGAGCCGCCGGTCTTCTTCCTGCCGGTCATCTTCCTGGGGGGCGTCGTGGGACATGACGCTTCCCACCCAACCAGCCGGAGGGTTCCGCGTCAAGGCCGACGGCGAGGCGCCCGGGACACGAAGCGACTGACGTGTCCACTGTCCCGGATCCACAACCGGAAGGGTTCAGCGGCCCACGCCCCGGCGTACTCCACGCCAATCCGGGGCCCCCGCTCCACCCCGGCGTCCGGCACCGGCGTGCCCGGCAGCAGGTGCAGCCCGTCCGAATCCAGCCGCTGCTTGTTGTGGTTCAGGTTCAACCCCAGCACCCGGCACAGCCGGCCCGGCCCGTCCGTGCGCTCGCCCGGGGACAGGTCCTCCACCGGCTCCACCGCCCGCACCAGCACGGCCGCCCCCACCCCTTCCGAGTCCGTCACCACGTTGAAGCAATGGTGCATTCCATAGATGAGGTACATGTACGCGCGCCCCGCCGGCCCGAACATCACCTCCGTGCGCGGGGTGAGCCCCTTGGAGGAGTGGCACGCCAGGTCGTGCTCCCCCAGGTAGGCCTCCACCTCCACGATGCGACCCACGCGCCGGCCCTTCACCCCATCCACCACCAGCAGCGTCCCCAGCAGGTCGCGCGCCACCTCCAGCGCGGGGCGGGCGTAGAAGGTCAGGGGGAGCGGGCTCATGGGGTGCGGTCCTTTCCACCTCTGGTGGGTGTCCGTCCACCGCCGAGCGATTCTCGCGGCCGCAACTTTCAACAGACAACCTCCGCGCGCTGAACAAGCAGGCACGTGTGAACACCTGGGTGACAGCAGTTCACACCGGCCCGTGGCTGGGGCAGATTGCGCCGCATGTCCACTCCTGGCCGGCTCTCCGGTCTCCTGCTTCCCCTCTTCTCCCTGCGTTCCCGGACCGACTTCGGCATTGGCGACTTCGGCGCGATGGATGGCCTGTTCGCCTGGATGAAGGCCGCGCGTCAGCGCCTGCTGATGGTGCTGCCCCTCC
>NZ_RAWI01000653.1 GCF_003612125.1 Corallococcus praedator
GGTGGGCGGGGGCCTCCACCGGCTTGCCGTCCGGGCCGAAGTCCACCGCCGCGGCCAGCAGGTTGCGCGCCGCGTTCCCGCTGAAGAGCCGGGCCAGGGTGGTGGTCTCCACATCCAGCCAGCGCGCGGCCTGCCGGAGGACGTCCAGGTACTCGCCCTCCATGGCCTTGGGCGGCCGGCTGGGGGCGGCCATGCAGACGCGGGCGTAGCTGTGCTCGCGGTCCACGTACATGCCCATGGAGCGGTCGCGGAAGTCCTTGGACAGGGCCTGCGTCATCGCATCCAGGTGCTCCTCGGGGGAGGACACCTTGCCGGACGTCTTGCCGGACACGAGCGGAATTTCCGCCACGTGCCAGCCGCCGTCGGCGAGCGCGTCCGGACGGGCCTCCACCCACTTCACCTCCGGAGTGGGCAGGTCCAGGCCCTCGCACACGCCTTTGAGCGTCTGACGCAGGGCGGTGAGATTACCTTCGACGTCGGAGAGGAAGAGGACAAGGCGTCGCTGCTGGGACACGCGGGGGGCTCCTTGGGTGGCCCGGTGAAAGCCCCGGCGTTAGCTGAGAATTTCCAGAAGTGTCCATGCCCGCCTGCCCTCCGGGCGGAGGAGGGCGGGCGAGCACGGTCCGGGACTCAAAGCGGGATGTTGCCGTGCTTGCGCGGCGGGTTCTCCTGGCGCTTGTCCTTGAGCATCTCCAGGGCGCGGATGACCTTGGCGCGGGTCTCCTCCGGGCGGATGACCTCGTCCACGTAGCCCAGCTCCGCCGCCTTGAACGGGTTGGCGAACTTCTCGCGGTAGTCGTCCGTGAGGCGCTTGCGCTCGGCGTTGGCGTCCGGGGCCTTCTGCAGCTCGCCGCGGAAGATGATGTTCACCGCGCCTTCGGGGCCCATCACCGCGATTTCGGCGGTGGGCCAGGCGTAGTTGATGTCCGCGCGGATGTGCTTGGACGCCATCACGTCGTACGCGCCGCCGTAGGCCTTGCGGGTGATGAGCGTGATTTTCGGGACGGTGGCTTCCGCGTACGCGTAGAGCAGCTTGGCGCCGTGGGTGATGATGCCGCCCCACTCCTGGTCGGTGCCGGGCAGGAAGCCGGGCACGTCCACCAGGGTGAGCAGGGGGATGTTGAAGCAGTCGCAGAAGCGCACGAAGCGCGCGGCCTTCACGCTGGCGTCGATGTCCAGGCAGCCGGCGAGGATGGCGGGCTGGTTGGCGACGATGCCCACGCTGCGGCCGTTCATGCGCGCGAAGCCGACGACGATGTTCTTGGCGAAGTGCTCCTGCACCTCGAAGAAGTGCTTGTTGTCCACGACGGCGCGGACAATCTCCTTCACGTCGTAGGGCTTGTTCGGGTTCGCCGGGACGAGCGTCTTGAGCGACTCCTCGGCGCGGAACGCGTCGTCGTCACACGGCTGCGCGGGCGGGTCCTCCTGGTTGTTGGAGGGCAGGTACGAGAGCAGCTCGCGCGTCATCGCGATGGCGGCCTGCTCGTTCTCCGCGGCGAAGTGGGCCACGCCGGACTTCTGGTTGTGCGTGAGCGCACCGCCCAGGGCCTCCTTGGTGACCTCCTCGTGCGTCACCGTCTTGATGACGTCCGGGCCGGTGATGAACATGTACGACGTGTCCTTCACCATCATGATGAAGTCGGTGATGGCGGGCGAGTACACCGCGCCGCCCGCGCACGGCCCCAGGATGAGCGAAATCTGGGGCACCACGCCCGACGCCAGCGTGTTGCGCAGGAAGATGTCCGCGTAGCCGGCGAGGCTCTCCACGCCTTCCTGGATGCGCGCGCCGCCGGAGTCGTTCAGGCCGATGACGGGCGCGCCCACGCGGGTGGCCAGGTCCATGATCTTGCAGATCTTCTGCGCGTAGGCGCCCGACAGCGAACCACCGAACACGGTGAAGTCCTGCGCGAAGACGAAGATCTGCCGGCCTTCCACGGTGCCGTACCCGGTGACGACGCCGTCGCCGAGGATCTTCTTGTCGCCCATGCCGAAGTCGTGGCTGCGGTGGGTGACGAACTTGTCCAGCTCGCTGAAGGAGCCGGGTCGAGCAGCAGGTCGATGCGCTCGCGGGCCGTGAGCTTGCCGGCCTCGTGCTGCTTGGCGATGCGGTCGGCACCGCCGCCCTGCTCGGCCTGCTTCTCCATCTGCTGGAGCCGTGCGCGGAGAGGATCCTTCTCGGGGGTCGCGTCCATGACCGGCGGCTCTAACACGATTGCAGGGGCGGTCGCAGCGCTTCCCTTGCTCCCAAAGGGACGGGCGGACGGGCGGGCTTTTCGTGCAGCCGCAGGGGGTGGGATGGATGTTCAGGATTTCCGACACCGTGTCCTTCGCCGGGGGGCAGGGGAGCGGGGAGGCGACGATGCACGCGAGGCCAGGTGCACTCCAGGTGGGTTCGTTCCGGGGCGTTCCCATCCGCGTCCACTTCACGCTGCTCCTGGCGCTGCCGCTCCTGGCCCTGTCGTTCGGCGCGGCGTTCCGGCAGGCGGCGAGCGCGGCGGAGGTGCCCCCGGAGACCCTGGGCGGACACCCCCTGCTGTGGGGCCTGGGCGTGGCGGTGGGCCTCTTCGTGTCGGTGCTCCTGCACGAGATGGCCCATACGTTTTATGCGTTGCGTCATGGCGGGGAGGTGCACGGCATCACGCTGATGATTGTCGGAGGGGTGTCGGAGCTGGCGGAGACGCCGAAGCGGCCGCGCGACGAGGCGCTGATGGCGCTGGTGGGGCCGCTGACGAGCCTGGGGCTGGCGGTGGTGCTGGGGCTGGTGACGTGGCTGATGCACGGCCTGGGCGCGTTCCAGTGGCAGTTCGCGTGCTTCACGCTGGCGATGCTCAACCTGGTGCTGGGGGTGTTCAACCTGCTGCCGGCGTTCCCGATGGATGGGGGGCGCATCGTGCGCGCGGCGCTGACGCCCCGGCTGGGGGTGGTGCGAGGGGCACGGACCGCGCAGGAGCG
>NZ_RAWI01000654.1 GCF_003612125.1 Corallococcus praedator
GGCGGGTGGATGGGCTGGAGCGGCGGGTCCGTCTGGAGGGGCCCCTGACGGACGAACAGCGCACCCGGCTGCTGCACATCGCGGACCTGTGCCCGGTGCACCGCACGCTCGAATCCAAGGTGGACGTGCGGACGCGGTGGGACGATTCGTCCACGGAGTGAGTGCTCCTGGGCCGGGGGCTGGTATAGGGGGCGTTGCTGTCTTCCTCTTCGCGATCAGGACGTTCGTAAATGGCCCGTGAACCCCGCCTTGTGTGGCTCGACCTGGAGATGACCGGGCTGGACCCAGAGTCCTGCGGCATCATCGAGGTGGGCGTCATCATCACCGGCCCGGACCTGCGCCCCATCGCGGAGTTCGAGCGGGTCATCTGGCAGCCGGAGGAGATGCTCCAGCGCATGGAGCCCGTCGTGCGCGACATGCACACGAAGAACGGCCTCAGCGAGAAGGTCCGCGCCTCCAACGTGTCCCTGCGCGTGGCCGAGCGCGAGGTGACGTCCTTCGTCGCGGACCATTGTGAATTGGGCGAGGGCATCCTCGCGGGCAACTCCATCCACACCGACCGGCGCTTCCTCATCAGCCACATGCCCATGCTGGACCGCTACCTGCACTACCGCATGGTGGACGTGACGAGCCTGAAGGTGCTGGTGCGCGCCTGGTACCCGGCGCTGGTGGAGCCGCGCAAGCCGCCCAGCGGGCACACCGCGCTCGCGGACCTGCGCTCCAGCATCAGTGAGTTGCAGTACTACCGGGACATCCTCTTCCGCGCGACGCCGGGCTAGCGGCCCTCGCGTCAGACGCGGGCGCCCTCGGCCGGGAGCTGCCGGGCGATGGTGCCCAGCAGGTCGTCCAGTTCGAAGGGCTTGGCGAGGAAGTGCGAGCTGGCGCGGCGCTCTTCCTCGGTGAGGCGGCCGGCGCTCATCACCACCACGGGGATGTGGCGCAGGTCGGGATGGGCGCGGATGCGGCGCAGCAGCTCTCCGCCGTCCATCACCGGCATCATCAAGTCCAGCAACACGAGGTCGGGCTTCGCGGCCAGCAGCCGCTGGAGGCCCTCGTCACCGTTGTAGGCGGTGTCGATGTCGTACCCCTCCAGGGACAGGATGTCCTGGAGCGCCTCCACGATGGCGAGTTCGTCGTCGACGATGAGCAGCCGCTTCATGCGCCCCGGGCCTTCACCGCCTGGATGTCCCTCCTGCGCTCCCCCTGGGAGAAGGCGCAAGGGTGCGTCAGGCGGTGTGAGGGACGGGTAGGCGTCACGCGAGGGCTCCGGAAGCATCTGCCGGACAAGGTAGGTCGTCGCGCGACTTCGGCCAGGGGCTGATGTGGGTTTTGTTCAGCAGGTGGGGGCAGGTGAGCCCTGGGGCGTGGACAAGCGGTCCCGGAGGATGTGTTTCTGGACCTTTCCCAGGGCGTTGCGGGGCAGGGCGTCGGTGAAGACGACGCGGCGCGGCTTCTTGAAGGCGGCCAGGCGTTCGCGGCACCAGTCGACCAGGGCCTGGGCGTCCTGGGGCGCACCCGGAGTGGAGACGATGACGGCGACGACCTGTTCGCCGAAGTCGGGGTCGGGCAGGCCCAGCACGGCGGCCTCGGCGACGGAAGCGTGGCCGGCGAGGACCTCTTCGACCTCGCGGGGGTAGATGTTGAAGCCGCCGCTGATGATGAGCTCGCGGGCGCGGCCGGTGATGCGCAGGAAGCCGTCGGGGTCGTACTCGCCCAGGTCGCCGGTGCGGAACCACCCGTCGGCGTCGAAGGCCTCGGTGGTGGCGTCGGGGCGGCGCCAGTAGCCGGTGAAGACGTGGGGCCCGCGCACCTCGATTTCGCCCGTCTCGCCACGAGGCAGGACGGCGCGCGAGCGCACGTCCACGACGCGGGCCTCCTGGCCGGGGAAGGGCATGCCCACGGTGCCGGGGCGGCGTTCGCCGTCGTAGGGCTGGGTGGTGTTCATGAGCGTCTCCGTCATGCCGTAGCGCTCCAGGATGCGGGCGCCGAACTGCGCTTCGATGTCCAGGCACAGCTGGGGGCTCAGGGGTGCCGAGCCGGAGACCCACAGGCGCAAGGAGCGCGGTTTCACGCCGGAGCGGCGGGACTCTTCCAGGAGGCGCCCGTACATGGTGGGCACGCCGAAGAAGAGGGTGAGGGACGCGTCGTCATGGAGGGAGGCGAGCGCTTCGGAGGCGACGAAGCGGCGGCGCAGGTCCACGCTGGCGCCGGTGAAGAGGGTGCCGTGCAGGCCCACCATGAGGCCGTGGGTGTGGAAGAGCGGGAGGGTGAGCAGGAGCCGGTCCGCGTCCGTCCAGCGCCACGCCTCGGTGACGGCGCGCACGTTGGCGAGCAGTTGCCGGTGCTGGAGCATGGCGCCCTTGGAGCGGCCGGTGGTGCCGGACGTGTAGCCGAGCACCGCGAGGTCCTCCGCGCCGGGAAGGGGCAGGGAGACGTGGGAGGCGGAGCCCTGCGCGAGGATGGCGTCGAAGGCCACGGTGGGCAGGGACGCGGGCAGCTCCGGCGGGGGCGGCTCCACGGTGATGAGCCATTGCAGCGCGGGGAGCTGGTCGCGCAGGGGAGAGAGTTCAGAGGCGCCCGAGGTGCCGGTGACGCAGACCTTCACCTCCGCGTCGGAGAGGATGTGGGCCAGTTCGACCTGGCGGTACGCGGTGTTGACGAGCACGGCGACGCAGCCGGCGGCCTGGACGCCGAGCCACGTGATGACGAACGCGTCGCTGTTCTCCAGGAAGAGGGCCACGCGCTCCCCGGGAGCGAGGCCCCGGGCCTTGAGCCCGCGCGCGAACGCGGTGACGCGCTCCGCGAGCTGCCCGCGCGTGAAGGTGGTGCCCTCGAAGGAGAGCAGCGGGCGCGAGGGCGCGTGACGGGCATGGTCGAGGAAGACTTCGAGCAGGGAGGCCGGCATGGTGAGCCCGAGCCTAGCTGGGACGGGGGGCTGTGGGGGG
>NZ_RAWI01000655.1 GCF_003612125.1 Corallococcus praedator
GGACCGGGAGGGTCTCCGCCGTTCCCGGGGTGGGGGAGGGCAGCCCCCAGGGCGGTGGATGTCTGTGTTTCGAGGAAGGCAGAAACCATCACGCGCGAGGGGAGAGAGACTCCCGGGCGGATGTCTGTGTTTCATCCGGTGAAAAACATTGCCGCCAGCCAGGACGCTGCTGGCGGGGAGAAGGACACTGCGGATCTTCGTGAAGCCCTGGGGGCTGCGCCTTCGCGGAGGGTGCGGCACGCCCCGCCTGGAAGCAGGCGACGTTTCACCGGAGGCTTGCTCCGCGCCCGGCGAACGCCCTTAATCCCACGCCATGACACGGCTGCGGGATTTGCGCTCGGTCCTGAACCTCACCGTCCTCGTGGCGGGGCTCGGGTACTTCGTCGACCTCTTCGACATCACGTTGTTCGGCGTGGTGCGCGTCGCCTCGCTGAAGGACCTGGGCCTCACGGACCCGGCGGACATCCTCCAGAAGGGGCTCTTCATCTACAACGCGCAGATGGCGGGGATGATGGTGGGCGGCCTCTTCTGGGGAATGCTCGGGGACCGGAAGGGCCGGCTGTCGGTGATGTTCGGCTCCATCCTCCTGTACTCGGCGGCGAACCTGGCCAACGCGTTCGCGTGGGACGTGACGAGCTACGCCGTCTGCCGCTTCTTCGGAGGCCTGGGGCTCGCGGGCGAACTGGGCGCGGCCATCACCCTGGTCGCGGAGTCCCTGCCCAAGGAGAAGCGCGGCCTGGGCACCACCGTGGTCGCGACGCTGGGCATGTTGGGCATCGTCGTGGCGGCGCTCGTCGCCCAGCACCTGCACTGGAAGACGGCGTACGTGACGGGCGGCGTGCTGGGGCTGGCGCTCCTCTTCACCCGCTTCAAGGTGTCCGAGTCCGCCCTCTTCACCCACAAGGCCGGCCCCGCGAAGGCGAACCCGTTGCTGCTGCTGCAAGGGGGGCGCTTCCTCACGTACCTCTGCTGCATCGGCGTGGGCGTGCCCATCTACTTCACCACCGGCATCCTCTTCGTCTTCGCGCCGGAGCTGACGGCGGGCTTGAACGTCCAGGGCACGGTGACGGCGGGCAACGCCATCCTCTTCGGCAGCGTGGGCCTGACGCTGGGGGACCTGCTGTCCGGCCTGCTCAGCCAGTGGCTCCAGAGCCGCAAGCGCGCGGTGGGGCTGGGGCTGTGCGCGTGGTTCGTGCTGGTGCTCGTGTACGGCCTGATGCCCGGGCTCACCCCCACGCTCATCTACTTCCTGAGCTTCCTCATCGGCCTGTGCGTGGGCTACTGGGCGGTGCTGGTGACCATGGCCGCGGAGCAGTTCGGCACCAACATCCGCGCCACCGTGGCGACGACGGTGCCCAACTTCGTGCGCGGCTCCGCGGTGCTCGCGGCCAGCGCCTTCGGTGTGCTCAAGGGCCACCTCACCGTGGGCCACGCGGCGCTCGCCGTGGGCGCCATGTGCTTTGGCGTGGCGCTCCTCTCGCTGGCGCGGCTAACGGAGACGTTCCACCGCGACCTGGACTTCGTGGAGTCCCCCGACGCGGCCCGCGCGGGCGCGGACTCCCAGCCGGGACCCGTGGGCTAGCGACGCGGAGGGGAGCGGCCTGCCGGCGGCTGACGGTCGCGGGCAGGCGCTCCATGACTTCAGGGGGGAGGCCAGACGGTGATGGGCTGCCGCGCCGGGCCGCTCTTCGCCGCGGGTGGAAGTGATTCTTCCGCGCCGCCCTGCGCCACCGGTGGGACTGTCTTCTCCGCGCCGGGCTGGCTCTGCGGTGGGCTCGGGAACGGCACGGGCTTCCCGCCGCATCGAAGTCTGCGCTCACCATTGAGGGTATTGATCGCGCGAGCTCCCGCGGTCAGATCATCTTCCCCCGGGATGAGCAGGCGGTCCCGCGCGTTCGCATTCAATGCGTCCTTGACCGTTGGGCCTGACGTGACGGCGCCCACGATCCCCACCAGGCCCACGACGAGCCCGGAAATGGCAACCACCGCGGCGCCGGTCGGTTCCGAGTCCGCGAGCGCGGCGCCGACCCCAAGTCCCGCGATTGACCCAGTCAGGCTCGCCAGGCTCCAGAAGGTGACCTTGCGGTGTGCGCTCTTCACGGGCTCGAGGCGCTCTTCATGGCTGCGTTGAAGCTCGGGTTCGCTCAACCTGGGCCACAGGTCGTCCAGCGCCTCGGGTTTGTCGTTGCCCACCTTGAAGACGCCGAGTCCGACATGATCCTGGGTGTAATGAATCGAGTAGGCCAGGTTGTAGCTCGCCGTCTTTGCCTGGACACGGGCGGGCGCGAGGTCGTACCAGCCCTCTCGCTCGCAGTCCGTGCGGGGCCCACCATTGGGCAGTGGCAGGGGGGACCCGATACGGGCAGCCCCTCCCCCCGCGCAACCCACCAGCAGGGTGCACAAGCAATACCCAATCATGCCAACGATGCGCTTCACATCCACGGGCCACCTCGTTTCGCGGCGGGAACGCCAACCGGGAAGGGGCTCCTTCTTCCTCGAAGAAAGCTTCACCCGGACCGGGAGCGCTCCCGGTCCGGGCATGGATGAAGACCGCGCGCGCGTCGTGCCCCCCCACCTTCGTGAGCCCGCGCGGATTCCCCCCACTCGAATGAGCCGGCCCGGGGAAAAACGATGCAGGGAATCCTCTGGCGTCAGGTGGGCGGCGGCACGCGCAGTCGCCATGCCAACACCCGGCCATCCAGGCCCAGCACGAACACCAGCGGGCCGCGCACCACGGGCCGGGTGCGCAGCGACGTGTCCGCCCTCACCGTGAACGCGGGCGTCCAGCCCGGGGCCCTGAGCGCCACGAGCTGGCCCTCGCGCCCGGACGTGGGCACCAGCAGCAGGTCCTCCAGCCCCACCTGCACCCGCCCCAGCAGCGGCGACGGCAACAC
>NZ_RAWI01000656.1 GCF_003612125.1 Corallococcus praedator
GAGACAGGAGTCGGGCCGTCACCGGGGGAGGCTGCCCGGCTGGCGCCTGGGGCCGGGCCACGAGGGAGGGTGAACGCGGGATGCGCCTGCTGCACACGTCGGACTGGCACCTGGGACACACGCTGTATGACGTCTCGCGCGAGGCGGAGCACACCGCGTTCCTGACGTGGCTGCTGGCCACGCTGGAGTCGGAGGAGGTGGACGCGCTCCTGGTGGCCGGGGACATCTTCGACACGGCCAACCCCAGCGCGGAGGCGCAGGCGGCTTGGTACCACTTCATCGCGCGCGCGCGCCGTGCGCTGCCGAAGCTGGACGTGGTGGTGGTGGGCGGCAACCACGACTCCGCGGCGCGACTGGACGCGCCGGATCCGTTGTTCACCGCGCTGGGGGTGCGCGTGGTGGGCGGGCTGCCGCGTCAGCAGGGCGCGCTGGAGCTGGAGCGGCTGGTGGTGCCGGTGCACGACGCGCGCGGGAAGGTGGGCGCGTGGGTGGCGGCGGTGCCGTACCTGCGGCCCTCGGACCTGCCGCCGGTGGCGGACGCGACGGTGGACCGGTTGGTGGAGGGCGTGCGCTCCGTGTACGCGGAGGTGCTGGACGGGGCGCGCAGGCGCCGGCGCTCCGGACAGGCGCTGGTGACCATGGGCCACTGCTACATGACGGGCTCGGAGCTGTCGGAGCTGAGCGAGCGGAAGATATTGGGCGGCAACCAGCACGCGCTGCCGGTGGACCTGTTCCCGGAGGACGTCGCGTACGCGGCGCTGGGGCATTTGCACAAGGCCCAGCGCGTGGGCGGTCGCGAGGGCGTGCGCTACAGCGGCTCTCCGTTGCCGCTGTCCCTGTCGGAAGCGCACTACAAACATCAGGTGTTGCTGGTGGACGTGGAGGACGGGGCGCTCAATCAGGTGCGTCCTTTGCCGGTGCCGCGCACGACGGACATGGTGCGGGTGCCCGCCCGGGACGCGCTGGTGCTCGCGGACGTGCTGGAATTGCTCGCGGCGCTGCCCGCGTTCGAGCCGGGGATGCCGGAGTCGATGCGGCCGTACCTGGAGGTCTGCGTGTCGCTGCCCCGGCCGGAGCCGGCGCTGCGCCACAAGGTGGAGCAGGCGCTGGAGGGACGCGCGGCGCGGCTGGTGAAGCTGACGCCCTTCTACACGGGGACGGGCGGGGCGCTGGCGGACGTGCGGCCGGGGCTGTCGCTGCGGGAGCGCACGCCAGAGGACGTGTTCCTCGCCCGGTATGCGCGGGACTTCAAGGAGCCGCCCACGCCGGAGCTGCTGGAGTCGTTCCACGCGCTGCTCACGCAGGTGCAGGAGGACGCGTCGTGAAGATCCTGGCGATTCGCGGCAGCAACCTCACGAGCTTCTCCGGTGAGTTCAAGCTGGAGCTGGATCAGGCGCCGCTGGACAGGTTGGGCCTGTTCGCCATCTCCGGCGCGACGGGCGCGGGGAAGAGCACGCTCCTGGATGCGCTGTGTCTGGCGCTGTTCGACCGCACGCCCCGGCTGGGTGGGCCCAGCAAGGTGCTGGTGGGCCGCGCGGACGAGGACGAGGAGGCGCGTCTTTCTGCCTACGATGTGCGCGGCATGCTGCGGCGCGGGGCGGGCAAGGGCCACGCGGAGGTGGACTTCCAGGGCAAGGACGGGCGGCGCTACCGGGCGCGCTGGAACGTGTGGCGGGCGCGAGAGCGCGCGGAAGGGCGCTTCCGGCCGCAGGAGCTGAGCCTGACGGACGTGGCCACGGGGCAGTTGTTCGGCCGCACCAAGGGCGAGGTGCTCCAGGCCATTCAGGAGCGGCTGGGGTTGTCGTTCGATCAGTTCCGACGCTCGGCGCTGCTGGCGCAGGGAGAGTTCGCGGCGTTCCTGCGCGCGGATGCGAACGAGCGCGCGGAGCTGCTGGAGCGGATGACGGGCACGGAGGTGTACAGCCGGCTGTCCGTCGCGGCGCACAAGAAGAACGCGCTGGAGCAGGAGGAGTTGACGCGGCTGTCGCACGGGCTCGCGGCCATCGCGCTGCTGTCGGACGCGGAGCGGGAGGGCGCGCGCGGCCAGTTGGGCGAGGAGGAGGTCGCGCGGGTGCGCGAGGAGACCCGGCTGCGCGAGGCCGAAGGGGCCCGGTCCTGGTACGCGCTGCGCGCGGAGCTGGTGGGACAGGAACAGGCTTCCGACGTCGCGGTGACGCGGGCCGTGGAGGAGAAGGAGGCGGCGGCGCCTCGCGAGGCCCTGCTGGAGTCGGTGCGCGCGGCGGAGGGGTTCCGCGCGGTCGTGTCGGCGGTGGAGACCGCGGAGCAGCGCTGTGTGCTGGCGGAGGCGGAACAGGTCGGCCGCGCGTCGCAGGCGGAAGCGGCGCTCGCGGCGTCGGCGGCGCAGCGCCAGGTGCGGATGCAGGCGGAGGTGGCGCGGGCGTCGGCGCAGGAGGCGGAGGCCTCGGTGCGTCCGGCGTTGGAGGAGGCGGCGAGGCTGGACACGCGGCGCGCGGAGGCCGAGCGCGAGGCCCGGGAGACCGCGGAGCTGGCGAAGCAGGCACAGGCGGCGGAGACCGCCGCCCAGGAGGCGCTGGCGCTGGTGCAGGCCGCGGAGGCGAAGGCCCAGGGGCTGGTGGACGCGGCCCAGGCGTGGCGCGCCTCGCATGAGAGCTGGGAGCCCCTGGCCACGGAATGGCCCCGCTGGCAGCGCGAGCTGGAGCGCTACGCGGGCGCCCTCAAGGAAGAGCAGGCGGCGGGGACGGACGCGGACCGGTTGGGGAAGGACGTGGACCGGCTGGGCGGCGAGACCCAGGCGCGTCGCGAGGAACACCAGGGCGCGGCCGAGGCCGAAGCGCAGGCGCTGGCATTGGCGACCCACGCGGAGGCGGCGCTGGGGGAGGACACGCTG
>NZ_RAWI01000657.1 GCF_003612125.1 Corallococcus praedator
GGCGGGAAGGGAGGAGGGACGTCCCGCGGAGAAGTCCTCGTAGAGGGTCCGAAGCTCACGCAGGAGGACGGCCATGGACACACCATCCGAGACGATGTGGTGGAGCGTGAGGAGGAGCAGGTGGTCATCGTCACGGAAGCGAAGCAGGGTGCCCTGGATCAGCGGACCCGTGGTCAGCGATAGCGGCCGTTCAAGTTCCTCGCGCGTCCGCCGGGCCGTCTCCGCTGCCTGTTCAGCAGCGCGCAGATGGCTGACCTCCACCTTCGTGAGGATGAAGGGATGCGCCGGGTGCAGCCGTGTGACGAAGCCGGCTTCGGTGGACGCGAAGACGGTCCGGAGGGATTCGTGTCGGCGGGTCAGCTCGGTGAAGCAGCGCTCCAGCACCGCGACGTCGATCGGTGAGGTGATGCGGTAGGCGCCGGGAATCCGGAACGCGGTGGTTCCAGGATGGAGCTGCTCCACGAACAGGATCCGCTCCTGCGCGAACGAGAGCGGTGGGTCGCCCTCGTGCGGGAAGGCAACGAGCGCGGGCCCCTCCTCGGAGGACTCGATGCGCCTCGCGGCTTCGACGGCCTCCGCCATGAGGGCGAGGGTCGGCGTGTCGAAGATCTGCGGGATGGGCATTCGCAGGCGGAACGTCTCGTTCACGCGCGAGATGAGCTGGGTGCCAAGGAGGGAGTGGCCGCCCAGGTGGAAGAAGTCGTCGTGCAGGCCGACGCGCTCAACCTCCAGGACCGAGGCCCAGATCCTCGCGAGCGCGACTTCGGTGGGAGTGGAAGGCGCGTCACCCCGAGCGGACTCGGGGGCGGAGAGAGCGCGGTCCGACGGCATCTGGGATTCCTTTCAACGGGCGCGGTCTCTATCGCCTGATTTTTAGACCCGTCGGCATCGGTCGTTCAGCGGAACGAATCTACGATGTAGATGCCTGTACTTTAGTCTTTCCAGAGCACCTTCCACGGATGCTTGCGCAGATCCGTGACCAGGGTGCGCAGTTCGTCATACAGCGCCGGATCCTTGAGCAGGGCGCCACCCGTGCCTTCTCCCGCGTCCAGTCTTCCCAGCACGCGGTCCGCCTTGGTCGCGATCTGTTCCAACTGGCCTGCGGCCGCCGTGAAGCGCTGGATGGCCACCTTCACCTGTTGGCCATCTTCCGCCGTCAGCGGGCCGGTCACCGCCGCCAGTCCCTCCAGGGTCGTTCCGGCGGACTTCGTCAGGCCGGGCAGGTCCTTTCGCATCACCGCCGCCACGGCCGATGCGTCATCCAGCAGGCGTGCCCCCTTGCCTCCGGGCTGGAGCGATTCCTTCGCCAACTGCGACAGTTGCCGCAGGTCCCTGGACGCCGCCGCCAGCTCCGATGCCAGCACCTTCACGTCGCCCTTGTTCTCGGTCAGGACCTCATCCAGCGTCTTCGCCAGCCGTGACACGTTGGCCGCGAGTCCCGTCACCGCTTCCGGATCCCGCTCCAACATCTCCGACAACAGCGTCACGAACTTGGACAACTGCTCCGACAGCAGGTCCAGGCGCGGCGCATCCACGCCTCGCAAAGCCTCGGACTCCGGCAGGGCGGCTTCAGCGTTGCCCGGGTTCAACTCCAGATACGGCTCCCCCAGCAGGCCCACCGTCCCCACCGTCACCCGGGCGTCCTTGCGCAACGCTCCCCGGGCCGAGGCTTCCACCGACAGGTCCATGCGGACGGGCAGGGGGATTCCCTTCGCGTCCCGCCGATCCGCCAGGAGCTTGATCGCATCCACCTTGCCCACCTGCACGCCGCCCAGCTTCACCGGGGCGCCCTGCACCACGTTGCCCGTGTGCGCGAAGTCCACCTCCAGCTTCGTGCCCCGTCCCAGCGTCAGCTCTCCCATCAACCACAGCAGCACCAGCACGCCGACCAACGTCGCGAGCACCAGCGCTCCCACCTTCAACTCCAGCCGTTGCTCATCCATCCGTCACGCCCTCCATGAACGGCGCCGTCAAGGTCCGCAGCTCCGGGGCGGGGGACTCCAGGAAGCCCTTCGGCGTTCCCAGGTACACACAGCGCCCCTTCGCCACCACCAACACCCGGTCCGCGATCTCCCTCAACTGCCGGTAGTCGTGCGACACCACCAGTGCCCCCAATCCCTGTTCCTTCAGCGACGCCAGCACCGCCTCCACCTGCGTCGCCGCCCTCCGGTCCAGCCCCGTCGTCGGCTCGTCCAAGAGCAGGTAGCGCGGCTTGAGCACCAGGGCCCTCGCGATGGCCGCCCGCTTCTTCGCTCCCGGCCCCAGCTCCGGTGGCAGCCGGTCCGCCCATTCCTTCAGCCCCACCTGCTCCAGCGCCGTCTCCACCGCGTCCTCCGGTGCCTTCGGATTCGCGAGCCGCACGTTCTCCCGCAGCGTCCTCCAGTCCAGCAGCGCCGGCCCCTGCACCAGGTACGGCGCCCGACGCCGGAAACCCACCAGCGTCCGCTCAGCCTGCGTGTCCACCCGCTCCCCGAACAACGTCACCGCTCCCGCCTCGGGCCTGAGCAGTCCGACCGCCAGACGGCACAGCACGCTCTTGCCGGAGCCGCTCGCCCCCGCGATGAACGTCAGCTCCCGCGTGGACACCTGGGCGCTCAGGCCGTCCAACACGCGGCGGCCCTTCTCGAAGGCGACGGCCACGTCCTCGAAGACCAGCGTGTCCTGACCGGTGTCATTCACAGGCGCACGAACTGGAACGCAAGCGACACCGTCAGGTCAATCAACAGACAGCCTAGACTCGCCGCCACCACACCGTCCGTCGTGGCTTCGCCCACCGCCTCGGCGCCACCCCGGGCCTTGAGCCCCGCCACCGC
>NZ_RAWI01000658.1 GCF_003612125.1 Corallococcus praedator
GTCGTGGCCGGTCCCTTCCGGGGGGCCGGGGCGGGCGTGGCGCGGTGGGTCACGTAATACAGGCGCCCGAAGGCCAGCAGCGCTACTACCATCAACAGGAGCCGATGAAGTGGGAAGCGGCGCACGAGCAAACTCCTTGATTCCAACCGGGACCGGGGGTTATCAGCGCCCGCGAGTTCCATCCGAAATTAATGACGGAGGCGTGCGTGGCTGAGACTTTCGACGTGGTGATCATCGGCTCGGGTCCTGGCGGCTATGTGGGCGCCATCCGCGCGGCCCAGCTCGGGCTGAAGACGGCCATCATCGAGAAGGACAAGCGCCTGGGCGGCACCTGTCTGCATCGCGGCTGCATCCCGACCAAGTCGCTCTTGTGGACCGCGTCGCTCTTCCACCACATCAAGGAAGCGGCGGACTTCGGCATCGACACGGCCAACCCCACCGTCAACTGGGCCAACGCCCAGAAGCACAAGGACAAGGTCGTCACCAAGGGTGCCAACGGCATCGACTTCCTGATGAAGAAGAACAAGATCACGGTCGTGAAGGGCCATGGTCGCATCAGCGGGAAGGGCAAGGTGGAGGTGACGGCGGAGGACGGCTCCAAGCAGACGCTGGAGACCAAGAACATCATCGTCGCCACGGGCTCCGTGCCCAAGTCCCTGCCGAACGTGCAGGTGGACCACAAGCGGGTGATGAACAGTGACTCCATCCTGACCATCGACCGCATCCCCAAGAGCATCATCGTCCTGGGCGCGGGCGCGGTGGGCTGCGAGTTCGCCTCCGTGTTCAACCACGTGGGCAGCAAGACGGCCATCGTGGAGTACATGCCGGCGCTCTTGCCCATCGAGGACGCGGACGTGTCCAAGGAGCTGGACAAGATCTTCCGCCGCCGCGGCATCGACGTGCACACCGGCGCCAAGGTGGAGAAGGTGGAGCACACGGCGGACGGCGTGAAGGTCACCATGACCGTGGGCTCGGAGACCAAGACGCTGGAGGCCGAAATCCTCCTGTCGGCGGTGGGCCGCTCGCCCGTCACCGAGGACGTGGGCCTCAACAAGACGGCCGTGCAGACCGACCGCGGCTTCATCAAGGTCGACGCGCAGTGCCGCACCAGCGAGCCCAACGTCTACGCCATCGGCGACGTCATCCCCACGCCGATGCTGGCGCACATGGCCAGCGCCGAGTGCGTGATGGTGGTGGAGCACATCGCCGGGAAGAACCCCGCGCCCATCAACTACGACCTCACCCCGTCCGCCACCTACTGCTACCCGGAGGTCGCGTCGGTGGGCCTCACGGAGAAGAAGGCCAAGGAGCGCGGCTACGACGTGAAGGTGGGCATCGCCCCCTTCGGCGCCGTGACGAAGTCGGCCATCTCCAACGAGTCGATCGGCATGATCAAGATCGTCTCGGACCGCAAGTACGACGAGGTGCTGGGCATCCACATCATCGGGCCGCACGCCACGGAGCTGCTCGCCGAGGCCTGCGTCGCCATGAAGCTGGAGATCACCACCGAGGAGCTGGCGCACACCATCCACGCCCACCCGACGCTCTCGGAGATCATGCACGAGGGCGCCGAGGCCACGCTGGGCCACCCGCTGCACTTCTAGCGGGTGCGGCGCGCACGGCGGCCCGGGTTGTTTCCGGGGCCGCCGTAGAGCGCCTGGAGTGAGGCCGCCAGGGCGGCCAGTCGTTGTCGCAGCGACTCCGGGGCGAGCACCTCCACGCCCGCCCCGAGTTCGCACAGCTGGGAGACCGCGATGGACTCCCGCTCGAAGTCCAACGTCGCCTTGCGCTTCCCACCGCGTGCCGCGGGCGCCGCCGTCAGGCGCTCTCCGTCGGCCGGGGGACGCATCTTCTTCAGCGCTGCTTCCCCTTCCGCCGTGAAGCGCAGCGTGACGTCGTAGCGGGGACGCTCCACGGCGAACTTCGCGCACCAGTCCTTCCAGAACGCGGGCAGGTCGAATCGGGCGGGGCGGGTGAAGCCCTTGGGATGCAGCCGCACACTTCCGATGCGCGCGCCCCGGAAGACGCGCGGGCCCTTGTCCGTCCCGGCGACTAGGTACCAGCGGTCCGCCTTGATGACGAGCCCGTACGGCTCCACCACGCGGCGGGAGCTGGCGCCGTCGAAGTCCTGGTAGCTCAGCGACACGCGGCGGTCCTGCCAGGCGGCGTCGCGCAGCGTGCCCAGGTGCGGTACGGGCTCGCGGCCGGTGAACCACCCGGACGCGTCCACGTGGAGGCGTTGTCGTGCGTGCTCCAGCGCGGGCTGCTGGAGGGCAGGGAGGGCCGCCGCCAGCTTCACCATCCCCGTGCGCAGGGGCGCGGACAGGCCCAGGTCGTCCAGGGCGCCTGGGGCTCCCACGGTGGCCAGGGCCTGCAGCTCCGGGCGGGTGAGGCCGGTGAGCTGCGTGCGCCAGCCCTCCATCAGGGCCACGCCGCCTGAAGCGCCGCGCGTGGCGTACACGGGGATGCCCGCGGTGGACAGGGCGTCCAGGTCGCGGTGCACGGTGCGGCTGGAGACCTGGAGTTCGCGGGCCAGCTCGCCCACGGTGCTCCGGGGGCGGGACTGCAGACGCATGAGCAGGTGCACGAGTCGGTCGGCGCGCAGGGGGTGTCCTCCATCAACGGGGCTTCGCAGCTTCGCCCGGCAATCATGACAGGGGATGTCAGGATTGGGCGTGCAGGGTGGAGGCTGAAAGGGAGGACCACCATGAAGCCACTCGAAGGACGGATTGCCCTGGTTGCTGGAGCGACGCGGGGCGCGGGGCGGGGAATCGCGACGATGCTGGG
>NZ_RAWI01000659.1 GCF_003612125.1 Corallococcus praedator
GCCTCCGGACGAGCCCCCCATCGAGACGCCGGACGAAGTGCCGTTGGAAGTCGCGCCCCTCGAACCGGACGAAGCGCTGATGGGCGGAGCCACCACGGTGTTGCGCACCGACCCCGAAGCCTTCCTGCAATCCGTCGCGAACATCACGGTGGAGCGCAAGTCGCGCTTCCTCCTGGGCGAAGCCAACTTCGAGGTGGACTGGGTTCCCGCACCGAGCAGCCAGCGCGACCGCGATGGCCTGGGCCCGCTCTTCCACGCCACCTCCTGCCTCGCCTGCCACGTCGGCAACGGCCGGGGCGCTCCCGTCGTGGGAAGTGCGCGCGCCCCCGCGCCCCTGCTGATCCGCCTCTCCGTGCCCGGCGCCGATTCCCACGGTGCCCCTCTCCCCGAGCCCACCTACGGCGACCAGTTCCAGCCCCGCGCCATCGCCGACCTCCCCGCCGAGGGACAGGTGCAGGTCACCTACGAATCCCTGCCCGCGCTCACGCTCACGGAAGCCAGCTCCGTGAGCCTCCAGTCCCCACGCTACACACTGGTCGACCTGGGCTACGGGCCGCTCGCCCCCGACGTGCGCATGTCCCCGCGCATCGCCCAACCCATGGTCGGCCTGGGCCTGCTCGCGGCCATTCCGGACGCGACCCTGCTCGCGTGGGCGGACCCCGACGACCGTGACGGCGACGGCATCCGGGGCCGCCCCAACCGCGTGTGGAGCGTGAAGCAGGGCCGTGAGGTGCTGGGCCGCTTCGGCTGGAAGGCCAACCAGCCCGACCTGGAGCATCAGGCGGCGGGCGCGCTGCTGGGAGACATGGGCCTCACCTCGCCGCTGTTCCCCCAGTCCGCGTGCACCTCCGCGCAGACGCGCTGCCTGGAGGGCGCCACCGGCGGCGAGCCCGAGGTGGACGCCACGAACCTCGCCACCCTCTCCGACTACTCGCACCTCATCGCCGTGCCCGCGCGCCGGGGCGCGGAACGCGAGGACGTGCGCACGGGCAAGGCCGCCTTCCTGCGCGCGGGCTGCGCGGGCTGCCACCGCCCCACCACCGTCACCGGCGAGCTGCCCGGCTTCCCGGAGCTGTCGCACCAGCGCATCTGGCCGTACACGGACCTGCTGCTTCATGACCTGGGCGAAGCGCTCGCGGACGGACGCGACGACTTCCAGGCCACCGGCACCGAGTGGCGCACCCCACCCCTCTGGGGCCTGGGCCTCACCGCCACCGTGAACGGTCACACGCACCTGCTCCACGACGGCCGGGCCCGCTCCGTGCTGGAAGCCATCCTCTGGCACGGCGGCGAAGCCACCGCCTCACGCGAAGCCGTGCGGCGCATGTCCGCCAGGGAACGCGCGGCGCTGCTCACGTTCCTCGACTCGCTCTAGGGAAGCGGGGTCCACCAGGGACGAACGACGCCGGTCCTCACGTCGTCAGGTGTGGCAGCGGGCGCAGGTGATAGCGGGTCTCGAAGGCGTTGAAGAGGTCCAGGTACTGCTCCAGGTAGCGGGTGAGCAGGAAGCGGCGGCGCACCGTTTCGTGCGCGTGCTGTCCCATCTGGTGGCGCAGCTTCGGACTCCGAACCAGTTGCGCCATGCGCTCGGCGCACTGCTCCACCGAGTCCACCAGGAAGCCGTTGTGCCCGTCCTCAATCTGATGGCGGATGCCGCCCACGTCGCCACCGATGACGGGCGTGCCCTTCCACATCGCCTCCGCCACGGTGAGCCCGAAGCCCTCGCGCAGCGACTTCTGCACCACCACGGCCGCGCGGCGCTGGAGCGCGTTCACCAACGCCGTGTCCTCGCGGCTCAGGATGATGAGCCGCTCGTCGCGGTGCCGCATCACCTCCGAGTACACCTCCTGCCCCTCCGGGTCGTCCGCGGCCATGTTGCCCAGGAGCACCAGCGTGCACGGCGTCTGCTTGCGCGCCAGTCGCCACGCGGACACCACGCCCTCCGGGTCCTTCCACCGGTCGAAGCGCGAGACCTGCACCACCAGCGGCAGGTCCGTGGGGATGCGGTGGTGCGCCAGCCGCTCGTCCATCTCCGCGTCGTTCATCTCCCGGTTCTTGATGGAGAACGGGTCGATGGCCGGCATGAAGAACAGCTGCGGCACGCCCAACTCGCGCGCGTACTCCGGAATGCTCATCACCGTCGCGTCGTACTGCTCCACGAAGGGCTTCAGGTACGCCCACAGCGCGGGGTTGGGGCGCGACAGGTCCACGTGGCAGCGCCAGATCCACGGCCCGCGCTTGCGGCTGTGCCGCACGATGGGCAGCGGCTGCGGATCATGGATGATCACCCGGTCGTGGTCCAACCGGTTGCGCACCGCGTTCTCGTAGACGACCTCCTCGTAGATGTTCGCCTTCATCGGCGTCAGGTGGATGTCCGCGCCCTGCAACGCGTTGTGCATCTTCTTCGTGATGTTGAAGAAGTCCGGCGGGCCCTGGATGGCGCGCCACTCCATGACCATGCCCACGCTGTTCATCAACAGCGTCAGCGGTGACAAGAGCTCCGCCACCCCGCCGCCGTAGTACGTGGAGTTCACGTGCGCGACCCGCAGATCCTGCAGCGGCCGGGCCTTCTCCAGGATGCGCTCCACCACCTCCGCGCCCACGTAGCGCTCGTAGTGCTCGACCTGGACCAGGGGGTGCGGATCATGGTTCGGGCTCTTCCTCATGCCCCTTGTCTGCGTCCGCACGCTCCCGGGTGCCACCCTCCCCCAGGCGCCCGGACGCCGGATGCCCGCTCCCGCACACAACCCCAGC
>NZ_RAWI01000065.1 GCF_003612125.1 Corallococcus praedator
GCACCGCCGACCCGCCCGAGTCACCCCTCCAGCCCAGTCCCTGAACAGCTCACTCCTCGCGGCGCTCGCCGAGCACGGCCGGGGCCTGTCTTCAAGCGTCCCGGCACGTCACTGGCCGGACGGTTACCTTCAGCGGCTGCGCGAGGTGATTGCCTTGCACGTGAAAGTCACCATCGTGGCGGACCGGGGCTTCGCGGATGCGAAGTTCTACGCGCTCCTGCGGCAACTGGGCTTCGAGTACGTGGTGCGATTCCGCGCGGACGTGCTCGTCACGTCCGAGGAGTCAGAGACGAAGCCCGCGGCCGAGTGGGTACCGGAAGGCGGACGCGCGAAGGTGCTCCGGAGTGCACGCGTCACTGCGGCCATGGCGCAGGTGGGGTCCGTGGTGTGTGTGAAACGTAAGGGCATGAAGGACTCCTGGTGTCTGGCCACCAGTTTCACCGAAGCCACCGCCCAGGAAGTGCTGGACGTCCACGCCCGGAGATTCACCATCGAGGAGACGTTCCGGGACGTGAAGGACCTCAAGTTCGGAATGGGCCTCAAGCAGGTGCGCGTGAAGACCCCGGAGCGCAGAGACAGGCTGCTGCTCATCAGCGCATTGGCGCAGGGGCTGCGGGCGAGGCGCTTGGTTATGACAAGCATCTGAAGGTGAACACCGTGAAGAAGCGCACCCACTCGCTTTTCACTCAGGGCACCTATTACTTCATGGCCATGCCACGCATGAGCGATGAACGACTCCGCCCTTTGGTGGAGCGCTTCGGGCAACTCGTCCGCGAGCACGCCGTGTTCCGAGATGCCTTCGGACTTATCTGATTCAGATGAGGGGATTCTTCAGCCATCCTCCGGCATCCACAGCCGTGCTTCCTCGCAGGCGGCGTCGTCGATGCAGCGACGCGTCTGCATGACGTTGAGCACGAAGTAGGGCCCGACCTCGCCTTCGACTTCGACCTGGAAGAGTTGAACATCATCTGGCGCCATCTCTCGAAACACAGAGGCAACCCGCGCGCTGACAACGGTGGTTTGCCCCGCTCCTGCGAACTCGATGTCGGTCGGCTTGCCCGGCTTGAAGAGGGGAAGCCGCATCCGTTCATGAACCTCGACCGGACGGCCGTCCGTGAATCGCCAGATGTCGTCAATCTCCTCTCCCGACAGGCCCGTTGGATCCGAGAGGTACCAGCGGCCTGGAACGTCCACGTCGCTCTTCAAGTCAAAGAAGCGCCGCATCTTCACCGTCAGACTTCCTCGAACTTTCCCCCTGAGAGGCCCGCCTGCTCCAATGCCTCCTTGATCTCCTCATCAACGACGATAGGCAGGGTCCAGCCCCACAGGCGGAAGACCCGGGCTCCCCGGACCCGCGCAGGATCAATACGAAGGCCATAGACAGCTCGATACTCCCCCACCCTGTCCGGGCGACCGTCCTCTGGAAGCCAGCGCTCCACCGCCTGACATGCCTTGTCATCGACACAGTCGATCAGCTTCGTGACGACAAGCAGAGAGAAGGGCTCGCTCGTACCTGCGATATCGACCGGAAGGAGTTGCACGTCGTCGGGGGCCAGCCTTTCAAGCACTGCCGCGACCCGAGCACTGACAACGGGTGTCGACGCGGCTCCTGCGGCAGTGAAATCAAGTTCCCCACCGGGACGCCTGAACGGAACCGTCAACCGGCCACCAGCCTCGACCCGCTGTCCTTGGGTGAACCGCCAGATGCTACGCGGCTCTTTGGCATCATCACTGATGGGGTCACGCAAGTACCAGCGACCTGGGACATAGACATCCTCCGTCAGCGAAAAGAATCGTTGTGCCATGCGGTCACTCCTTCGTGACGAAGCGCCGAAGATTGCTACCAGACGTCATGAGGTCGAGCGCGATCTTCTGTAACTCCTGGACCAACGCAGCCCTGCATTGCGCGATCCCTTCGCAGCCCTTCATGGCAAGCCCGAGCCTCTCGAAGACCGTCGCATGGTACTCCCGTGAATGCGGCCCTCGGTGCCCCTTGATACGCACCTTGTTCGCGGCGTCACTCAGCGACATCCCGGCCTGCTCGAAGAACTCCTCGTAGCGGGGCGTCCACGGCCCACCTGACGCATCGGACACCTCATTCTTGTCCGTGCAGATGTGATGCACATCCCCATCGGGGTCCCCTTGAATCCCGCCCCCGGGTCCCATCGCGACCGCGGCCACCGCCGTAGGCGCGAGCGTGATGTTCAGCACCCCGGCCGCCGGCATGGACAGGGACCTCACCTCCCCCGAGAAGACCCTCGCCAGTTGGAACCCGCCCTCGACCTCCGCCCGCGCCGCCGCCTGCGCGAAGCCCGGCATCCTGGGCCCCTGCGCGGCCAGCGCGTTCTTCCCGCCCATCGCCGTCAACGCGACGATGACCAACACCCGCGCCCCGTTGCTCCCCAGCACCCTTCCGAACCGGTGCCCCACCTCCTTCAGCTCCTCATGACTCCGGGCCGCGTCGGACTCGTCCATCAACTTCAGGAAGCCCTGGCCCAGGTTCCACACGGGCCCCGCGCCCAGATACGCGATCAACGACGCGGTCAGCGCCAGCGCGACGATCTTCGTGATGGGCTCGGGCATGACCAGCATCACCAGCGCGCTGCCCACCGTCGCGGTGACCATCGTGCGCAGCGCCGCCGGATCCATCAGGTCCTGGATGACGTCCGCGACGCCCTCCCAGACCGTGTCGAGCGCGAAGGAGAGCGCCATCATGCGCCGCTCCATCGCACCGGACGCGAACCCGCGCCCCAAGAGGCCCAGACACGCATCCCGCGCCTCCAGCCCTCCACAGATCCGCTCGGACGTCGTGCCCCGGACGCCATCCACGACCCCACCCGCCGAAGCCAGCAACACATGCCGTCCGGACGCCACATCCAGCCGCATGTCGAGCACCAGCTGCGCGACCGCCTGCCGGAACACCTCTTCGTCAAGCTCCACCGGAGCGGGCGACGCGGGCGTGTACGCGATGGGCTCTCCCTGCCCCGTGTCCAGATGCACCACGCGCGGCGTCGCGCACCCCACCGTGAGCAGCAGCGCGACCCATCAACAGGTCTTCATGAAGCCTCCGGACATGACAAGGCCCCCGACCCAATGACAGGTCGGAGGCCCTGGGCACTACGGCTGCGGCATCAACTCACGGCGTCGCGGGATCGAAGTTGGAGATCGTCCAACCCATGCGCTCGTGGCCGAACTTGTTCCAGTCCGGGTTCTTGCCGTTGACGATCTGCGCGTCCGTGTAGCCCGGCGCGGCCGAACCGGAGCCGGAGCCGGAGAAGATGTTCACGCTGATGGTCGAGCCCGTGTACGTCGGGTGCGTGTTGTCGGACTGGATGTAGTCGAAGCTGGTGCTCGCGTTCGCCAGGTGCAGGTTCGCGTCGCGCAGCGTGCTGCGCAGGGTGACGCTGATGCGCTGCACGTACGCGTCCTCGGTCTCACCGGCGCGGTAGGCGATCGCCGCGGAGTCCACCTGGCCGTCGCCGTTGCGGTCGTAGTCCGCCGCCATCATCTCCGCGAAGGAGTCCGCGCACTGGAAGCCGTACTTCGACGCCAGGTTACAGGCGCGCCAGTTGCTGCGCGCCAGGAGCGGCAGGAAGTAGGTCTGCTTGTTCACCTTCTGCCCCGTCGCCGAGTCCGTGCAGGCCGTCAGCACGTTGTCCGCGTCAAAGCCGGGGTAGTAGATGTTGGAGATGACCTTGACCTTGGCGCTGGTCGCGTACTGGTTGATGGCCTGCATGCCACGCTCCATGTACGTGGTGCACGCCGTCAGCGCCGCCTGCAGGCCGCTGTAGTTGCACGTGCCCGTCTGGTCCGTGAACGCGCTGCGCGCCTGCAGGTAGTCGTTGCCGCACATCTCGAACATCACGACGCGCGTGTTGGCCGTCTGCATGTACGAACGGTCCGCGACGATCTTGTTGTTGTAGATGTCGTCCGCCTTCGCACCGGACTTCGTGCGGCGGATGACCTCCACGTTCGTGCCCCACTTCTTCGCCGCGTACTCACCTTCCACCACCGGGGCGCCACGGCGCGCCACGCTGCCGATGCCACCGTTGTAGCCGGCGAAGATGGAGTCGCCGTACGCCACCACCCGGTACGTCTGAGACGCCGAACGGTTGATGGTCCACGACGTGTTCTGGTTGATGGTGCTGGCCATCGCGCTTCCACCCAACGTGGTGGCGGCGAGGACGGCGGCGAGGGACAGCCCGCTGCGACGAACGGACATACCGGCTCCTGAGGAGGTAGGGGGTCTCTCCCCTGCACGGGGAGAGGCGGCGCAAGGTACACGGGTTTGATTCTGGAATCACCACCCAGACCCGAAATAGCTCCACAACCAGCATTACTGGTTGAGCATGAATTCCGCCATGACGCGTCAGAGGAGTGGGTGTCTGTCCTCACGATGACGCGTCGCTCCGTATTGACGCGTTGTTTCATCATGTTTCAGGGCTGGCGAACCCCGTCTGACTGGAAGAATCCGCTGTCTGTGTTTGAGCGGAGGTGAAGAACTTCCCGGTCGGGGTTGCCGCGCCGCGCCTAGACTCTCCGGCCGTGAACCTTCCGCGGAGCACCCGAGCGCTGGGACAGTGGCTGCTGCTGGGCGGCGTGGTGGGCGGTGTGTGCGGCGTGGCGTCGGCGGTGTTCCTGGCGCTGTTGGAGTGGGCCACGGCGTTCCGGCTGGCACACGGGGCGCTGGTGTACGCGCTGCCGGTGGCGGGGCTGGTGCTGGGCGCGGTGTACGGCCGGTGGGGCGCGTCCATCCGGGGGGGCAACAATCTGGTGCTGGACACGGTGCATGAGGGGGACGCGGTGATTCCCCTGCGCATGGCGCCCATGGTGCTGGTGGGCACGGTGCTCACGCACCTGTTCGGCGGGAGCGCGGGGCGCGAGGGCACGGCGGTGCAGATGGGCGCGAGCCTCGCGGACCAGCTTGCCCACCGCTTCCGCGTGGCGCCGGACACGCGGCGCGAGCTGCTGGCGGCGGGCATCGCGGGGGGCTTCGGTTCGGTGTTCGGCACGCCGCTGGCGGGGACGGTGTTCGGGCTGGAGGTCGTGTGCGTGGGCCGGCTGGGCTACGAGGCGCTCCTGCCCGCGCTCACCGCGGCGGTGGTGGGGGACCTGGTGACTCGGGGGCTGGGCATCCACCACACGGCCTATCCCACGCCGCAGGCGCTGGCGTTGACGCTGCCGGTGCTGGGCAAGTGGCTGGTGTTCGCGGCGGCGGTGGCGCTGGTGGCGGTGGCCTTCATTGAAGGCACGCACGGGCTGAAGAAGCTTTTGGAGCGCCGGGTGCCGTGGTTGCCATTGCGCATGGCATTGGGCGGCCTGGGCGTGGTGGCGCTGTGGAAGCTGGCGGGGACGGACGAATACCTGGGCCTGGGCGTGCCCGGCATCCTGCGCGCGTTCCAGGACGTGTCACTGCCGGGGGACGCGTTCGCGTGGAAGCTCGTGTTCACGGTGGTGACGCTGGGCGCGGGGTTCCTGGGCGGTGAGGTGACGCCGCTGTTCTTCATCGGGGCGGCGCTGGGCAACGTGCTTGCGCGGTTGTTGGGTTTGCCGGTGGATTTGGGCGCGGCGGTGGGCATGGCGGCGCTGTTCGCGGCGGCGGCGAACACGCCCCTGGCCCTGTCATTGATGGCGGTGGAGCTGGTGGGCGGCGCGGTGCTGCCCCACGTGGCCATCGTCGCCACGGTGGCGTACCTGCTCACCGGGCACCGGGGCATCTATCCATCGCAGCGCATCGCCCGGAGGAAGCTGGGCGGGCCGCTGTTGGACCGGCTCGTCTCCCTGCGGGAGTTGAACGAGGCGCCACGCAAACCCTGAGCGTCTGAAGACAGGAAACTCCAATAATCATAAGGGTTTGAAATATCCCTCGGCGGGCTTATCTATTTACCCACCCCGTCATGGCGCCTTCTGACCGTCCCTTCGTCGCTGAACTGCTGGAACGCCTTGGGCGCCTGCGCGCCATGCCTCTGGAAAAGTTCGAGAAGCACTTCGGTGCTTCGCCGCCTGCCCTGTGGCGACAGTTCAAGGACGGGCTCAAGACCCTGGGCGAGCAGAGCCAACGCATCGAAGAAGCACCCAAGGCCGAGCCACTCCGAAGCCGCAGCCTGCCGAACCTGGGTTCATCCATCCCGCTCTACAGCGTGAACGATGCCGGTGACTTCTGGCAGGCGGCGACACTCCACCTCCTTGCCACGGGAGGCTGCTCGCTCGAGTTCAGGTTGGGAGGGGAAGAAGCCTTCGACGGGCTGCCCCCCTTCCTGGAAGAGATGCGGCCGCAGGGATACATGGGGCGGAGCTTCCGTGAGCGGCATCCCGACCTGGGCCTGCCTCCGCGCACGGAGGACTGGAGCAATGATCATGTGATCATCGCCCTGGCCCGGCGCGGCGAGGACTGCGTGGGAAACCTCATCCTGGGCCAGGAGTCCTTGAGCCGCCATCTGGGCCAGGTGCTCAACGAGATGATTCACGGCAGCGCGGAGGTCAGCCGCGACAGCTATCCAAAGAGGGTCCACACCTTCCTCGCGGAAGGCTCGGGCTCCTCGGCCGCGGGCGAGCAACCCAAGTTCGTCATCCGTGGAGGAGGCCGCCATCTGCTCGTGAAGTTCGCGGACGCAAGCTCAGGCAGTGCCGGGCAGCGCTGGCGGGACCTGCTTGCGTGCGAAGCCCTGGCATTGGAGGCGGTCCGCGCGGCGGGATTCGACGCGGCACAGGCCTGGTGGTTCGACCTGGGAACGTACCGGTTCCTGGAGGTCGAGCGCTTTGACCGGGTGGGCGTCGGAGGGAGGCGCGCCATGATGTCCCTGCGGGTCATCGACAACGAATACGTAGGTTCGGGCGGTAACTGGACCGACGTCGCCTTGCGCCTGCTCGCCGACCAGCGCCTGTCCCCGGAGGATACCCGCCGGGTCCGTTGGCTTGACACCTTCGGGCAACTGATTGGCAACACCGACCGGCACCTTGGCAATGTCTCCTTCTTCTCGGGCATCGAGGAGCGCATGTTTCAGCTCGCGCCCATCTACGACATGTTGCCCATGGTCTTCGCACCCGATGGCGCGCACCTCGTCGAGCGAGCTTTCCGCCCCGCGCCGCCGAATGCCAACAACCTGGATGTCTGGTCGGACGCAGCCCGTCACGCACGGGCCTACTGGGACACGCTCATCGCCTCCACGGACCTCAGCGAGGACTTCCGCCAGCGCTGCGTCACCTGCCGCGATCAGCTCGCGGAACTCATCGCCCGCGTGCCGGTGAGCTGACGCTACGGCACCGTCAGCGCCGTCACATCCGCGCGCCGCCGCAGCTCCGGCGAGGCCACGCGGAACTCCGCGGGCAGCATGCGCAGGATGCGCTCCCGGCGATACCGGGCGCTCGCCAGCCGCTGCTCCAGGGCCACCTTCTCCGCCCGAGCCGCCTTGTCCGGGCTCCCGCCGCGCAGGGACAGCGCGGCCAACCTCCGGGACACCTCCTCCACCTCACGGTCGATGAGCACCGGCTGGATGTTCCGCTTCGCGCGGGCCTTGCGTCCGGAGGCGTTGTTCTCAATCCACACCGGCAGCACCGCCACGTCCGCCAGCGACACCTGGGCCCCTGGCTCCGCGCGCGTCACCCCCACGCGCAGCAGCAGCGAGTCCCGCTTGTCCCCGTCCGTGCCCGACCTGCCCGGCGCGTGCTTGTAGAACCGCCCCTGGTTCGCCACCAGGTTGCCCAGCGAGTACGCGATGAGTCCCCTGCGGCCGGACTTCGTCGTGTACGCCTCCAGCGGCTGGAGCACGTGCGGATGGTGCCCGATGACCGCCAACGCCCCGGCCTCCAGCAACGCCTGCCCCAGCGCCCGGTCCAGCGGGTGCGGCGTGTCCGTGTACTCGCGCCCCCAGTGCCCCATCACGAACAGCGCGTCGCACTTCGCCGCCGCCGCGCGCACCAACTCCAGCGCCTCCTTCTCACTCAGCCCCCGCCGCGAGGCGTGCTCCGGATAGGGCACCAGCGCCACGTGCGGCGCGTTCGCGTCCTTCGGGTTGCTGAAGCCATTCAGGCTGCGCGTGAAGGACAGGAAGCCCAACCGCACCCCGCGCACCTCCATGAACGCCGGCACCCAGGCCGCGTCGCGCGTGGCCCCCGTGCCCGTGTGCCGCAGCCCCACCGCGTCCAGGTGGCGCAGCGTCTCCACCATTCCCTCCACGTGCTGGTCGCGCGCGTGGTTGTTGCCCGTGGACACCACCTTCACGCCCGCCCCCACCAGCGCCTGCACCATCGCCGGCGGCGCGTTGAAGACCAGCTCCTCCGTGAACGCCTTGCGCTCGTCGGTGACCGGCGTCTCCAGGTTCACCACGCCCACGTCCGCCGTGCGCAGCACGTCCGACAGCGGGCCGAAGACGTGGTCCCAGCCCTCGTGATTGAGCGACGGCGCCGCGCCTCCACCCGGAGGCACCGCCCCGGTGCGCGCATGCGCCCGCGCCACCGACTTCACCTCGCCGTGCGGAATCACATCCCCGCCAAAGACAAGCTCCACACGCGCGGGCGCGGCGGCCACCCAGGACGGCACCAGCCACAACAGGAGCGCGGACACGAGGCCCGCGCGTCGCCTACCCGCCGCCACCGGACTCCCTCACCCCGATGATGACCTCGCGGTTCCAGGGGTCGCGCCGGGTCGTCGCGGGACACCCCGCCTCCCGCATCCACGTGAGCCAGTCCTCGCGGCGGAACAGCCCGAAACAGTGACGCTCCTGCGACATGCTCACCGTGCCATCCGCTTCACGCAGCAGGTACGCGAACGCGGTCTCGAAGGTCTCATCCTCCGGATCCGGATCCCACGTCCACATCAGGTAGCGCATCCCCCGCCCGTCCGGCGAGTCGTGCCCCCCTGACTCCGTGACGGGCTCGAAGGTCTCCCGCACGAAGTCCGGAATCAGCACCACCGCGCCGCCCGGCCGGCAGTGCGCCACCGCCGTCTGGACCGTCGCCCGAGCCGAGTCCCGATCCGCCGCGTACATGATGGCGTCGTGCACCATCACCCGGTCGAACGTGCGCCCCAGCCGCAGGGACGTCATGTCCCCCACCCGGTGCTCGCACTCGGGATTGACGGCGCGGCTCACCGCGACCATCTCCGGCGCGCGGTCCGTCAGCGTCAGCCTGAAGTGTGTCTTCAGGTGGAAGGCCAGACTTCCACCGCCCGCGCCCAGCTCCAGCATCGTTTCCGCCGGCCCTTCCGCCGCCGTGCGCAGGATGCCGAGCAGGTCCTCCGCCTCCTCCACGTACTCCTCCGGAGGCGAGAACAGCGGCCACCAGAAAGCCAGGTCGGTGTAGAGCTGGGGCTCCTCCAGCGGAGGAGGAATCACGGTGCGCAAGGCCATGGAGGTCTTTCTCGGGGACGGTCCGGCGTTCTACCGGACCTGGATGGCGTCCGCGACGACGTAGGTGCCGGCCGTGACCCACCGGCTCAACTGGACCTTGTTCCAGCCCGCCGGGAAGCTCCACGTGCCCAGCGTGTTCCACCGGGCGCCGTTGAGCTGCTGGTTCACCTTCACGTTCGCCAGCTGCGTGCCCGCAGCGTTCACGACGATGAAGGGCGCGGCCGTCGAGCGGTCCGTCGCCGCCGTCCACCACGCATCCACCGTCTTCGTGCCCGCCGCCGACAGGTAGAACCAGAACGTCGCCGGCTCCGACACCGCAGCGCCCGGGGACACCAGGTAGCTGCTGCCGTAGTAGCCCGCCACGTTCGTGGACGACGCCCAGCTCGAACCCGTCAGCTGGATGTAACCCTTCGCTTGGTCGTTGTTCGCGTTGTTGCTGTCCACCACCAGGCCCGTGGGCGTGCCCCCGCCGGACGTCCACAGGTACGTCACGTCCACCCAGTCGTTGTTCGTCATCCCCAGGTCCAACCAGAACGTCCCATCCGCCAGGTCGATGCCCGCGGGGTTCGCCGGCCGGCGCCCGAATTGATCCAACCCGCCGTTGAAGCCGTCCTGGTACGCCGCCTGCGCCTCCGGCTTGCCCTGCGGCAGGGTCTTCCACATCTCCCGCACGCTGGAGGGATTCCAGTAGTCGTCCTTCGTGTTCCAGGGCCCCACGTCCCACACGGACGTCGTCGTGCACTTCGCCGTCTTCGAATAACAGACGCGCACCTGGTACTCGGAGCCCCCGTTGGACGCGAGCCCCCGCCGCGACGGCAGCGCCACGAACCGGTCGTTGGTCTTGATGACGTGCCCGTTCGCCGTCGTGCCACCCACCAATCCCTCGCGCGTGGCGTAGACGCGGTAGCTCAGGGGCGCCAGCGTCTGGAGTCCCTCCTCCGCGCCCGTCCCCTCGCGCCAGCCCTCCAGCCCCACCTCCCGCACCACGGGGCCCCGGCCGCGCTCGTCCGCCACCAGCGCCAGCCGCACCTGCACCTCCGTGCCGGAGCGGGGCAGCCGGACGGCCTCGCCCTCGGTCCCGGTGCGCCACTCGCTCCAGGCCCCGCCAGGAACGCGCACGCGCACGTCCACCTCCACGCCCATGCCCGGGGACTGCGTCGCCTGGATGCGCGGACGGAACGTGTCCACGGGCTGCTCCAGCGTGCGCGCCGGGAACGTGAAGAGGCCCGTGAGCCGGCTCAACCCTTCGGGCCGGCGCATCACCGCGTTGGGTTCGTACAGCAGCCCGTCCCGCGTGCTCACGAGCTCGCCCGTGCCCTCGCCCGTGGACAGCGCCTCCGTCCAACGCTGCGCACCCTCCTCCGCGCGCTGGGCGTCGGGAGCCGGGGACGGCGCCTGCTCGGCCACCGCGACACCTTCCGCGAACACCGCGCCCAACATCACCGTCATCAGGGTGGACCGCCACGACGCGCGCATGCCTGGACTCCCGGGAAGGGTAAAAAACGTTTAGACGGATATATTTTAAAACCCGTCTTTCCCGGTTCTCAAGAGCCGCGAGGTGAAAGCGCGCGTCGGGGCCTCTTGACCCACTGCATCACGGCGCGTCGCAGAGCTGGTACCGCGTCGGGACGGTGCATCCCGCCATGGCGCAGTCCGGCGACTTCGCGTCGGCCTTGTCCTTGGCGATGACCTTCTCGAGTTCCGCCTGGGTTCCAAGGCATTTGACCTGCGGTTCGGCGCCCCCGCAGCAGCCGCACCCACAGGCGGTGTACCCCGGAGGCGCGGGAGCGGCGGCGTCCGGAGCCGGTTCGGAGACGGCGGGCGCCGGAGCCTGCGCGGTGGCATCCGGGGCCGCGGCGGTTTCCGTTCGCGCGGACGGAGAGACACACCCCACGCACAGGGCCAGCATCATCGGGACAAGCATTCGCATGTCCCGGACGATAGCCGAAAGACTTCCGCTAGCCCGTATACGACTGGATCCAGGGCACGTAGGTGAACACGTTGGCGAACACGGAGAACGTGTCGCACTGGCTGCTGCCGTGCCAGCTCAGAATCCCATACAGCCGCCCGCCCCAGACCAGCGGACCGCCATCGTCGCGCTGACAGACATTGGTGTTGATGTTGGGAGGCGTCGCGCACAACTGCGCGCTCGGGACATGGCCGCTTCCCACCAGCGCCTGGCAGTTCGCCGGACCGACGACCTTCAGGCTCGTGTACTTGAGCGCATTGGACGTGGGCCCCGTCTGGGTGGCGCCCCACCCGCTCGCCGTATGCAGCCCCAGGGGTGCGGGCCCGACGGGCAGCGCCAGGGGCTGCACCGCCGCCGACAGATTGAAGGGCTGCGCCAACTGGAGCAGGGCCACGTCATGGAGGGCGTCGAGGGCGACGTAGGACGGATGCACGACCTTGCGGACCACCAGGCGCACCTGCTCATCGGCCTCCAGCGTGCTCAGCAGCAGGTCCCCCGCGATGACCCGGATGGCACTGGGAGCGATGCCCTCGACACAATGGGCCGCGGTGACGACCCAGCCTGCCTTCGTGAGCGTCCCACCACAGGTGAACACGCCCTGCACCATGATGCGGACCTGGTAGGGGAGCTGGTGCCGGGCCGCGACGGAGCCGCCGAGGATCTCCTGCGCCGTGCTCTCCACCGACGGTGAAGCAAGGCCCGCATCGTCCACGGAGCCCCCGCACCCCAGCAGCCCCATCAGGGAAAGTCCCGCCAGCCACGCTCGCCGCGTCATGCGTCCTCCGTGTCGGGCCGGGGCCCGGAAACCGTGTTGAAAAAACCCGGGCACCCATCCCGCCACATCCCCGGCCGGGAGGCCTGGATGGGCGCCCGGCACGGCATCAGTAACCGGTCCGCACCTTCACGGGATGCCCGTTGTCTTCATAGACATTGCCCGTGGACGTCTGCGCGAACGTGCTGTCGAACACCAGCGTGTAGGACTCATCCGGATTCGCCGGGGACGCCGAGCCCCGGTCGAACCTGTTGCGCAGGAACGTGCCGCCACCGCCGGACGCGCCGCCGCCGTTGATGCAATACACGCCGCCGCCGAACCAGTTGTCTTCAATCTTCAGGCCCGCCGAGGGCCCGACGATGGTGTTGATCATCATCGCGGCGATCTGCTTCTTCGGGTTCGGCGTGGGCAGCGTCCCCATCGTCGGGTCGTGGTAGGCGGAGAAGTTGGAGCCAATCACCTCCAGCCCGGTGCCCCCGTGCGACTGGAGCACGTCGTTGTGCGTGCGCGAATCCGTGCCCGGGTGGTTGGGGTCCGGCGAGAAGTGCACCAGGTCGTGGCCGTAGCTGCCCTGGATGGACACGTTGACGGGGGTGTTCGCCGTCGCGGGCGCCACGGAGAAGGCATCCACCACGCCGGACACATTCACCCGGTAGGCCGTGTAGTTGCGCTGGCCGATGCCGTTCACCCAATAGGTCGGGTTCGCCGCGCGCACGGTGGTGTATTCGATGCGCGCGTTCGTGCCGCCGGTGCCAATCTGGATGATGGAGCCGCCCCCCGTCATCGCGGGCCCGCCGTCCACCACGCAGTTGCTCACCACCGTGTTGGCCGCCTTGATGAACACCCGACCGTGGACAACGGTGTCCTCCAGCCGCTGCCCGGCCGTGCTCAACGTGACGTCGCCGTTGATGACCTTCGTCGGATAGGCGCGGATGACCCCCGCGCCGGTGTTCGCCGCCGTCGGCTTCGTCTGACGCAGCACGAAGGTGTCCGCCGCCTGCTCCTGCGCGGCGGGGGTGACACCTTCGGCCTCGGGGGAAACGCCCTCGCCACAGGAGAGGAGCAGCAGCGCGGGGAGCGCACGAGCAATCTTCATGCGACGAGAAGACGTGAATCAGCTCTTCCCGTCAACCAAGAAAATCATGTATAGAATGTTTATACGGACGTCTCGTGGCGCGCTACTTGGTGCCGAACAGGCGGTCTCCCGCGTCTCCCAGGCCCGGCAGGATGTAGCCGTGTGAGTCCAGCTTGTCGTCGATGGCGGCGGTGAAGACATGCACGTCCGGGTGGTGCTCGCGCAGGTTCGTCAGTCCTTCCGGACAGGCCAAGAGGCACACGAAGCGCAGGCTTCCGGGGCGGCTGCGCTTCACCCGCTGGAGCGCGGCCACCGCGGAGTTGCCCGTGGCGAGCATCGGGTCGCACACGATGACGTCCCGGTCCTCCAGGTCGGCCGGCACGCGGTAGTAGTACTCCACCGCGCCCAGCGACTCCGGGTCGCGGTACAGGCCGATGTGGCCCACGCGCGCGGACGGCACCAGTTGCAGCAGCCCGTCCAGGATGCCCTGCCCCGCGCGCAGGATGGGCACCAGCACCAGCTTCTTGCCGTCCAGCGCCCAGCCGGTGGTGCGGGCCATGGGCGTTTGAATCTCCTCCTCGCGCAGCTTCAGGTCGCGCATCGCCTCGTACCCGAGCAGCAGGGAGATCTCCTCCAGCAGCGCCCGGAAGGACGCCGTGCTCGTGTCCGTCTTGCGCATCACCGTCAGCTTGTGTTTCACCAGCGGGTGATCCACCACCGTGCAGTTGGGGAAGTCCATGGGTTCTCCTCGCGCCGCCCGGGGCATCCCGGACGGCCTGTGGGCCTGCTCGAAGCGCTGCCTGTCTGCTGAAACTTCAGAACACGGTGCCGTCGCTGCGCACGCGGATGGGCGGCACCCCGCCGGGGCGCAGCTCCCCCGCCACCCGGCGTCCCGCCGTCCACGTCCCGCCCTGGAGCACCTTCGCGAGCGGCAGCTCCTCCGCGCTCAACTCCAGACGGCCGCGCACCAGCGCCGCCACGCGGTCCAGCAGCGCCACCGTCAGCGCGCGCCACTCCACGATGGGCGCGTCACCGGGGTCGTACACCTCCGTCAGCATGCGCGGGTCCTGGGGCACCAGCACGCCCAGGTCCACGAAGAGCCCGCCGTTGCGGTACTCCGGCAGGCCGGTGAGCGCGTCCAACTCCGTCACCACCACGCCCGCCTCCGCCAGGGGCTCCACCAGCGAGTACGCCAGCCACTGGGACAACTTGTGGAAGGGCACCAGCGCGTCCGTGCTGTCGGGCGGCCCCAGCGCCGGGTGCGCCCACACGTCGCCCAGGTTGACGCCGTCCAACGTCGTGCGGCCCGGCCAGATGGGGCCCAGCACGTCCAGCACCGTGCCCAGCACCTCCGCGGCCCGCACGCTCCGGCGGTGCGCCGCCAGCATGTCGAACAGCGACCCGGGCCTGGGCAGCACGCGCGACAGCTCCCGTAGCAGGTGCAGCCGGCCCTCCACCCCGAACAGCGGGTTGGACGCGGACACCTGGAAGCCGCGCTCCAGCGACTCGCGCGTCATCCGGCCCAGCGCCTCCGCGTCCGCGCGCAGCGGCCGGTCCGGGTCCGACGAGAAGCCTCCCGCCATGAACATCCGGAACGACGCGACCGCCAGCCCTTCCGAGCGCACGTACGTCGCGCCCCCCCGCTCCTGGTAGCGCCACGACGGGCCGCTGCCCGCGTCGAGCAGCACGCTCACCACCCCCAGGTCCACCTTGGCCCGGGCGCGCTCCTCCGGCGGCAGCGGCGCCAGCTTCGCCTCCAGCTGCGCGAGCCGGGACACCCCGCCCGCGTCGAAGTGCCTCCAGCGGCTGTGCACCGGGATGTCCAGCCGGGGATACGCCTCATGCGTCACCGCCAGCACCCGGTCCACCACCGTCGGCAGCCTTGAGGGCTCCACCCGGAAGTACTCCAGCCTTCCGGCCAGGCCCAGGTCCAACACCTGGTGACACCGCTCGCGGATGGCCGCCGGGCTGCGCAGCCACGCCACCGAGGGGGACACCTCCCGCACCCGGATCGCGTCAAGCATCGAGGTCCCGTCCCTTCACCTGCGCCAGCGCCCCCGCGTCCGCCACCGGTCCGCGCGTGAAGTAGCCCGCCGCCTTCTTCGCCTCCATCTCCACCCGCGCGTCGGCTGGAATCAGTCCGTCCGGGATGGGCACGCGCTCCAGGATTTCAATGCCCGAGCGCACGATGGCGTCGTGCTTCATGTCGCTCATGGACACGAAGCGGTGGATGCGCGTGATGCCCAGCCAGTGCAGCACGTCCGGCATCAGCTCCTGGAAGCGCATGTCCTGCACGCCCGCCACGCATTCCGTGCGGTGGAAGTACGTGGCCGCGGAGTCGCCGCCCTCCTGCCGCTTGCGCGCGTTGTAGACCAGGAACTTGGTCACCTCGCCCAGCGCCCGGCCCTCCTTGCGGTGATACACGATGAGCCCCACGCCGCCCTGCTGCGCCATCCGCACGCACTCTTCAATCCCGTGCACCAGGTACGGGCGACACGTGCAGATGTCGCTGCCGAACACGTCGGAGCCGTTGCACTCGTCATGGACGCGCGCCGCCAGCGGGACGTCCTTGTCCGCCAGCCTCGCGATGTCGCCAAACACATACAGCGACAGCCCGCCAATGGGCGGCAGGAACACGTGCAGGTCCGGGCGGGTGATGAGCTCAGGGTACATGCCGCCGGTGTGCTCGAAGAGGCCCCGGCGCAGCGCGCCCTCCGTGAGGCCGAAGCGCTCCGCGATGCCCGGCAGATACCAGACGGGCTCCACCGCGGCCTTCACGACCTTGATGTCGCCGTTGGCCGCGACCAGGTCGCCGTCCACCTTGAGGCGCCCCGCGAGCATCGCGTCGCGTACTTCCGGCATGTTGATGTGGGCCCGGGTGACGGCGATGGTGGGCCGGTAGTCCACGCCCTGCTCGGCGTACGCGCGGAACACCTGCGACGCCACCGCGCCCCAGGGGTCCAGCGACACGATGCGCTTGGGGTCGCTCCACGACGGATACGGGCCCACCTGCGCGGCGGGGGACGTGTTGGTCAGGTCCGCCTTGTGGTCCTGCGGCAGCTTGCCCGCGGACACCGCCAGCGCGCGGTAGATGGCGTACGCGCCCGAGTGCGTGCCGATGACGTTGCGGTTGCCGGCGTCGGACATCGTGGCCACCACGGGGCCGCGCCGCAGCGGCTCCGTTTCGCCCCAGCGCAGGGGCACCCCTGGCGCCTGGAGGTCCGGGTGCGAGGTGAGACGGATGTGATTGACGGGCTTCTTGTCAGCCATGGAAGCGCCCTCCTGTCGGGCGCGGGGAAGTCCTGGAAGGTTTTCGGGGAAGCGAAAGAGGGTCAGCTCATCCACGAGCCGTCGGAGCGCGCGGACCACTTGCGCGTCACCTTCTTGCGGTGGCTCCAGAAGTCGAGGCTGGACGGCCCGGTGATGTCACCGTGGCCGAACTTCGACTCGCCCGTGCCGCCGAAGGAGAAGGGCTCGCGTGGCACCGGCACGCCCACGTTGACGCCCACCATGCCGGCCTTCGCGCCCTCCACCACCGTCTGCGCCACCGCGCCGTTGGTGGTGAAGATGGACGCCGCGTTGCCGTACGGGGACGCGTTCTCCACCGCGAGCGCCGCCGACAGCGTGGTCACCCGCACGATGGACAGCACCGGGCCGAACAGCTCCAGCCGCGCGGCCTCCATGTCCGGCCGCACGCCGTCCAGCACCGTGGGCCCCAGCCAGTTCCCGTGCGTGTAGAGCTCCCCCGTGGGGCGCCGCCCGCGACCATCCAGGAGCACCAGCGCCCCGTCCGCCTTCGCCTTCGCGATGGCCGTCTCCAGCCGGTCCACCGCGCCCCGGTCGATGAGCGCGCCCATGCCCGGGCCGGGCTCCAGCCGCGCGGCGCGCCTGACGATGTCTTCCACCAGCGGCTGCACGTTGCCCACCGCGAGCATCACGCTGGCGGCCATGCAGCGCTGACCCGCGCAGCCGGTGAACGAGTCCACCACCGCCTGCGGCGTCAGGTCCGGATCCGCGTCCGGCACGACGATGAGGTGGTTCTTCGCGCCGCCCAGCGCCAGCACGCGCTTGCCGTGGCGGCTTCCTTCCGCGTACAGGTGCCGCGCCACCGGGGTGGAGCCCACGAAGGCCAGCGCCTTCACGTCCGGGTGCTCCACCAGCGCGTCCACCGCGGGCTTCGCGCCGTGCACGATGGAGAAGACACCGGGTGGGTAGCCCGCCGCCACCATCAGCTCGCCCAGCGCGCACGCGGTCAGCGGCACCTTCTCCGACGGCTTGAGGATGAAGGCGTTGCCCAGCGTGACGGCGATGGGGAACAGCCACAGGGGCACCATCGCCGGGAAGTTGAACGGCGTGATGCCGGCGACGACGCCCAGGGGCTCGCGGCGGTACTCGCAGGTGACGCCGCGGCTCACCTCCAGGTGCGCGCCGCTGTCCAGCTGCTGGAGCGACAGGGCGAAATCACAGACCTCCAGGCCCTTGAGCAGGCCCGCGCGCCCCTCCGCCACCGTCTTGCCGGACTCGCTCGCGGCCAGGTGCGCCAGCCGCTCCAGGTGTCGCTCCAAGAGCCCCCGGAAGGCCTGGAGGCACTGCGTGCGCTCGCGCAGCGGCGTCAGGCCCCAGTCTCGCGCCGCGCTCTTCGCGGCCTCCACCGCCTGGGCGACACCGGACGCGGTGGTCAGCGGCACCCGGCCGATGAGGGCCCCCGTGTAGGGGCTGCGGACGTCTTGCGTCTGGGCCTCGGTGGGAGACAGCCATTCCCCGCCCACGAGGTTACGACAAGAGACAACGCTCTCGGGAAACCGAACCAAGGACACGCGCACCCCCCCGGTGTTGCGTGACGAATTGGCCGCAATGGTAGACGCAAGTCGATGACGCTCGGCAAGCCGGGGGGACACAACGGTGTCCTCGCCTGATCGGAAGCGATGGATCTCCGAATGTTGGTGTGTCGCAAACCCGACCGATGCGCGGGCGGGTGTTCAGCGGCCGTGGGTGCGCCAACGTGCGCGCCGCGCCTCGTCAGGCCTGGGCGAGCATCCGCTGGTGGCGCTCGGACAGGCTGGCCGTGTCGATGCTGCCGCGCAGCTCCGCGATGGCGGTGGCGTCTTCCGTGTCCGGGTTGAGGCCCAGCGACATGGCCTCCAGGTACAGCTCCAGCGACAGCAGGAAGCGCGAGTCGGCGGTGAGGGGGTCCCCCTGCTCGCGCATCAGCTCGCCGTCCTCGCGGACCAGCTTCGCGAGCATCCGCACCCGGGCGAAGGTGCCGAGCAGCCGCGAGGTGGACTCGGCGTCCGCCAGGATGAGGGTGCTGTACTCCATCCCGAGCACGTCCAGGGACGTCCCCCGGATGAGGGCGCGCGCGTCCCCGTACCGCTTCTCCTTGCGGGCCCGGAGGATGCTGGCGATGGCGGCGACGAACTGCTCGACGGCCCGCTCGATGAAGTCCTTGCGGATGGACATGGGCTCTGGAGGCTAAGCGCGTCCGGAGGGGTACGCACCTTTCCCACCGATAACACCGAGCCTTGTTACATGTAACCCAGGGGGTCTCCTGTCTTCGCTGCTGACCGGCGGTCAGACGCCGGGGTGGCGGCACGCCCTCTACGTGCCACCTCCCCGTGACAGAGCGGCTCAGTCCGCGCAGGGCTCGATGTCCCACGGGTTGTGCCGACGCGAGCCGCCCCTCCGCCAGGATGGACACCAGGCGCAGCAGCCCCACCTCCACCGGGCCCTGGGCCTTCAAGGTGCCGTTCAAGAGGCCTTCGCTCTGGATCCGGAAGCCGCGCCGGCTTCCGTCGCCAGGGCGGTCGAGGAACCCAGCATCATTCCCATCGAGGCAACGACAGTCATCCCCCACTTCATTGGCAACCCCCTCCGCTTGTCAGTGATTGGGGCTCACGCTCAAACGGTGGTCCTGACAATCCTTACGGGGGGCTCATGACAGACTGTCGCGGTTCCCGGAGGCGCGGAGCTTTCCCTGCAAGGAATCACAAGGACTTGGCGACCGGCACGCGGATTGCTAATTCCTCTCTCCAAAGGAGCCATACCATGAGGACGATGAGGTCTGGGATTCATGCCGCCGCCCTGCTGGGAGCTTGGTTTGTCGGAGGGACCGCATGGAGCGAAGAGGTGCGGCTCACCGTCAAGGACACCCCCCACCCCTTCGCCACCGCGGTGAAGCGTCTGGAAACGCGTGAGGGTTGGGGCATCACCTATGAGGAGGCATTGACGGCGCCTGCGCCGGACGGCGCCATCGACCTGACCTATACCGTCACGGAGGCCACCCGGAAGGATGCGAAGCTTCAGGAGAAGGTGCTGAACCAGCTCATAGCCCAGCAGGCCGGGAAGGCCGCGCCCCGCTTCCGCCTGAGGAGTGCCGGGGGGCTCTGGCACATCACCCCCGTGCAGGGGTCTCCCCTGGATACGCCCATCACGCTGCCCCGCATGGAGCGTCCCCTGGGAGAGGTCCTCCAGGCCCTCTGCGCCGAGGTCACGAAGCAGGGCGGAACGCCGCTCGAGTTGGGGAGCACGACGGGGCTGCGGTTGGAGACCCCCATCACGTTGGAGGCCACCCTCCAGGAGCCCGCCCGCACGGTGCTGGCCCGGGTGCTCAACAGCGATCCCCGGCGCGCGGCCTGGACCCTGCGCGCTCAGGAGCCGGAGAAGAAGTACGTCCTCTCGCCGCACCGCATCTTCCGCCTCGCTGGCGACACGCCGCCCCCGTCCACGCCGCCGGCGGAGGCTCCGAAACCGCGGCCCTCGGGCGGATGACCCCGGGGCCCAGGGCCTGGGCATGAGGACGAGCGCAGAGATGGAACGGAACGAGCAGGCGGTGAGCCCACCCTGAACGGGACCGACATGTGCGGATGTCATGGGGGCTCCGTCGCAATCCTCCGGATCCAACAACCCAACCGGTGAGCCGGCTCCGTATCCATTTCAAGCACGCTTCCCCGTGACCCACGGGTGAACCCAGCGCGTGCCGCCGTCCATCATCCGGGAGAGACACCGTGGGAGCGCACGTCGCGCGGGCACAGCTGCGTCCGTCGTCCGAGGCACCGGGCCTGGAATGGGCTTCCGGTGCCCCGTCCGCCCTCATCCTGGACGACATCACCGACCCCGTGCGGATCCGCTCCATCCTCACCACCGCGGCGGCGCTGGGCTCCCCTGCCCTGCTGCGGCGGGGTGAGACGGTGATGCCGCTGCGGCTCTCGCGCCTGGATGCGGCCACCGGGTGTCTGCACTGGACGGGGCCGGCCGTGGACGTGGGCGCCTGCGACATTGAAATCCAGGGTCACCACTGCATCTACCGGCTGCACGTGACGAAGGACATGCGCCAGGCGGACGCGTGGGAGACGCCGCTGCCCTCGCGCATCATCCAGGTGCGGCGCCGAGCCTGGCGGCGTGCGCCCGCGCCCGGGTCGCTGCGCGTGCGGTTGCCCCTGCCCGGGTGGCTCGGCCGGGAGCGCTCGGCGGTGGACCTGTCCCTGGGCGGACTGTCGCTGCGACTGGCCCCGAGCGAGCGCCTCTCCGTGGGTCGGGTGCTCCAGCCCATCGAGCTGCTCACGGAGGACGGTCAGCGTCTGTCATTGCGCGGAGAGGTGCGCCATGTGTCCGCCGGCGCCGATGAGACCTTCCACTGCGGTCTTCAGGTGACACCGCTGACCCGGGACGACGCGGAGCCCTGGCGCGCGCTGGTGACCCAGGCCCTCCATCCGACGACGCGCGCGGATGGAGCGCTGGTGGAGGCGCACTGGCGGCTGTTCAGCGACTCCGGCTACTTCGACCTGGCCGGCCGCTCCTCCGAGCGGTTCGAGGCACGACGCGCGAGCTTCGTGGCGCTGGGGAAGCGGGTCGCAGGCCTGGAAGCCGTCCTCTCCGAGGTGGTGTGGCCTTCGGAGCGCGGGGTGGAGGCGACGCTCTCCATCATGAAGCCCTACCGCTCCCTGTGGATGGTGCACCAGTTGGCCCGGCACCAGGACGGCTCGCGGTACGAGCGCACCCGGGGACGGATGTTGCGCGACGTCTACGTGCGCGCCGTGGAGCATGCGCAGGCGGACAGCGCCTTCCGGTGGTTCGCGGCGTACATCGAATCGACGGTGCCCTTCACCCACCGCGTGCACGTCGGCTTCGCCGAGCGGATGGCCGGCACGGGGCGGACCTGCCTGCTGCCGATGCGGATGATCGACGTCGAGTGCGCGCATCCCAGCGGCCAGGAGGACTCCGGGCTGGAGCTGGGCCCCGCGACGGATGCGGAGCGGAGGCGGCTCGTGGAGGAGCTCGCCCTCACCCGGCCCGCCTGCTACGCCGAAGCGCTGGACCTCCGGCTGGAGACGCTGGACCTGGAGGACGCGGCGCGGCCGTGGGTCTCCCGGGGGCTGGAGCGCGAGCGGTACGTGCTGGTCGCTCGGGAGGGACTGACGCCCCTGGCGGTGGCCGTGCTGGAGGTCGGGCCTCCGGGGACCAATCCCTTCCGCCTGCTGGACTCCGCGCGCCTGTTCCCGCTGTCCGAACGCGGGAGGGACGCCTACCCGGCGCTGCTGGACGAAGCGCGCCGCTGGTTCGCCCGTCGGGACCGCGACAGCTTCACCTTCCTCGCGGAGGCCCCCGGCGATGTCGAAGCGGCGGGCCTGCACGACGACGCCCCCGAGGCCAGGCCCTACCTCTGGATCATCCCCGCGGACCTCGCTTCCGAATTCCTGGAACACATCCACGAGCAGACGGCGCCCCGTCCGCTCCACCCTTCCGAGAAGGAGCTGTCATGAGCCTGATGCAGACGCAGTACCTGCCGCACGTGCAGGAGACCCGAGCCCGCCTGGAGTCGGACCCCGTGGTGCGCACCTTGCTGGACCCGGGCATCTCTCCCGGCGTGATGGAGCGCTTCCTCATCGAGTGGTCCGCCCGGGGCGCCTACATGACCGAGCCGGTGGACGGGTGGATCCGCGGCGCGGGCGAGCGCTGCCTCGCGCTGGGCCAGGAGAAGGTGGGCCGTCAGCTCATCACCCACGCGAAGCACGAGGCCGGCCACCACCTGATGACCATTCAAGACGCTCGGGTGTTGGTGGACACGTGGAACAAGCGTCACGCGGACGTGCTGGACGCGGACGCGCTGGTCGCGCAGGCGCCCACGGACGCCATGCGCGAATACCGGCAGGTGCACGACGAGGCCATCACCGGCGACCTGCCCCTGGGCCAGGCCGCCATCGAGTACGAGGTGGGCTATCTGGCGGTCGTGCTGGTGCCCCGCATCCTCGCGAACGTGCGCGCGGTGCTGGGGCAGCGGACGCTGGACACGCTCACCTTCCTGAAGGAGCACGCGGAGGTGGACGTGGGCCACACCGCGCTCAACGAGCGGATGATGGAGGACCTGCTGCGCACGCACCCCGAGGAAGGCCCGCGGCTGGCGGTGTACGGCACGCGCGGGCTGGACTGCTACCTGCGCTTCCTGGGTGACTGCATGCGCGCGGCCCAGGACACCGGCCGCCTCTCCGCCGCGGCCTGAGCCTGCTGCCGCAAGTCACGGAGCCGGGTGCAGGGGCTTGCGTGACTCCCAGTACTCGCGAAGCGCGGGCACGGAGACGAGCTCGCGCTCGGGATAGCGCAACGCCGTCAGCTTGCCTCCGAACACGCAACCGGTGTCCAGGCAGACGGTGTTGTGGACCCACTCGGCTTCCGGCACCGAGGTGTGGCCGTACGCCACCACCGCGCTCCCCCGGTACTGCTCCGCCCAGTCGGCGCGCACCGGCAGGCCATACGCATCCGCTTCGCCCGTCGTCTCTCCGTAGAGCGCGAAGTCACGCATCTCCGTGGAGTCGCGCCCGTGCATCGACTCCTTCAAGCCCGCGTGCGCCACCACCAGGCGTCCGTCGTCCAGGACGTAGTGCGGGGAGCGGGCCTCGATGAAGTCCGCCACCGCCTGTGAGAACTCCGGGGGCTCGCGCTCCAGTTGCTCCAGGGTCATCGCGAGCCCGCGCGCGACCCGCACATCCTTGCCCCGCAGCTTCTTGAGCAGCTTGATTTCATGGTTGCCCGGCACGCACAGCGCCGTGCCCGCCTCCACCATGCCCATCACCAACCGCAGCACGCCCGTCACGCCCGGGCCCCGGTCGATGAGGTCGCCCAGGAACACCACCCTGCGCCCCTCCGGCACCCCCACGTCGAACCCGGGCGAGCCGTCCGCGCGCGGCGCGACCGTGTAGCCCAGCTTCGTCAGCAGCGCCTTCAGCTCGTCGAAGCAGCCGTGGATGTCTCCGATGATGTCGAACGGTCCGTGTTCCTCCTGGCGGTGACTCGGCACGCGCTGCCGTTCAAACGACACCGCGTCCACCGTCTCCGGGGTGAGCACATGGATGTGCTTGAAGCCCTCCTTCGGCAGGCTCCGCAGGGCGTTCTGCAGTTGCTGCGCCTGATTGCGCAGCCCGCGTGCACTGGTTCCGGGGCGGGAGCGATTGCGCTCCAACAGGAGCGCTTCCGGCAGGTCCAGCACCACCGCCACCAGGGGCACGTGGTGTTCACGCGCCAGGGCCATCCAGCGCTTGCGTGACTCGGCGCTCAGCGGAACGCCGTCGATGACGGTACAGGCGCCCCGCGCCAGCCTCGCGGCCACGTCGGCGTGCAGCGCGGCGGCCTCCGGGGACGTGCCATCGTTGACGTCGGACACCACGTCCGTGGGCGGGAAGTGCCGGTGGGCGAGCGTGGAGCGGCCGGAGCCGGAGGGACCGATGAGCAGCACGAGCGACTGCCCTGGGATTTGGAGCTTCATGGTTCGAACACCGACGTGAGGGTCGGCGCACCGACCGGCGCCCCTTCCGGGGCAGGGCGCACGCCGTCACTCCAACGCGCGACCCCGACCGGCGCCCGGGTCACGCGAAGCCTCGCGGACCCTCCGGCTCCGGACGGGATGAGCCCCCTACGTGCGGCCGCGCGTCCACCTGACATGCGTCACTTCAACGGCAGGATGAAGGCTTCCAGGTACACCTCCGGACGGTCGATGTCGCCCGCGGGCGTGCGCTGGTAGCCCCGGCGCTCGTACATGCGCGCCACGCCCGTCGCGCCCCGGCGCACGTGGAGGGTGATGGCGTCCAGGCCCCAGCGCCGCGCGAGGACCTCCGTCTCCGCCAGCAGCGGCTGCGCCAGGCCCTTTCCGTGGACGCGCACCGACGTGGCCAGTGCCCGCAGGTCCGCCGTGCGGGGCAGCCAGGATTCGGAGCCGGGCGCGCCGGGCGGGTACAGGGCCACCGTGCCCACGATTTCGCCGTCCAGCTCCGCCACCAGGAGGGTGCACACCTTCCGGCGCGAGGCCACGTCGCGCAGGAACGCCTTGCGCTCCTCGGAGTAGACGACCTCCGGCAACTTCTTCGCGTACTGCGTGATGTAGGCGTCCACCAGCAGCTCGCCAATCGCCCCGTCATCCTCGGGGCGAGCCTCGCGGATGAGGGTCCGCGCCACCAGGTCCGTGCTCATGTGCCGCCCCCTAGCACGCTGGCTGCCAGGGGGACAGCGGGCCGTCGTTCAGCCCGGGTTGCAGGGCAGCTCGACCGTGAAGGTGGCGCCGCTGCCGGGCTCGCTCTCCACGCGGATGATGCCGCCGTGGGCTTCAACCCCCTGCCTGGCAATCCAGAGCCCCAGCCCCAATCCCCCATAGTTGTTCGTCGACACCGCGCGCTCGAACCGGTCGAAGATGCGGGCCTGCGCATCGAGGGGAACCCCGATGCCGTGGTCCTTGATCACCAGCCGTGCCCGGTCCCGGGACGCCTTCACCATCACCTCCACGGGCTTGCCCGCGCCGTACTTGAGCGCGTTGGAGAGCAGGTTCGTCACCACCTGCTCAAGCCGTGACCGGTCCCACCGGCCCCACGTCGGCTGATCGACGAGCACCCGGAGCTGGCAGCCCGACCGGGTCACCTCTTCGGAGGCGCGGTCCACCCCCTCCAGCACGAGGGCCGCCAGATCACATTCCTCGGCCTGGAGCACGAGCCGCCCCTCGCTGATGCGGACGACATCCAGGAGGTCCTCCGTGAGCGTGCCGAGCCGCTCCACCTGACGCCGTGCCCGGTCCAGCCGCTCCTGCACGCGCGCATCCCCCACCTCCCGCGCCAGACGCGTGAGGGAGTGGAGCTGGAGCTGGAGGGCCATGAGGGGCGTGCGCAGCTCGTGCCCGGCGATGGACAGGAAGTCATCGCGCAGCCGCACCGCCACCAACAGCTCCTTCTCGATGCGCTTGCGGTACTCAATCTCCGCTTCGAGCATCTTGGAGCGTTGCTGGAGGACCGCGACTTCGCGCAGGCGCAGCTCATCGGCGGGAACGCCCGAATAGGCCTCGGTGGGGCTGACGTGGGCATGCGCGCCGCAGACGTCCTGGAACACCCGCGCATCCTCCTGCGTCTGGAAGCCTCCCAACGCATAGGCGCACAGCAGGCCGAACGGGTGCGACTTGCCAAGCTCGTTCCACTGCTCCTCCAACAGGAGCGCGGCCTTGGGGTTCTGAGCCTTCAGGAGCAGGTCCACCATCTCGCCGAAGGCGCGAACCCTCCGCCCGCCCGCGGCGCGATGGCTCCTGTCGAGCACCTCCCCGATGACCTGCTGGAAGCGACTCCAGTCCGGCAGTCCGTCGACCATGAACCTGGCGAGGGTGGCCCGGGCATCGAGCAGGACGAGCCGCCCGTCCTCCAGGGCGCGCTCCACCTCGAAGCCCAGGGCCTTCAGCCGCGCCGTGAAGCCCTCCGCGTGCGCTTCCGAGGCGATGACGACCGCGGGCTCACCCTCCTTGAAACCGGCGTCCAGGAACTTCGCGACCACGTCGAAGAGGAACGATGGATCCTCGTAGAACTGGACGCGGTGGTCGCTGCCTCCCGACGGGTGCTGGCGTTGCGCCGTACCTCCGTGGGCTGAGCTCATGGGGCATCATACGGCCGACCCGGGAATCCGCATCCGGCCCACCCGGCGGCTGCCACCTTGGCAGCATCGCTCGGGACCTTCATGCCAGGGGTACGTCACGTTCCCCACGCTCGGAGTGACGGCTTTCCGTCAGGGTTGGTCGCCCGCCAGGAAACCCCTCCCCCGCCAGCCTGGTCTCATCAGGGCGCGCGGACGCACCGTTTCCGCCGCGCGCCCTTGAGTGCCCAGGCCGCGAACAGCAGGCCTCCCGCCACCGCAGCGGATCCGCCTCCGCCCGTGGTGCAGCCGCCCGTCGGCGTCCCCGCATCCACCGTCTCCGGATCCACGCCCGGCTTCGGCGTGGGCGCCTCCTGTGACGGTCCCTCCGCGACCTCTTCCGGCGGCGTGCCCGCATCCGTGGGGTCCGGCGGCGTGCCCGCGTCGGGGGACGCCTCACTGGCGGTCAGCTCCTGATAGCGCTGGATGAGCCGCAGCCGCGCCGCATCGAACGCGGCGCCGTCGTCCGTCACGCGCGACGCGGCCGGGATCAGCTCCCGCGCCACCTTGCGCGCGAAGCCCGGGTCTCCCGCGTCACTCACCGCCTTGAGCCACTCGTAGTCCTGCATGCCCTGACGGATGAGCTTCAGGCGCAGCGACGCCACCGGCACGTCCGTCGTCCCGCCAATCGCGGCCGGCGTGCCCGGGTAGAAGAGCGTCCCGTCGCCGTTGCCATTGAAGCGGTACTGGTCCGACCACGCCGTGGAGAGCATGCCCACCGACTGGTAGTACAGCTCGCCCGTCGCGCCCTCCAGGAACGTCACCCACTCCATCGCGCGCGCCTTCGCCGCCGACCGGTCCAGCATGTACGACGGCCACCCCGCGCCCGGCTTGTTCTCCGGCGCGTTGGTGCCATACGCACAGCCGTGGCTCATGCAGCTCTGATACATCCACAACTGCGTACCGGGACGCTTCAGGAAGTCCGTGTACGTGTCGCGCTGGTCGCCCCGGAAGGTGCCTTCCGTGCCGTCCAGGTGGTTCACCAGCGGCACCACCGCGTCCACCAGGCCCTCCAGGTCGTGGTTGCCCATCTCGTGCGAGTTCGTCGTCAGCAGCGTGCGCAGCCCGGGCGCCGCCTCGCGCACCAGGGCCCCCGTCGCGTGCACCTGCGCGAAGCTCGTGCCGTAGGGCGGCTCGTCCCCCAGTTGCACGTAGGCCCGGTCCAGCCAGCCCTTCGCCTTCATGTGCGCGGTGAAGTCCCTCAGGTTCTCCGCGTCGAGCGGGCCCACGTACTCCAGGCTCGTCATCCGCGCGCCGGGCAGCCGCGTGGGCGCGGTGCCGTCCAGGTACGGCCCCCACGTCGCGTCGAAGTCGCTCCACGCGGGCGGCCAGGGCTTGCGCGGAAAGAGGCTGGACAGCGTGAAGCGGTGCTCCAACGCCATGCGCTGGTAGCGCGCGAGCAGCGGCTGCAATTCCTTCGGCGTGCAGTCCTCCCGGCCGGTGTGCGCGCGGCACACGTGCGGCGGCCACAGCAGGAACGCCGACGGCAGCGAGGACGTGCTGGGCAGCGTCGCGTCCACCACCGTCAGCCGCGCGGTCACCTGCCGCTGGAAGCCTCCGGCGGCCTCCACCGTCACCGTGCCGGTGTAGTCACCGGGGGGCGCATCCTTGGGCACGTGCACGTCCACCCAGACGGCGCGCGCCTCGCCCGCGGGCACGTCGAAGGGGAAGGCCGTGCGCTGCTCCCCGGCGACCTCGTCCGTGTCCGGCACCAGGCCGTCCGGCCACCGGCCCACCGGCTCTCCCGCCACGGAGGCCTGCTTCGTGGTGACGAGCGCCTCGCGGTACAGCGTCACGTCCGGCCCCTTCAGCGTCGCGGGGCCCTCCAGCGCGGGCAGTCGGGCGCGCACGCCCCGCAGGCCCGAGTCCCCTCCGTGCAGCGCCACCTGGAACGAGACGAACTCATTGCGCGCCCCGGTGAGGCGCACCTCGGTGGCGCTCCGGACGGCACTCTGCGGCCGGACCTTCACCATCAGCCCCTCGCCCCACACGGCGGGACTGGCCGCGAAGGCCGGCAGGGCCACGGACAGCGACAGCAGGGCGAGGCACGACGGTCGTCTCGAAGGCATGAGGGAAGAAACGCACGCGGGCCTGGGAGGGCTTCCCGCCAGGGACGCTCCTGTCAGCCGGGCAGGCAGGCGGGCAGCGGCCCCGCGGTGGCTTGCTCCCACTCGCGGCGCGCGGTCCGGCTCAGAGGAAATCGCCGATGATGCCCGGGAGCTGTTCGCCCAGCCGCTGGAGCAGGCCGCGCTGCTTCCAGCCCTGCCAGTGGATCTCCCGGGAGTGCGTGAGGTCCTGCTCGAAGGAGGCCTCCAGCGCCTTGGCCAGCACCGGATCCTCCACCATCAGGGAGCCCTCGTCGGTGTGGTTGAGCGCCAGCGGATCCATGTTGGTGGAGCCCACGATGCCCAGCAGGTCGTCCGCGAGCAGCGTCTTGGAGTGCATCATGGAGATCTCGTACTCCCAGATGCGCACCCCCTCCGACAGCAGCCGTGCGTAGGACGCGCGCTGCGCGGAGAGCACGGGCCCCACGTCGTGGTAGCGGCCCGGCACCAGCACGCGCACGTCCACGCCCTGGCGCGCCTTCTCGATGAGCATGTCGCTGAGGGCTTCGGACGGGATGAAGTACGAGTTGGCGATCCACAGCCGGTGCTTCGCCGACGCGATGGACAGCGCCCACATCTTGGACGCCTCCGACAGGAAGCGGTGGCCGGTGCTCGCGACGAAGCACGCGTGGGCTTCACCGGCCGGCGCGAGGGGCGGGAAGGACTCCGGAGGAAGGAAGTCGCCCCCGGCCTCCTGCCAGTTCTCCGCGAAGGCCACCTGCATGCCGCGCACGGCGGGACCGCGCACGCGCACGTTGGTGTCGCGCCAGGTCTCCGCCGCATCGCCGTTGCCCAGCCAGCTGCGCCAGATGCCGAAGCCGCCGGTCAGCGCCACCTCGCCGTCGCGGATCACCATCTTGCGGTGCATGCGCGCGCGGATGCGCACCGCGTCCAGTGATGCCACCGCGCCCTGGTACGGGCGGTAGATGCGCACGTCGCACCCGGCGTCCGCGAGCACGGGGGCGACGACCTCGAAGTTCACGCTGCCCAGCGGGTCCACGAGCACGCGGCACTGCACGCCGGGTGCTCGCTCGCGCAGCGCGATGAGCAGCCGGTCCGACGGAATCCCCGGACGCCAGATGTAGCTGGCGATGTGGATGCTGGAGCGGGCGGCGCGGATCTCCTCCTCGATGACGTCGAAGACCTGGCCGTTCTGCACCAGCTCCACGCCGTTGCCCGGCTCCAGTGACATCCCCAACGTCTGGGTGATGGCCACGGAGCGCGCCACCGGGTCGTCCGGCAGCGCGCGCAGGCGCAGATCATGCCGGTGGTTGGGATACGAGCACCCCGCGGCGAGCAGGGCAATCAAGATGGGCCAGGCCAGCCGCACGGTCCCGAAGGTAGGGCAGGCCCCTCCAAGACGCATCCACCGCGTGCGCGACAGTGGAGGAAGCACCGGGATGGACCCCGGCACCGTCCACCCGATGACGGTTGCACCGCGTGTCTCAAGAGGCGGGTGGTGTCAGGCGCGTCGCATGCGCACTGCTGGGAGCGGACAGCGGACAGCGGACAGCGGACGGCGGCACGGAGGACGGACACGGACATGAAGCGACGGGGGAAGGGGCGGGCCTGGGACCGGGGCGTCCGGGCGCTCCTCATGGGGAGTCTGCTGGGGGCGCCAGTCGCGCTCGCGGTGGAACAAGCGCCGGAGGTGCCTCCCGCGCAGGACGGAGCGCGTGCTCCCGAATCCCTCGCGGAGCCGCCACCGCCGCTGGAGCCCACCGCGTCGGATGTGCCGTTCATGGACACCGTGACGCCACCTCCCGCCGTGCCGCCCCGCGTCCTGCGTCCCTTCATTCCGCACGGGGAACCGGACACGAACGCGAAGCTGTCCGGCGGCACGATCGCCGCGCACGCGGGACTCACGCTGTTGCCCCTGGCCTCCGTCTGGACCGCGACGCGCGTGGGCGGTGACACCCGCCTGGGCGCCACCGCCGCGGAGGCCGCCGCCGGCACCCTGCTGGCCTCGCTCCCCGGACGCTTCCTCTTCGTCCACCCCTCCTATCCCCAGGGCCGGTGGCTGGAGTTGGAGGTCGGCGCGTTCGGCGCCGCCTTCGTGGTGACGCCGCCCATCGCCGCGCTCGGCACCTGGGGCATGGGTGAGGTCGCGTTCGGCGCCAGCGAACAACGCGGCCACGCGTACCTGGGCGCGCTCGGAGGAGCGACGGCGGGAATGCTGCTCGGCATCGCCGCGCACGAAGGCCTGAAACACCTCGCCGGCTCCAGCGAACGGCTGGCCACCTTGCGCAGCTACCTTGCGTTCTCGCTCATCGGCACCGGCGCCACCGTGGGCTATCAGTGGAGTCGCACTCCCACGCAGCGGCGTTGACGCATCGTTTCGCCGCACCGATGTTTCACTTTTCTTCCCGCGTGCGGCGCCTCGGCACCCTGCTCCCCACACCGGCGCACGGGCCTGCAACATCCCCCGTGGCGCTGTCAGACGGGGCCCCTAGAGTGCGCCTCGCAGCACGAACACGACCCAGGGAGAAGACACCATGCAGGCTCGCAAGCACGTCCGCCACATCGCGTTCATCGCCGCTGTCGTCGCCACCGTGATGGGCGTGGGCATCGCCGTCGCGCCGGCCTCCGCCACCGCGGGGGATTGCACGCCCACCTGTTTCAAGAACCCCATCTCCGGGCAGATCACCTGTACGTACCCCTGCCCGTAGTCCCGCGCGGGCAGCGCACGTAGGTCCCAGGGCCCCACCCGCGCCTGCCGGGTCGGGGCCTTCTTCATGCCCCGGACACGGAGCCCCGAAGACGACGCGCCTACTCGGAGCGCATCGCCTCCACGGGGTCCAGCTTCGCCGCGCGCGCCGCCGGGTAGATGCCGAACGCCAGCCCCACGCCGCAGCTCATCGCCAGCGACACCGCCACGGACCAGAGCGGCACCTCCGTGGGCAGTTGGATCATCCACCGCGCCAGCAGCGACAGGCCCACGCCCAGGCCCACGCCCAGCGCGCCGCCCACCAGCGACAGCACCACCGCCTCCAGCGCGAACTGCGCGAGGATGCGGTAGCGCTTGGCCCCCAGCGCCTTGCGAATGCCAATCTCCCGCGTCCGCTCCGTCACCGCCACCAGCATGATGTTCAGGATGCCGATGCCGCCCACCAGCAGCGACAGCAGGCACACGCCGAAGCTGGCCGCGGAGATGGCCGCGGACATGTTGTTGAACATCTCCGTGGTGCTTGCATTGGAGAAGATGAAGAAGTCGTCCGCTTCGTCCGGCTTGAGCCCGTGACGCCGGCGCATGAGCAGCGTCACCTCATCCTCCGCCCGTGAGAGCACGTCCGCGGAGCGCGCCTGGATGCTGATGCGCAGGTCCCGGATGCCGAAGATGCCCGCGTACGTGGTGAGGGGAATCATCGCCTGGTTGTCCTGGCTGCCCCCGCCC
>NZ_RAWI01000660.1 GCF_003612125.1 Corallococcus praedator
ATGGAGTTCGGCCTGACGTGCCAGTTCGGCCTGTCGCAGTGCTTCCGCGTGCTGGGCTTCGGCGTGGAGGCGGGCTTCTTCGGCGAGACGGGCTTCTTCGGCGAGGCGGGCTTCTTCCTCACGAAGCTGAGCCTCCTCCGCGAGACGGATCTCTTCGGCGATCCGAGCTGCTTCCTCGGCACGAAGGCGGGCCGATTCCGCGAGGCGGGCCTCTTCAGCCAGCCGCGCCTCTTCGGCGAGACGGGCCTCTTCAGCCAGCCGCGCCTCTTCGGCGAGCCGGGCCTCTTCAGCGAGACGGGCCTCTTCAGCCAGCCGAGCCTCTTCAGCGAGACGGGCCTCTTCAGCGAGACGGGCCTCTTCGGCGAGACGGGCCTCTTCAGCGAGGCGGGCCTCTTCAGCGAGGCGGGCCTCTTCAGCCAGCCGGGCCTCTTCAGCGAGTCGAGCCTCTTCGGCGAGGCGGGCCTCTTCCGCGAGGCGGGCCTCTTCGGCCAGCCGGGCCTCTTCAGCGAGACGGGCCTCTTCAGCGAGACGGGCCTCTTCAGCGAGACGGGCCTCTTCAGCGAGACGGGCCTCTTCAGCGAGACGGGCCTCTTCAGCGAGACGGGCCTCTTCGGCGAGACGGGCCTCTTCAGCGAGACGGGCCTCCTCAGCCAGTCGCGCCTCTTCGGCGAGCCGGGCCTCTTCAGCGAGACGGGCCTCCTCAGCCAGTCGCGCCTCTTCGGCGGCGCGAGCCTCTTCGGCGAGCCGCGCCTCTTCAGCCAGCCGGACCTCTTCAGCGAGACGGGCCTCCTCAGCCAGTCGCGCCTCTTCCGCGGCGCGAGCCTCTTCGGCGAGCCGCGCCTCTTCAGCCAGCCGGACCTCTTCAGCGAGACGGGCCTCTTCAGCCAGTCGCGCCTCTTCAGCGAGACGGGCCTCTTCAGCCAGTCGCGCCTCTTCGGCGAGTCGAGCCTCTTCGGCCAGCCGGACCTCTTCGGCGAGTCGAGCCTCTTCAGCGAGACGGGCCTCTTCAGCCAGTCGAGCCTCTTCGGCGAGACGAGCCTCTTCAGCGAGACGGGCCTCTTCAGCCAGTCGAGCCTCTTCGGCGAGACGAGCCTCTTCAGCGAGACGGGCCTCTTCAGCCAGTCGAGCCTCTTCGGCGAGACGGGCCTCTTCAGCGAGACGGGCCTCTTCAGCGAGCCGAGCCTCTTCGGCGAGCCGAGCCTCTTCGGCGAGCCGAGCCTCTTCAGCGAGCCGAGCCTCTTCGGCGAGCCGGGCCTCTTCAGCGAGCCGAGCCTCTTCGGCGAGCCGGGCCTCCTCAGCCAGTCGCGCCTCTTCAGCAGCCAGTCGCGCCTCTTCAGCAGCCAGTCGCGCCTCTTCAGCGAGGCGAGCCTCTTCGGCCAGCCGGACCTCTTCAGCCAGTCGCGCCTCTTCAGCAGCCAGTCGCGCCTCTTCAGCAGCCAGTCGCGCCGCTTCAGCGAGGCGAGCCTCTTCGGCCAGCCGGACCTCTTCAGCGAGTCGAGCCTCTTCGGCGAGTCGAGCCTCTTCGGCGAGTCGAGCCTCTTCAGCCAGCCGAGCCTCTTCAGCCAGCCGAGCCTCTTCAGCGAGACGGGCCTCTTCGGCGAGACGGGCCTCTTCAGCGAGCCGCGCCTCTTCCGCGACGCGAGCCTCTTCCGCGAGACGGGCCTCTTCGGCGAGACGGGCCTCTTCAGCGAGACGAGCCTCTTCGGCGAGACGGGCCTCTTCAGCGAGCCGAGCCTCTTCAGCGAGCCGAGCCTCTTCAGCGAGCCGAGCCTCTTCAGCGAGCCGAGCCTCTTCAGCGAGCCGAGCCTCTTCAGCGAGCCGAGCCTCTTCCGCCAGCCGGACCTCTTCAGCCAGCCGTGTCTCTTCAGCGAGACGAGCCTCTTCCTCGATGCGGGCTTCTTCCGCGAGCCGCGCCTCTTCCGCGACGCGAGCCTCTTCCGCGACGCGAGCCTCTTCCGCGACGCGAGCCTCTTCGGCCAGCCGGGCCTCTTCAGCGAGCCGAGCCTCTTCGGCCAAACGTGCCTCTTCTTCGGCACGCAGCCGGGCTTCTTCGGCAAGCCACGCCGCTTCGGCTACACGAAGTCTCTCTTCTTCCGCGAGCCGAGCTTCCTCTTCGGCACGCAGCCTGGCCTCCTCAAGTAGTGCCTCCTCCGCGAGACGAGCCGCTTCCTCGCGAAGCTGAGCTTCTTCAGCGATGCGGATCTCTTCTGCGATTCGAGCTTCTTCCTCCGCACGGAGGCGAGCCTCTTCCGCAAGACGAGCCTCTTCCGTCGCGCGCACCCAGGCTTCTTCGGCGAGACGAGCCTCTTCAGCGAGACGGGCCTCTTCAGCCAGTCGAGCCTCTTCGGCGAGGCGGGCTTCTTCGGCGAGTCGAGCCTCTTCCGCCAGCCGAGCCTCTTCCGCCAGCCGAGCCTCTTCCGCCAGCCGAGCCTCTTCCGCCAGCCGAGCCTCTTCCGCCAGCCGAGCCTCTTCCGCCAGCCGAGCCTCTTCAGCGAGCCAGGCCTCTTCGGCCAGCCGCGCCTCTTCCGCCAGCCGAGCCTCTTCAGCCAGCCGAACCTCTTCAGCCAGCCGAACCTCTTCAGCCAGCCGAACCTCTTCAGCCAGCCGAACCTCTTCAGCCAGCCGAGCCTCTTCGGCGAGGCGAGCCTCTTCAGCCAGCCGGGCCTCTTCGGCGAGGCGAGCCTCTTCAGCCAGCCGGGCCTCTTCGGCGAGCCGAGCCTCTTCAGCCAGTCGAGCCTCTTCAGC
>NZ_RAWI01000661.1 GCF_003612125.1 Corallococcus praedator
AGGTGAAGCTGCGGGGCTTCCGCATCGAGCTGGGCGAAATCGAGTCCTCGCTCAGCACGCACCCCGACGTCCGCGAGACGGTCGTCATCGTGCGCGAGGACGTGCCCGGAGACCAGCGCCTCGTGGCCTACGTCGTCCCGGCCACGGTGGAGGCCGGAGTCCTGCGCGAGCACCTGCGCGCGCGTCTGCCCGAGTACATGGTGCCCGCCGCCTTCGTCGGCCTGGACGCCCTGCCCCTCACCACCAACGGGAAGGTGGACCGCCGAGAGCTTCCCGCCCCCTCGGCCGCTACGTCCTCGCATGAGGACGACGCGCCCCTGACGCCGCTCCAGGAGCAATTGGCGTCCCTCTTCCGTGAAGTGCTGCGCGTGGAGCGCGTGGGCGCGCACGACGACTTCTTCGACCTGGGTGGGCATTCGTTGCTGGCCACGCAGCTCGTCACCCGGGTGGCCGCGCGGTTCGGCGTGGACCTGCCCCTGCGCACGCTGTTCGAGGCGCCCACGCTGACCCAGCTCGCGGAGCGCATTCAGGCGCTGCCGTCGCGCGCCGTCACCCTGCCGCTGCCTGTCGTGCCGAGGGACGGGGACTTGCCGCTGTCGTTCGCGCAGCAGCGCATGTGGTTCCTGGAGCAGTTGGAGCCGGGACAGGCGCTCTACAACATCCCCCTGGCCCTGCGGCTCACCGGGGCCCTGGACGTGGAGGTGCTGCGCCGCACCTTCGCGGAAATCGTTCGCCGGCATGAGCCGCTGCGCACCACCTTCCTGGAGCGTGAGGGCCAGCCGCTCCAGCGCATCCACGCCGCGCCTGCGGAGTGGCCGATCCTTCCCGAAGGAGCCGCGCCTGCTGGATGGCCCCTGCCGATAGAGGTGCTCCCCGAAGGCGCCGCACGAGAGGACACCCTGCGCCGCCGCATGCGCGACGAAGCGGCCCTGCCGTTCGACCTGCGCACCGGCCCGCTCCTGCGCACGCGCTTGCTGCGGTTGGCTGCACAGGAGCACGTGCTGCTGCTGACCCTGCACCACATCGTCTCCGACGGTTGGTCCATGGGTGTGCTCGTGCACGAGGTGGGCAGCCTCTATGCGGCGTTCGCGGAAGGTCGTCCCTCGCCGCTTCCGGCGCTGTCGGTGCAGGCCGCCGACTTCGCCGTGTGGCAGCGCCAGGCGGGGAACTCCGAAGGCGTGCAGGCGCACCTGGAAGCCCTGCGTGACTCCCTGAAGGACCTGCCCGCGTTGACGCTGCCGTCCGAGCACGGCCTGCCCACGACGCGGACCCTGCGGGGCGCAAGCCACGTCTTCACGCTGCCGGCCACGCTGGTGCGTACGCTGGAGCAGGTGGCTCGGGAGCGCGACGCCACGCTCTTCATGGTGCTGCTGGCCGGATACGAAGCGCTGCTGTCGCGCTACTCGGGGCAGGACGACTTCGCGGTGGGCAGTCCCGTGGCCCACCGCACCCGGCCGGAGCTGGAGCCGCTCATCGGCGTGTTCCTCAACACGCTGGTGCTGCGTGCCCGCCTGGATGGCAACCCGCGCTTCACCGAACTGCTGGACCGAGTGCGCGAATCCTCCCTGGCAGCGTATGCCCACCAGGACGTTCCGTTCGAACGGCTCGTGGAAGCGCTGCAAACGACGCGCGGTCCATCCCGCACGCCGCTGTTCCAGGTGATGTTCGCGCTGCACAACGCGCCGGTGCCGCCGCCCGCGCTGCCCGGTGTGCGCGTGGAACTGCTGCCCACCGCGCCGGACACCTCACGCTTCGACGTGAGCCTGTCGATGATGGCGCGTGACGAAGGGTTGGAGGGGACGCTCGAATACAGCCTGGACCTCTTCACGCCGACCACCGCCGCGCGACTGGCGTCGCAGTTCCGCGTGCTGCTGGAGGCCGTGGCGAAGGACGTGACGGTGCCCGTCAGCCGCCTGCCACTCATGGACGCCGAAGAGCGCTCCTGGGTGCTGGTGGACTGGAACGCCGCGGCCACCCTGCCCTTCACGGAGGATGCCCTCCCTGGCCTCTTCGAAGCCCACGTCCGCCGCGCGCCTGATGCCGTGGCCGTGGAGCACGAGGGCAAGTCACTCACCTACGGAGCGCTGGATGCGCGGGCGAACCAACTCGCGCGCCACCTGGTGTCCCTGGGCCTGCGTCCGGAGGGCCGCGTGGGCCTGTGCCTGGAGCGCGGCCTGGACCTGGTGGTGGGCATGTTGGGCGTGCTCAAGGCCGGCGGCTGCTACGTGCCGTTGGACCCGTCCTACCCGCAGCAGCGGCTGACGTTCATGTTCCAGGACGCGGGCCTGTCCGCCGTGGTGACGGAGCGCGCGCTGCTGCCGTCGCTCCTGGAGCAGTCGTGGCCGACGGTGTACCTGGACTCGCTGGAGCGCCACGACGCCACCACCGCGCCCGTCGGGGTGCCGGTGCTGCCGGGGCAGTTGGCCTACGTGCTCTACACGTCGGGCTCCACCGGGACGCCGAAAGGCGCGGGCGTGGAGCACCGCTCCATCGTCCACCTGGTGCGCGAGACGAACTACGTTCGCCTGACGCCGCAAGACTGCATCGCGCAGGTGTCCACGCCGTCCTTCGACGCGGCCACCTTCGAAATCTGGGGGGCGCTGCTCAATGGCGCGCGGCTCGTCATCCTCCCGCGTGACGTCACGCTGTCGCCGCCGCACCTCGCCCGGAAGCTGCGGGAAGTGGGCGCCACCACGGTGCTGCTCACCACCGCCCTCTTCCACGAGATGGCGCGTG
>NZ_RAWI01000662.1 GCF_003612125.1 Corallococcus praedator
ACCGCCAGGGACTCCAAGGAGGCTTCGCCCCCGGCCTCCACCACGCCGGTGGCCGGGTTGGGCGCCGTCAGCACCGTGAAGGGGCCCGCGCCCACCAGCCGGATCCCCCCTGGCAGCCGGAAGGGGCCTTCGTAGCGACCGGGGGCCAGGTGCACGAGGAGGGGGCCAGGCCGGGCCAGGGCCTCGGAGAGGGAGCGGAGGGGGCGCTCCCGCGTGCCATCCCCTCCCGCCACGGCCGCGTCCACCCAGAGTTCGCCCGGGACCGCCGGCTTCAGCGCCGGCCGCGCGCAGGCACACACCAGGACCAGGAACCAGGGCAGGAGTCGGGATGGCACGCGGGCAGGCACTCTAGCCCCTCGACGGCGTCCTGCTGGAACTGGATCAGGACCCGTTGCTAAGTGATCGATTTCTCAAAGACTTTCATCCGCAATCGATCATCAGCCGATCAACCCCCACTTCCGAAGAAGGGGGGGTGTGAGGATGTATCAAAAGATGCGATCCTCCCTCTCTCTACAGGGTGTATTTTGTGAAGCCCAGTTTTCATCCGGAGGCCGAATTTCCGGCCTGGGAGCGGGTGGCGCATTGACAGTCGAAAGCTCGATTTGTTACCTCCGCCATCCGCTCGTTCAACGCCAGACAACGCAAGAGGGAGGGGTGTCATGACCAAGGCAGAGCTCGTGGAGGTGGTGGCTGCGCAGTCGAGGCTCACGAAGAAGTCCGCCGCCCAGATCCTCGACATCGTCTTCAACAACATCGGCAAGGCGGTGAAGAAGGACACGCGCTTCAGCTACCCGGGGTTCGGCACCTGGTCGCTGCGCTCGCGCAAGGCGCGGAAGATTCGCAACCCGCAGACCAACGAGATGATGAAGCTCAAGGCGTCGAAGACGGTCGGTTTCCGGCCGGCCAAGGAGCTGAAGAACTCGCTGTAGCCAGCAAGCAGGACCGTCCCCCTCAGGGGCGCGAACCCGTCGCACTCGGGTGACGCCCCTGGGACGTGAGGGCGGGAGCTTGCGGCAGTTGCCGGGCCACGGGCCGCTCCTCCTGGGGAGCCTCCGGGGAGCTTTCGGGCGTGACGAGCGCCTCCAGCGGGTCCAGGGAATTGCCGTCGTGCCAGAGTTCGAAGTGGACGTGGACACCGGTCGCCAGGCCCGTGTCCCCCGCGAGCCCGACCACGTCACCGCTCGCCAGCACCTCTCCGGTCGTCACCAGCACCTGGGACAGGTGGCTGTAGCGGGTGACCCACTGGCCGTCGTGCTGCACCTCCACCTGCTGCCCATGGTCGCCGTTCCACCCGGCGCGTAGGACGACGCCCCTTTGCGCGACGCTGACGACCTGACCCCGGCGGGCCGCGAGGTCCACGCCCAGGTGGCGGCGGAGCTGGCCGGTGATGGGGTGCCAGCGCTCCCCGTAGAGGCTGGTGATGGTGACCGGCTCCACGGGCCAGGCGAGGCGCGGCGGCCCGGAAGGTTCGGGCGGCAGCTCCCAGCGGCGCAGGGTGGACGCGCGCACGATGAGGCGGCCCACGCGCAGCACCACGGCTTCCGCGAGCGGACCGGGCATGTCGCCGTAGAGGCGTGCGTCCTGCTCCAGTTCGGCCTCCATGATGCCCCGGGCGCGCGTCAGGTCGCGGCTGTCCGTGCGCTCCACCGGCCGGGACAGGAAGACGTCCAGGGCCGCGTTCATCTCCGCCCAGTTCCGCGCCTGTTCGGGGGGCATCACGCTGCCGCGCTGGACCTTCTCGCGGTGCGCGCGGGCCTTGTCCGCGAAGGACGCGAGCGCGGCGTCGAGTTCAGGGGAACGCTCAGGGGTGAGCGGGCCCCGGGCGTGTTCCGGCTCGTGCGGGAGGAAGGGCGTGGATTCGCTGAAGGAGGCGCCGTCGCCCGAGGTCGCGTACAGCTCCTCAAAGCTCATCTTCTCCGCGCGCGGCGTAGCGCAGGCAGAGAGGGCCAGCAGGGCGAGGACGGCGGGTCGGCGCACGGCGCGGCGAGCCTACCATGCACCGGCCCACGCACCTGTTTCGGGCGGGCGGATCATCGACCCGGGTGGGCGCCGGTGCGTGCGGTCCGCACCCGGCACGGGGCGGCCGGGGCCTACCCGGCACGATGAGGCAAGCGGGCCTCACGGGTTGCGCGGCCCCGCGTTGCACGCCCTGAAGTCCCATGCGGGTGTTCGCTGGCGAGCGGCCAGCTTCCCCCTGCGTCAGGAGTCAGGACACTCCGAGACCCCGGCTCCGCCGTCAGCTGGCGAAGGCGTTCCGGATCCGCGCCAGGGCGTCGTCGATGTCCGCCGTGGACACGTCCAGGTGGCAGACGAGGCGGATGGAATGGGGGCCCGTGGCATTGGCCAGGACGCCCTGCTTCAGGAGCAGCGCGGAGGCCTCCGCCGCGGGGCGCGCGAGGTCCGCGAACACCATGTTCGTCTCCACCCTCGACAGGTCCACCGTCACGCCCGGAACCTGGGAGAGCCCCTGCGCCAGCCGACGCGCGTTGGCGTGGTCCTCGGCCAGTCGCTCCACGTGGTGCTCCAGCGCGTACAGCGCCGCCGCCGCGAGGATGCCTGCCTGCCGCATGCCTCCTCCCAGCCGCTTGCGCAGCCGCCGCGCCTCGCGGATGACGTCCGCCCTTCCCGCCAGCGCCGAGCCCACCGGCGCCCCCAGCCCCTTCGAGAAGCACACCGACGTGGAGTCCGTCAGCGACGCCCACGCGGACGCCGGCTTGCCCGCCGCCACCTC
>NZ_RAWI01000663.1 GCF_003612125.1 Corallococcus praedator
GCCGCGGCCCCGGCGCCGCCCCCGCCTCCGGAGGTGAAGAAGGACAAGCCCTGGTACGAGCGCATCCACCTGCGGGGCTACACGCAGGTCCGCTACAACCGCCTGCCCAGCTTCCGGGTGAACGACACGCTCATCAACGACCAGGGTGACCGCTTCCTGGGCAAGGACAACGGCTTCGGCCTCCGCCGCGCGCGGCTCGTCTTCTACGGCGACGTGCACGAGCACGTGTCCATCTACCTGCAGCCGGACTTCGCCTCCGTCATCGGAGACCAGTACCACGTCGCCATCATCCGGGACTGGTACGCGGACATCTCCGTGGACTCGAAGAAGGAGTTCCGCTTCCGGGTGGGCCAGTCGAAGGTGCCCTTCGGCTTCGAGAACCTCCAGTCCAGCCAGAACCGGCTCGCGTTGGATCGCAACGACGCCATCAACAGCGCGCTGAAGGACGAGCGCGACATTGGCGTGTTCTTCTACTGGGCGCCCGCGGAGATCCGCGCGCGCTTCAAGTACCTGGTCGACAGCGGGCTGAAGGGCTCGGGCGACTACGGCGTGGTGGGCCTGGGCGTCTACAACGGCCAGACGGCCAACCGGCCGGAGCGCAACAACAGCCCGCACGCCGTCGCGCGCGTCACCTATCCCTTCCAGTTCGGCCAGCAGTTCGTGGAGATGGGCGTGGGCGGCTACTACGGCCGCTTCAACCTCGCCGCTGCCCCGCGCGACGACGCGGCCTACGCGGTCGCACGCGGTCCCGACATGGTGGATGCCCGCGCCATCGTCAGCCTGATGGTGTACCCGCAGCCCCTGGGGTTCATGGCCGAGTACAACGTGGGCCGTGGGCCGTCCCTGGGGACGGGCCCGGACGAGGGGCTGCTCATCGACAGCCGCAACCTGCACGGCGGCTACGCGCAGCTCATGTACAAGCTGGATGGCGTGGCCGGCATGACGCTCATCCCCTACCTGCGCGGCACGCTCTACAAGGGCGGCAAGAAGTTCGAGACCAACGCCCCCCGCTACGACGTGCGCGAGGTGGAGCTGGGCGTGGAGTGGCAGATCTTCAAGGCGCTGGAGCTGACGGGCGCGTACCTCGTCGCGGACCGGACCTCGTCGCGCTACCCCTACAAGCAGGAGCAGGGGCACGTGACGCGCGTCCAGCTCCAGTTCAACTACTGAGCCGGGACAAGAGGGGCTGAGCGGGTGTGCCCGGGGCGGATGCCGCCCCGGGTGGCCTCGCTCGGCCCTTCGTCGTGAGGGCGTCCGCCCCCGCCGGCTCAGCTCGCGAGCGGGGGGATGTTCGCGACCGGCTCCGGGATTCTCACGTCGGGCCAGGCCTCGGGCGCCAGCGTCAGGCTGTAGGGGGGCGCCGAACCGCGCAGCGTGAGCCAGAAGGCGTTCTCCGCGGTCAGCGCCTGGGCGATGCGACCCGACGTCGTGCGGACGCGCTCCACGATGGCCTGGAGTTCCTCGGGCGACTGCGCCTCCAGCATCCCGACCACGTTGTCCCAGACCCGCTGACGCCAGAGAATCAGCATCTGCATGACGGCCTTCTCCATCACCGGACGGCTGAAGGGCACGCGCAGGGCCAGCCGGGTGGAGGTGCAGTTGTAGCGCTCCGCGAGCAGGTCCAGGCACTCGGGGATGCACTGGCGGAGGATCTCGTTCACGTGGAAGTAGTCGTGCCGGTAGCGCGCCAGCTTGCGCGCGTCCACCGGGGGCGTCTGGTGGGCAATGTTGTCGTACACCACCATGCCCAGGTCGTGGTTGATGTGGGCGCTGACGCCCAGCAGCGCGTCCTGGAAGGGACGCGTGAGGCCCGCGGCCGGGTAGTACGTCGCGAAGCGCCAGGCGGCGGTGGGCAGGGGCAACTGGCGCAGCGAGTCGCGCACCGCGATCAGCGCCTCTTCCGCGAAGCGGCCCGTCAGGTGGGAGAGCCATTGCGGCTCCAGGAACCCGCCCGCGCCCGGCGCGCTCAGCAGGTGGACGACCCGCCTTGTCACGATGGCATAGATGTCCAGGAAGATGGCGCGTGAGTCATTGCGCTCGTTCAGCCGGCCGAGGATCTTCTCCAGACCCTCCAGCGCCTGTTCCGCATCCACCGGATTCCAGAGCACATCGTCCAACTGGATGGGCCCCAGGTCCGCCGGGGCCCTTGTTTCATGAAGGTGGAGCTTGTTCGAGGAGCTTTTCCGACGCGGTTGGGGGGGAACCGGCGACACATCCATGGACTGGGACTCCGCAGCTTGGGGGAAACTGCTCGACGTGAAACGCGCACCAATTTATCAGTAAAACTGAAACAAGCCCCGTGTCCGGATGGACTCCTCGGAGTGAGTCGCATTCGTCCCATGTTTCATGACGTTTCCTCTTCGTGACACACGGCCCGGGACGGTGGACGCCTCCAGGGGCCCCTGTGTCACGCCGGGAGAGGGATTGACGCGAGCCACGCTCGCTCTCGCCGCCGCGCTTCATGTATGACGCGCGTGTCGCGTGCGGGATCCGTCGCGGATGTCCGCAGGCACCTCCACCCTCTGGCGATACATGGCATCCAACTTGCTATGCCAGCTTCCCGTGCAAGTCGGGTATGACTTCTCCGTCGTAGTTTTCCCGACTTACGCGGTCCGTGCGGCAAGATCCCAACCTCTCCCGGGCGTGGACGTGGACGCCCGGGAGCCGTCACCCTGGAGCTTCGGAACCATGCGTCGAGCGAGTCCCCCCTCCTCCCCGGAAGC
>NZ_RAWI01000664.1 GCF_003612125.1 Corallococcus praedator
GGCGGGCATGAACAGTTCCGGGGGTCCGGATGCACGGTTCGCTTTCCGCGAGCGGCCCGCCGGAAGAGAATGGCCCCTCCCGACCGTTTTGCGAGGTCCATGAAGGCTGGCGGCACGACCAGGGTGTGGGTGCGCAGGGGCCTGGGGCTGGTCGGCCTGGGCCTCGTCGTCGTGCTGGGCCTGTCTCACTTCGTGCGCCTGCGCTACCAGGGCCGCATCGTGCCGCTGGCCGTGGCCCCGGAGGCGCCCCTGGCGCTGGTGTTCGGGGCGGGGCTCGCGCCGGGCGCGGTGCCCTCGCCGGTGCTGGCGCAGCGGCTGGACGCGGCCATCGCCCTCTGGCGGCAGGGCAAGGTGCGGGCGCTCCTGGTGAGCGGGGACAACTCCGCGCCCTTCCACGACGAGACGCGGGCCATGCGGCGCTATCTGGTGGAGCGCGGGGTGCCGGACGCGGTGGTGCTGGGCGACGAGGCGGGGCTGTCCACCTACGACAGCTGCCTGCGGGCGCACACGGTGTTCGGCGCGAACCGGGCGGTGCTGGTCACCCAGCGCTTCCACCTGTCGCGGGCGCTGTTCATCGCCAATTCGGTGGGCATCGACGCGTGGGGCGTGGCGGCGGACGAGGGCCGAGCGACCCCCTGGCGCTACACGCTGCGCGAGACGCTCTCCCGGGTGCTCGCGCTGGCGATGGTGGTGCTGGAAGTGGAGCCCGGCAGCCTCAACAGCCGGCCGCCGTCAGCCCCTCGCTGACGTCGGGTCAGGCCCGGCAGGCAGGCGACCGGCTCGGATTGCCGGCCGTGTCCGGGGGGCTCACTTTCGTGGGGACACGGAAGCTTTCTCAACCGTCCCTGTCGAGGAGACCCCATGCGATTCAACAAGCTCGGAGACGAGGATGTGGGCGAGTCCACCTCGCTGCGCCATCGCAACCCGATGACCGGGGAGGACGAAATCAACATCTCGGACCAGGACCTGGCCCTGTCTCCCCCGATGGAGGAGGAGGCGGATGCCCGGGACATCCTTCCGGATCAGATCCACGAGTTCCGCCGGGGAGACGAGGAGGAAGAGGAGGAGCGCGAGCTGACCGCGCAGCCCGATGACCCGGGCCCGCGTGCGCAGACGCCGGATCTGCTCCCCGACCGCTAGCCGGCCCCGGGCCGGTGGTGCTGCAAGGGCGCGTCCCCGGGAGGGAGACGCGCCCTTGTTTCAAGACCCGGGCGCCGGGGACGGAGGGCTCCAGGGAGCGCCTCCGGTCACCGGTGTGTTTCAGGACCGGCGACGCGCGGACTTCTTCGCCGTGGGCTTGCGAGCGACGGACTTCTTCGCAGCGGCGCCGCCCCGCTTCTGGGCAGCGCCCTTCTTCGCGGTGCTCCGCTTCGCGGCGGCGCCCTTCTTCGCGGCGGTGCCACCCCGCTTCTGGGCGGCGCCCTTCTTCGCGGCGGCCTTGCCCGTGGCCTTCTTCGCGGCACCCCGAGTGGGAGCGCCCTTCTTCGCGGCGGCGGCCTTGCCCGTGGCCTTCTTCGCGGCGCGGGCAGGAGCAGCCTTTTTCGCGGCGGCGGCCTTGCCCGTGGCCTTCTTCGCGGCACCCCGAGCAGGAGCGCCCTTCTTCGCGGTGGCCTTGCCCGTGCTTGCCGAGGACGCTTCATCCGACGGCACGTGCGCGGACTTGCGCGTGCTTCCCCGAGCCGCCGTGGACGGCGCCGGGGCCGTGCGACCCTTCTTCGGAGCGGAGGGCTTGCCCGCGCTCACGGAAGGTACGGCGGACGCCTCACGGGACGCGGGGGGCCGGACCTTCTTCGCGGTGGAACGCGACGGCCTGGACTCCGTGAACAGCTCCTCCTGCGCGCCCTCCTCCGCCTCGGAAGCCTCCTCGACCTCCGAGTCCTCCTCCTCGGACGCGTCGAGCGCTCCGCCCTCCTCATCGGAGGCCCCGGTCTCATCGCCTTCGTCGGCGGCCTCGTCCTCTTCGGCCTCCTCGACATCACGGGCCAGGGCGGCCAGGTCGCGCGAGTAGTCGCGGTTCCGCTCGGCGGGGGACGGCGCCTCGTCCTCCTCGGCCGCGGCGCCGGACAGCGCCCCCTGCAACACGGCGTTCAACGCCCGCGCGAAGGTGCGCTCCCCGAAGCTCTCCACCTCGACGGGCGGAACCAGTACCTCGAGCATGTCCTTGAGCGTGCGGTACAGCCGCATCTCCTTCTTCTCGTTCTCCCAGGTGCCGAAGACCCAGTCGTCCGCGTCCAGCGCCTCCATCCATCCGGGCAGCGGCCCACCCCCATCCCCCTGCTCCTCCATCGCGGACTTGCGCGCGACGAACAGGTGACGGTGCGGCCCCTTCAACCCGAAGCGCCACACGCCCGCGGCGGGCAGGCCCACCAGCATCAGCCGGCTCTTCTCCAGGACGCTGGCCGCCCCTTCGCCGCCCCGCAGCGGGTACAGGCGAACCTCGCCCTCGAACTCACCGCCGTTGAGCGTCAGGTACAGGTCCGTGAGCTCCCCGGGGAACGGGATGCCGCACTCCGTCTCGGCGCGGCGGACGTCCTCCGCCAGCACACCCTCCGAGGTCGCCTTCGCGGACTTGCGCAGTGCCTCCAACCACTCGTGCATGACCCCTCCATGACATCGACAGCCACCGAGGCTCGCACCTTACGGCGCCTGGGCCTCCGTGCGCAGTGTGCATGTCGGGTTTCGTCCACCCGACACCCCACCAGACATATCTGGAGAACCTGAC
>NZ_RAWI01000665.1 GCF_003612125.1 Corallococcus praedator
GTGGGCGGGTCCACCGGGCTGTCGAAGGGGCTTCGCATCACGGTCGCTTTCCCGCAGCTTGAGGCCCCCGGCTGACAGCGGTATGTCAGGATTCCAAGGCCATGCAGCGCACCGAGCGTCTTTTCGCCCTCGCGGAGTACTTGAGGGGTCGCCGCACCGGCGTCACCGCGGAGGTGCTCGCGGAGCGCTTCGGCGTGACGGTGCGGACCATCTACCGGGACCTGGACACGCTGCGCGCCGCGTCCCTGCCCGTGGGCGCGGAGCGGGGCCGGGGCGGGGGCTATGCGTTGGATCGCAGCTACAGCCTGCCGCCGGTGAACTTCACCGCGCGCGAGGCGGCGCTCATGGTGGCGCTGGGCCGCTTCGCCATCGACATGCGGCTGTTGCCCTTCACCGGGACGCTGGAGTCGGCGCTCGACAAGGTACGCTCGGCCCTCTCCACGTCCGCGCAGCGCGAGCTGCTGGCCCGGCTGCGGGAGCTGACCTTCCTGGGCGTGCCGTCGCTGCCCACGCGCAAGGGGGTGCGTGAGTCGCTGGAGCGCGCGTGGTTCGAACGCCAGTCGCTGCGCATCACCTACGTGGACGGCAACTTCCTGGAGACGGTGCGCGAGGTGCGCATCGAGTCCGTGGTGATGGACCGGCACGAGACGCGGCTGGACGCGGTGGACCTCGCGTCCGGCGAACGTCGCCACTTCCGGTTGGACCGCATCACCCGCGCGGAAGTGTTGGGGTGACGCGCAAGGCCCCGCGTCTGGCGCGGAGCCTTCCGGTGTCTGGCATCAGCTCCGCGAGGGGAAGACGCCCTCCGTCGCGATGATGAAGTTCACGACGGTGTATGGGTTCATGATGGGCACCGGCTGACCGCCGCCGGCGATGCCCACGGCCTGGGGGCCCATCACCGTGTTGGGCGTCGTGTTGTAGGGGGTCGGGGTGCTGCCGGGAGGATAGGCGGCGAGGTACGCACCCTCCGGGCTCTCCGCGTTGCCCTCCTGCATGTTGGCCATCAGCGGGTGGGTGTGCGCGGGCATCTGCGTCGAGATCAGCGTCACCGACTGCCCGCCGGCCGCCTCTCCCAGGGTGTGCGGAGCCAGCCCCGGGCCCTGGCCCGGCGCCATGGGAAAGCGCCCTCGCAGGTCCGGCAGCGCGAAGGTCGTCGTGCCGTTGCCGCCGTAGGTGGTGCCCAGGATGGCGAAGAGGGCCTGGTTCTGCGCGATGGAAAGCAGCGCGCCGTTGCAGAGCGCCCAGCCGCGAGGCGCGAAGTCGCCTCCAAACATGATGATCTGGCCAATGTACGGTTCAGACATGGTTCCCCCTGGGTGGATGGTGGGTGTTCCGCGCCGAACAGAACATGCCCGCCCACCCTGAAGAAAGGTCGTGGCGCGTCATTCATTAATCCGACCCGGGGTGTGCGAAGCTTCACAGGGCGTGGCGGCGCTTTCTCCTACGCTGCACGTCGCCGCACCGCCTGCTGTTGGGGGAGGACCCAATCCATGTCACTTCGATTCTTCGTGCCCCTCCGTGGGGAGTTCTCACGCTTCCGAGTGTTGTCGCTCTGCGCGACCCTGATGGTGTCCGCGTGTACGGGCCAGACGGGGGATGGGCCCGCCGGCCCCGAGGGCCCTCCGGGAGCGACGGGCCCCGCGGGAGCGACGGGCCCGGCCGGTCCCCAGGGTGAGAAGGGCGCTACGGGCGAGCCCGGCCTCATGGGTCCTCAGGGCGAGATCGGTCCGGCGGGTGCGGGCGAGCCCGGACCGCAGGGCATCGCGGGCCCCACGGGTCCCGCGGGCGCGACGGGACCGCAGGGCGCCATGGGCCTGATGGGGCCCATCGGTCCGCAGGGCATCGCGGGTCCTGCCGGCGCCAAGGGAGACAAGGGCGACACGGGCGCGGCGGGCGCTGTTGGCGCGAAGGGAGACAAGGGCGACACGGGCTCGGCGGGCGCTGTTGGCGCGAAGGGAGACAAGGGCGACACGGGCTCAGCCGGCCCGGTCGGCCCGGCTGGCCCGGTGGGGCCCGCGGGAGCGCCGGGTTCCACGGGGGCGACGGGCTCTCAGGGGCCGCAGGGCGTGGCGGGCACCCAGGGGCTCTACGGCGACGGTTCCGCGGGCGCGTTCACCGTGGGCTCCGGCCAGACGGTGGACCTCACCACCCCCACGGGCGTGTCCCAGCTTCCCTCGGGCTTCAACCTCCAGTTCAGCAGCATCAACATCGTGGGCACACTCATCGTCCCCAGTGGCACGGTGCTGCGCTCCTCGGGTGACATCACCGTGAGCGGGACGCTCACCGTGCGTCCTGGGGCGGAGGACCTGGGCGGCGGCCAGGCTCCTGCCGGAGTCGCCCGGACGGCGGCGGGTTCGTACAGCGGTGGCGTGGGGCTCGCGTCGTTCCAGGGCGCACAGGTGCGGCGGGTCCAGAACGCGTCCGGCGGGGCCGGTGCTCGCCTCTACGCGGGCGCGGGCGCGAACGGTGGCGCTGGCGGTGGCGCGGTGATGCTGGCCGCGCGGGGCAACGTGCGCATCGTCGTTGGTGGCACCATCAACGCGAGCGGGGTCAGTGGCGTGAACCCCCAGACGGCGGGCCAGTCCATCGTGGGCACGGGCGGCGGCGGTGGCGGCATCGTCCTGGTGGCGGCGAAGGGGACCATCACGCTGGGGGGCATCATCCGCGCGCAGGGTGGCAATGGCGCGGATGGCTTCAAC
>NZ_RAWI01000666.1 GCF_003612125.1 Corallococcus praedator
TGCCTCCGGGGGCGGTGCCCAAGACGTCGAGCGGGAAGATTCAGCGCTTCGCGTGCCGTGCGGCGCTGGTGTCCGGGGAACTCGCGGTGCTGTGGCGCAGTGAGGCGGCGGGTGCGGAGCCGTTGGTACGGACTCCGGTGCTTGTGTCTGAGGCGCCGACGGTGGAGCAGGCCGGTGCGGCGGAGACCACGGCTTCGGTGGGTACGACGCTGAGTCAGCCCGGTGCGCTCGCAGGCGCCTCGGCAGTGGACGACGTCTTGGCTTCGGCTGGCACGACGGCGAATCAGTCGGGTGCGATCGCGGATGCCTCGGCTGCGGTTGGGGCGACGGCGAATCAGGTCGGAGTGCCCTCGGGTGTTTCGGCCCCTGTGGCCCAGGTCTCGGCCTCCCCTGCCCGCTCCGTGGAGGAACTGGAGCGCATTCTTCGCGAGGAGCTGACCGCGGTCCTCGGGGCGGAGGCCGGCCTTCAGGGCTCGGACGTTCCGCTCACGCAGTTGGGCATGGACTCGCTCGCGGCCGCGGACCTCCAGGGACGCATCGAGAAGCGTCTGGGGATGCGTGTCTCCGCCGCGACCCTGTTGCAGGACGTGACCCTCCAGGGACTCGTGGCGTCGCTGGCCCAGGGCAGCACCGCGACGGGCCTCGCGGCGCTTCCTCCCGTGCAGCGTCGCTCGGCTTCGGCGGGGCTGACACCGGCCTCGTTCTCCCAGCAGCGCCTGTGGTTCCTCCAGCAACTGGCGCCGGAGTCCACCGCCTACCACGTGCCCGTGTCGCTTTCGCTCCGGGGCCCCCTGGCCCCGGAGACGCTGTCGCGTTCGCTGAACGAGCTGGTCCGTCGCCACGAAGCGCTACGCACGACCTTCGTCGCGCGGGACGGCGTGCTGTTCCAACAGGTCCACGCACCCTCTCCCGTGTCGTTGACGGTGGAGGACGTTGTCAGCCAGGACTCCGTGTCACGCGAGGCCGTGCTGGATGCGTGGGCGGTGCGTGATGCCCAGCAGCCGATGGACATGTTCACCGGGCCGCTGCTGCGCTTCGTGCTGCTGCGCTTCGCGCCCGATGACCACGTGCTGCTCGTCTTCGTGCACCACCTCATCGCGGACGGCTGGTCCGTGGCGGTGCTCTCGCGCGAGCTGGCCGCCCTCTACGGGGCCTTCGGGGACGAGCGCCCCTCGCCCCTGCCCGAGCCCGCGCTCCAGTACGGCGACTTCGCGGCGTGGCAGCAGTCGTACCTGACGCCCCAGGCCCTGGCCCCGGAGCTGGCGTGGTGGAAGCAGACGCTCTCCGGCGCGCCGTCCCTGCTGTCCCTGGCCACCGACAAGCTTCGCCCCCAGCGGCTGTCCTCCCACGGTGCCCGCAGGCTGCGCGTGCTGCCCGCGCCCTTGATGGCGAAGCTGAACGCGCTGGGCCGCCGTGAAGGCGCGACGCCCTTCATGATGCTGGTGTCCGCGCTGGCCACCGTGCTGCACCGGTGGAGCGGCCAGACGGACTTCATCCTCGGCTCCGCGACGTCCGGGCGCGATGTGCCGGGCACTCGCTCCCTCGTGGGCGACTGCACCAACTTCCTTCCGCTGCGTCTGCGCCTGCCCGCTGACACCACCGTGTCGGGGCTCCTCTCCAGCGTGAAGCAGACGACGCTGGATGCGCTGGCCCACGGGTACGTGCCCTATGACCACGTACTCGCGGCTGTGCAGCCGGGCTCGCAGCGGCGCGAGCTGTACAACATCGCCTTCGTCCTGGACGACTACGCCATTCCGCGCGCCCAGCCGGTGGGCGGTGGACTGACGCTGGACGTGGGGCTACTAGACAACCGCACCACCGAACTCGACATGACGTTCGAGGCCGCACCCGGCCCGGACGGACTGCTCATCGGCTGCAAGTACGCCACCGACCTCTTCGAGCCCGAGACCATCGACCGACTCCTCTCCCACGTGGAGAACGTCGTCGGCGGAATGGTGGCGGCCCCGGAGACGAAGCTCTCCGAGCTGCCCGTGATGACGGAGTCCGAGCGTCACCAGGTCCTCCACGGCTGGAACCCGCCTGTTGAACCGTTCGCCACCGGCACGCTGGTGGAGCGCTTCGAAGCGCAGGTGGACCGCACCCCGGACGCCATCGCCGTCAGCTTCGAGCTGCGCCAGCTGACGTACCGCGAGCTGGACGCCCGGGCGAACCGGCTGGCCCACGTGCTCCAAGCGCGTGGGGTGGGCCCGGAAGTCCTCGTGGGCGTGTGCCTGGAGCGCGGCGTGGAGCTGGTGGTAACGCTGCTCGGCATCCTCAAGGCCGGAGGTGCGTACCTGCCCCTGGACTCCGCGCACCCGCGTGAGCACCTGGCCTTCCTGCTGGAAGACGCGCGCTCGCCGCTCGTCCTCACCCAGGCGTCACTGGAGGAACGCGTGCCGTCCGTGGACGGCACCTCCGTGCTCACATTCGAAGCGGCGATGGCCTCCGGAGCTTCGTCTGAACGGCCCGCGCACCGGAATGCTCCGGGCGACCTCGCGTACGTCATCTACACGTCGGGCTCCACCGGACGTCCCAAGGGCGTGATGGTGCAGCACGGCCACGTCACGCGGCTCTTCAGCGCGACGGACGCGAAGTTCCACTTCGGGCCCAAGGACGTGTGGACGCTGTTCCACTCGTACGCGTTCGACTTCTCCGTCTGGGAGCTGTGGGGCGCATTGCTGTAC
>NZ_RAWI01000667.1 GCF_003612125.1 Corallococcus praedator
GCCCTGGCGTCACGCGGCTTCAGGCTGCTGTTCGTCCAGCGTGCCGGACTTGAGCGCTCGGCTGGCGATCCCCGACATGCTCTCCGCCAGCGTCTGGACGGAGCGGGTGACGGTCTGCGTCTCCTCCACGACCTTCAGCGTGCGCCGCATCTGGCCGGACAGCTCCTGGATGGCCTGGGCAATCTGATAGGTGCCCGTGTCCTGCTGGGCCACGGCCTCGGTGATCATCCGCACGCTGCCGCTGGTGTCGCCGATGATGCCCGTGAGCTTCTGGAGCTGCGATCCGGAGGTGCGCACCGCGTTGAGGCTGACCTGGACGCGCTGTTCGCCCTGCTCGCTCATCTTCGCCGTCTCCCGCATGGTCGCGCTCACGCCGTCGAGCACGTCGCGGATGCGCTGGGTGGCCCGGATGGACTGGTCCGCCAGGCTGCGCATCTCCTTCGCCACCACGCTGAAGCCCTTGCCGCTGTCGCCGTTGCGCACCGCCTCGATGGCGGCGTTGATGGCCAGCATGTTGGATTGATCCGCCAGCGTCTTCACGTCATCCACGATGCCGGACACCTCCCGGGTGCGCTCGTCCAGCGCCAGGATGCGCGCGGCCATCTCCGACACCTCGGAGCGGATGGCCGCGAGGTCCAACAGCGTGCGGTCGATGGCCGCGCCACCCTCGCGTCCCACCCGCTCCGCGCTCTCCGCCGAGGCCGCCAGCATGCGGGCCTTGTCGGCCGTCACGTGCGAGCCCTGGCGGATCTCCTGGACCGTCTGCTCCAGCTCCTGGAGCGCCGACGCCTGGCGGCTGATGCCGGCGGTCTGCTCCTCGCTGGTGGTGCGAAGCTGCTGCACGACGGCGGCGAGCTCATCCGCGCCTCGGCCCATGCTCTGGGCCAGGGCCCGCACCTCCTTGCGCCGCGCGTCCAGCAACTGGGCGTGCTCCGCCAGCGAGCGCACCACCAACGAGGACCGGCGCGCCACGATGCCCACGAGCGACAGCGTGACCGCGAGGAAGCCCCAGTGCACCTGGCTGTCGGTGGCCTCCATCAGGCCGAGCATGGGCAGCGTGCTGAGCAAGAGGACGAAGGTGAGGACGCAGAGCCCGGCGACGAAGATGCGCGCATCCACGTCACCCCGCAACGCCTGGATGGCCGCGACGGCGACGCAGACCATGAGGCCGGGGAGCGAATAGAGGATGAAGGCGGGCAGGAGCCGCCACACGGCCCCCAGGTCGATGAGCGCGAGCACGGCCTGGAAGACGGCGGGCACGGTCACCACCGCCGCGAACCGGCGGAACCAGCGCAGCTTGTCCGGACCCGCGGTATCGGAGATGAACCACGCGAGCCCCGGCAGCACCGCGTACGAACCCAGCAGCGTGAGGACGCTCCCGCTGGCCTCCGCGTTCCAGAGCGCGGTGGACATGGTGCTGGAGCCGAGCAGGAGCATGCCGGAGCCCACGGCGAAGACCGCGAGCGCGACGAGCAACCGCTGCTGGCGGCGCAGGATGGCGGCGCCCAGGGACGTCAGGCCGATGGCCATCAGCAGCATGCCCATGACAAAGGGCGGCAGGCCCCGGCGCGCCTCCGCCGCGAGCAGGTCATAGCGCCCGCCCACCCGGGCATCGCGCGTGACGCCGATGGCCGGCCCCGTGCCCTGGATGCGCAGCAGCACGTGCCGGCCCACGCTGGAGGGGGGCAGGGGCACCACGTGCCAGGCCATGTTCGCCATCGTCTCCTTCCCCTGGGGGGCCAGCTTCCCGCTCGCGTGGATGCGCTGCCCGTCGGCGTAGGCCTCGAAGGCGTTGGCGACGTTGCCCAGGAAGAGCGCGGGTTCGAGCCACGGGCCCGCGGGCACCGGGATGCGCAGCCAGAGCATCGTGCGGTCCCCACGCTCCGGCGGCTCCTTGAGCGCGGTCATGGGCTGCCAGCCCTCCGTCGTCTCCGCCTGCTTCGCCCAGGTGGGCACGCCGTCGGGTTCAATGGGTGAGTCGCCCCAGCGGAAGCGCCAGCCCTCGAGCGCGGGCACCGTCGTCGTCGCCTGCGTCGGCTCCGCGTGCGCGGCGGGGGCCCACGCGAGGACGAGCAGCAGCGCGGAGCCCACCAGGGCCGCGAGCCGTGAAACGTTCCCGTGCCGGGTGTTCTTGAAACGAGCGAACCCGTGATGGAGGTCGAAGGTGAAAAGGCAGGATTGACCCATTTGAAACAGATGCTCTAGCGCCTGGGGGTCCTCTGTAAAATGGGTCCCCGATGCCTCCCCGCCTTGCCTGCTGGCTCGGGCACGCGCTCTCCGCATGGGAACCCGTCGCTGATCAGGCCCGTAAAACATGTAACCGGTGTCTGGGTTTTTCATGTGACGCCCTGCCTGGAGGGTGTCTCACCGGGTTGTCTCACGCGGGAGGCTGTTCTCTGTCAGGGCGTGTCCGTGGCCGCGACCGGGTTCCCTTCGGTGGGGACCTGATGCGTCGGGTGCGGAGAGACGGCTGGCGCTGGATCCGGGCCTGGGCTGCCCCACACGGAGCGGACTCCGAAGTAGCCTTCGACTTCACCGTGCGTGTCACCTCCGCGCGGCTTTCCTTCAGGAGACGCCATGGATTCCCCCTCCGCCCGCAGGGGCACGCCGCACCGGGGCTGCACGCTGAGCGGGTTCGTGGAGGGGGAGGGGCCTCCGGTGGTGATGATCCAGGGGG
>NZ_RAWI01000668.1 GCF_003612125.1 Corallococcus praedator
CGCTGAGCCTGGTGCTGGGCGGGCTGGTGCCCCGCGCGCAGTGGGTGCCCTCCGCGTGGCTGTGGTGGATGGCGAACCTGCTGGGCATGTTGCTGGTGACGCCGCCGCTGCTGCTCCTGTTCCGCTCCTGGCGCGCGCGCTGGACGTGGGAGGCGTGGGTGCTGCCGGTGGCGACGGTGGGGGTGTGCGTGGGCGTCTTCGCCTTCCCGCCGCCGGGCTCCGGGGAGGCGCACGCGCTGACGTTCCTGCTCTTCCCGCTGTCGGCCTGGGCGGCCCTGCGCTTCGGGCCCCGGGGCGCGGCGCTGGCCTCGCTGTTCATCGCCCTGGCGGCCATCGCCAGCACCGCGCGGGGGCTGGGGCCGTTCTTCACGCCGGACTCGCCGCCCCAGGGGCTGGTGGTGCTGCAGCTCTTCATCGGCATCACCACGCTGACGGGCCTGCTGCTCGCGGCCGCGCGCGCCGAGCGCCGCGAGGCGGTGGAGATGCTGGAGTTGCTCGCCACCACCGTGCGCGCGGTGCACGAAGGCGTGCTCATCTGCGAGGTGCGCGAGCCGGGCGTGCTGCACACGGTGTTCGTCAACGAGGCCCTGTGCGCGCTGGTGGGCCGGCGGCGCGAGGAGCTGGTGGGGACAGTGCCCGGGGCGCTCCTGGCGTCGAGCGACGGCGAGGACCCGCGGCGGCTGGCGGAGGCGCTGCGCGAGGAGCGTTCGCTGCGCGCGGAGGTGGTGCTGGGCCGGCCGGACGGCACGCGCGTGTGGAGCGAGATGCAGCTGTCCCCGGTGCGCGCCAACGGCCAGGGCGTGACGCACTTCGTGGCCACCCACCGCGACGTCACCGCGACGAAGGAGCTGCAGGCCCGGCTGGTGGCCGCCGAGCGCGTGGCCGCGGTGGGCACGCTGGCGGCGGGCGTGGGCCATGAAATCAACAACCCGCTGGCCTACCTGGCGCTGAACCTGGAGGCCGCCCAGCGCAGCCTCTCGGCGGAGGGCACGGCGGCCCTGCCGGGCGTACGCGACGCGCTGGGCAGTGTGCGCGGGGCCCAGGAGGGCGCCGAGCGCATCCGCCTCATCGTGAAGGACCTGCGGGTCTTCAGCCGCGAGGAGTCACCCGAGCAGGGGCTGGTGGACCTGAACGCGCTGGTGCCGCCCGCGGCGCGCGTCGTGCTCCACGCGCTGCGGCCCCGCGCGCGGCTGGTGGAGTCGTTCGGCCCGGTGCCCCGGGTGCTGGGCAGCGAGGCGCGGTTGGGCCAGGTGCTGCTCAACCTGCTGGTGAACGCCATGCAGGCCATCCCGGAGGGTGACCCCGCCCGCCACGAGGTGCGCGTGCGCACCGGCACGGAGGCCTCCGGCCACGCGCGCGTGGAGGTGGAGGACACCGGCGGGGGCATTCCGCCGGACGTGCTGCCGCGCATCTTCGACCCGTTCTTCACCACCAAGGGCAGCGAGGAGGGCACCGGCCTGGGGCTCGCCATCTGCCAGCAGATCGTCCGCGCGCACGGGGGCGAGCTGCGCGTGCACAGCGTGCAGGGCCAGGGCGCCACCTTCACGCTGCTGCTGCCGCCCGCGCCCGTGCAGGGCGCGGGGGCCCTCCCGGTGTCCCCACGCTCCTCCCGTCCGGGCACCCGGGTCGCGGAGGCTTCCCAGCCCCCGGCGTCCTCCGGGCGGCGGGGACGGGTGCTCATCGTGGACGACGAGCCCCGGCTGGCGCAGTCCATGCGCCTGCTCCTGGAGCCCTTCCACGACGTCGTCACCGTCACGAACGGCGAGGCCGCGCTCGCGCGGGTGGTGGGGGGCGAGTCCTTCGACGTGGTGCTGTGCGACCTGCAGATGCCGGGCATGGACGGCATCGCGGTGCACCGGCGGCTGGCGGCCCAGGCGCCCGCGCTGGTGTCGCGGCTGGTGTTCATCTCCGGCGGCGCGTCGTCACCGGAGGCGCTTGCGTTCGTGGAGACGGTGGCCAACCGCGTGCTGGAGAAGCCGGTGCGTCCGGACGTGCTGCTGGCCACGGTGGAGGCCACGCTGGGCGGCGGGCCCCCGGAGGTGACGACGGCGCGGGGCGCGGTGGGCGGCAGGCGCCACGGTTAGTCCGCTCAGACGCGCAGCCACTTGCGCGCGGTGGGCCCGAAGAAGCGCACCACGCTGCCCACCAGGAAGAAGCGCACCGAGCGGCCGATGACGGACGCCAGCAGGAAGCGCTCCAGCGGCACGGACACCAACCCGCTGCCGATGGCGACGATCTTGAACGGCGTGGGCAGGATGGAGCACAAGAGCGCCAGCACCCAGAAGTTGCGCCCCAGCAGCTCGCCCACCGTGCCGGACACGCCGAAGCGGTCCACGCGCACGTCCAGGTCGATGTGGAGCAGCTGCGTGATGCCTTCCCCCACGAACGCCCCCAGCCCGTAGCCGATGAGGCCGCCCACCAAGCTCGCCAGGGTGCCCAGCAGGCAGTAGCGCACCCACTTCTTCGGCTGGGCGAGCACCATGGGGACCAGGATGGCGAAGGGCGGGATGGGGAAGACGGACCCGTCCACCACCGACACCGCCATCATCGTGGCCAGCGCATGGGGCGTGGAGGCGGCGGCCTCCACCCGCATGTACAGGCGGCGGTACCAGGACAGCTTCGGAGCCTCTCCGGCCGGGGCCGGGGTGGTCGGGGA
>NZ_RAWI01000669.1 GCF_003612125.1 Corallococcus praedator
TGCCTCCGGGGGCGGTGCCCAAGACGTCGAGCGGGAAGATTCAGCGCTTCGCGTGCCGTGCGGCGCTGGTGTCCGGGGAACTCGCGGTGCTGTGGCGCAGTGAGGCGGCGGGTGCGGAGCCGTTGGTGCGGACTCCGGTGCTTGTGTCTGAGGCGCCGAAGGTTGAGCAGACCGGTGCGGCGGAGACCACGGCTTCGGCTGGCGCGACGGGGAGTCAGCCCGGTGCGCTCGCAGGTTCCTCGGTTCCAGTTGGCGCGACGGCCAATCAGTCTGGTGCCTCCGCCCCTGTGGCCCAGGTCTCGGCCTCCCCTGCCCGCTCCGTGGAGGAACTGGAGCGCATTCTTCGCGAGGAGCTGACCGCGGTCCTTGGGGCGGAGGCAGGCCTGCAAGGATCGGACGTTCCGCTCACGCAGCTGGGCATGGACTCGCTCGCGGCCGCGGACCTCCAGGGACGCATCGAGAAGCGACTGGGGACGCGTGTCTCCGCCGCCACCCTGTTGCAGGACGTGACCCTCCAGGGGCTCGCGGCTTCGCTGGCCCAGGGCAGCACCGCGACGGGACTCGCGGCCCTGCCCCCGGTGCAACGGCGCCCAGCTCCGGCGGGGCTGACGCCGGCCTCGTTCTCCCAGCAGCGCCTGTGGTTCCTCCAGCAACTGGCGCCGGAGTCCACCGCCTACCACGTGCCCGTGTCGCTCTCGCTCCGGGGCCCCCTGGTCCCGGAGACCCTGTCGCGTTCGTTGAACGAACTGGTCCGTCGCCACGAAGCGCTGCGCACGACCTTCGTCGCGCGGGACGGCGTGCTGTTCCAACAGGTCCACGCGCCTTCGCCTGTCTCGTTGATGGTGGAGGAGGTCGTCAGCCAGGACTCCGTGTCACGCGAGGCCCTGCTGGATGCGTGGGCGGTGCGCGATGCCCAGCAGCCGATGGACATGTTCACCGGGCCGCTGCTGCGCTTCGTGCTGCTGCGCTTCGCGCCCGATGACCACGTGCTGCTTGTCTTCGTGCACCACCTCATCGCGGACGGCTGGTCCGTGGCGGTGCTCTCGCGCGAGCTGGCTGCGCTCTACGGGGCCTTCGGGGACCAGCGTCCCTCGCCCCTGCCCGAACCCGCACTCCAGTACGGCGACTTCGCGGCGTGGCAGCAGTCGTACCTGACGCCCCAGGCCCTGGCCCCGGAGCTGGCGTGGTGGAAGCAGACGCTCTCCGGCGCGCCTTCCCTGCTGTCCCTGGCCACCGACAAGCTCCGCCCCCAGCGGCTGTCCTCCCAGGGTGCCCGCAGGCTGCGCGTGCTGCCCGCGCCCTTGATGGCGAAGCTGAACGCGCTGGGCCGCCGTGAGGGCGCGACGCCCTTCATGATGCTGGTGTCCGCGCTGGCCACCGTGCTGCACCGGTGGAGTGGCCAGACGGACTTCATCCTCGGCTCCGCGACGTCCGGACGCGATGTGCCGGGCACCCGCTCCCTCGTGGGCGACTGCACCAACTTCCTTCCGCTGCGCCTGCGCCTGCCTTCCGACACCACCGTGTCGGGGCTCCTCTCCAGCGTGAAGCAGACGACGCTGGACGCACTGGCCCACGGGTACGTGCCGTATGACCACGTGCTCGCCGTCGCGCAGCCGGGCTCGCAGCGGCGCGAGCTGTACAACATCGCCTTCGTCCTGGACGACTACGCCATTCCGCGCGCCCAGCCGGTGGGCGGTGGACTGACACTGGACGTGGGGCTGCTGGACAACCGCACCACCGAACTCGACATGACCTTCGAGGCCGCCCCCGGCCCGGACGGACTCCTCCTCGGCTGCAAGTACGCCACGGACCTCTTCGAGCCGGAGACCATCGACCGGCTCCTCTCCCACGTGGAGAACGTCGTCGGCGGAATGGTGGCGGCCCCGGAGACGAAGCTCTCCGAGCTGCCCGTGATGACGGAGGCGGAGCGTCACCAGGTCCTCCACGGCTGGAACCCGCCTGTCGAACCGTTTGCCACCGGCACGCTGGTGGAACGTTTCGAAGCGCAGGTGGACCGCACGCCGGACGCCATCGCCGTCACCTTCGAGCTGCGCCAGTTGACGTACCGCGAATTGGACGCCCGGGCGAACCGGCTTGCCCATGTCCTCCAAGCGCGTGGGGTGGGCCCGGAAGTCCTCGTGGGCGTGTGCCTGGAGCGCGGCGTGGAGCTGGTCGTCGCACTGCTTGGCATCCTCAAGGCCGGGGGCGCGTACCTGCCGCTGGACTCCGCGCACCCGCGTGAGCACCTGGCCTTCCTGCTGGAAGACGCGCGCTCGCCGCTCGTCCTCACCCAGGCCTCGCTGGAGGACCGCGTGCCGTCCGTGGATGGCACCACCGTGCTCACGTTCGAAGCGGCGATGGCCTCCGAGGCTTCGTCCGAACGGCCCGCGCACACGTCCGCGGCCGCGATGGCCTCCGGAGCTTCGTCTGAACGGCCCGCGCACCGGAACGCTCCGGGCGACCTCGCGTACGTCATCTACACGTCGGGCTCCACCGGACGCCCCAAGGGCGTGATGGTGCAGCACGACCACGTCACGCGGCTCTTCAGCGCGACGGACGCGAAGTTCCACTTCGGGCCCAAGGACGTGTGGACGCTGTTCCACTCGTACGCGTTCGACTTCTCCGTCTGGGAGCTGTGGGGCGCATTGCTGTAC
>NZ_RAWI01000066.1 GCF_003612125.1 Corallococcus praedator
GCCCCAGGCGGAGCGCCCTCCCCCGGAGTCCGAGTGCCTCTACGTGGCCGCCGTGCTCCGGGAGCCCCGGCTGCTCACCCGGGATGTGTTCCGCGTGTGTGATGAGTTGTCACACATGGGGCTGCGGATGGTGCTGGCCCAGACCACCTCCGGGCAGGGGGTGGAGGAGGCGCTCTTCGAGGCGACGGAGGTGGTGAAGCGAGCGCTCCTGGAGGCCGGCCGCCGGCTTTCAGCCGGGGGTTCGGAGCTGGAGGGGGAGTTCGTCCAGGTGTGCCGCGACATCATGGTGCGGCGGATCGACGAGCGGCTCGTTTATATAAAGCGAGCTACGGAACAGACGCCGGGGGCTTTTGATTTGACAGAGGAGACGCGGCAGCTGCTGTCCGAGCGCAAGGAGCTGCTGGCGCTCCGCAAGCGCGTCCTGGACGAGCTCAGGCCCGCCTCCTCGGGAACGGGAACAAAGGCACCAATGCAACCGGTTTGAGTTCGCGTTTGTAAGAAAGCTCGACTTTGCGGTAGATCGGCCGGCTCGCCCAGGCCAAAGCACCTGATTTTCTTAAGGAGAAGTACCCGAATGCCGACGCAGAAGCCCTCCAAGGCATCCGTGAAGCCCACCAAGAAGAAGGTGGATCCGGTGATCCGCAAGAAGAAGGCACCGGAAAGCCCTGTGGCGAAGGTGACGAAGGCTGCGGATGCCGAGGAGAAGGAGCTGGTGGCGAAGGACGCCACCGCCGAGGCACCCGAGAAGATCAAGAAGAAGAAGGGCGTGGCCGCCCTCGCCGACGACGTGGACCCGGAGGAGGCCGCTGAAGAGGCCGCCGCCGCCGTCCAGGTCGACCCCGACGCCGTCGAGGACGACGTGGAGGAGGACCCGGTCGCCGAGCGCAAGGAAGTGAAGGACCTGCTCGCCGCCGGCCGCGAGAAGGGCTTCCTCACCTACGACGAGGTGAATGACGCCCTGCCCGCCGACATCGTGTCGTCCGATCAAATCGACGACGTGATGAGCATGTTCGGCGACAACGACATCGAGATCGTCGACGCGCAGAAGGCCGCGCAGTCCAACGAGATCAAGCCCACCGTCGCCGTCGAGGAAGAGAAGGAAGACCAGGACGAGGACGAGAAGGACGAGGACGACGAGCCGGGTGGCAAGTCCAACGACCCCGTCCGCCTCTACCTGCGCAAGATGGGCAGCGTCAGCCTCCTCACCCGCGAGGGCGAGGTGGAGATCGCCAAGCGCATCGAGGAGGGTGAGAAGGAAGTCCTTCGCGCCCTGCTCGCCTGCCGCGTCGCCGTGGCGGACATCCTGGACATCAGCAACCGCCTGAAGACGGGCAAGCTGCGCGTGCGCGACGTCATCAAGGACGCGCCCGAAGAGGCCCAGTCGGAGAACGCGGAGGAGGCCGTCGAGGAGGTCTCCGAGGCCGAGGCTCCCGCGCAGCTCGCGCAGAGCGAGCTGAACAAGATCGAGCAGATCTCCAAGCAGATCGAGCGCTTCCGCAAGTTCGCCAAGGACTGCGAGGTCCTGGAGGAGGAGCTCTCCGGGAAGAAGAAGCTCACGGAGGTGCGCAAGAAGGAGCTGAAGCAGGAGGTGAAGGACCTTCGGACCAAGATGATGGAGGTCCTGGAGGAGATGCGGCTGAACAAGAAGCAGGTGGACCGCATCGTCGTGAACCTCAAGGGCCTCATCGAGCGCGTGGAGAAGGCCGAGGAGGAGCTGGGCGACCTGGAGCGTCGCTACAGCGTCTCCATGAAGGACCTGCGCCCGCAGCTGAAGGAGTCTCGCGAGAACCCGAACATCGCGAAGAAGCTCCAGAAGCAGCTCAACTTCACCGCCGAGCAGTTGGAGGTCCTGGACCGCGACGTGCGCACCGCGGTGCGGAAGATCAAGCGCGTGGAGGAGGAGGCCAACCTCCCCGTGGACGCCCTGCGCCGCAACTACGACGCCATCCGGCTGGGTGAGAAGCGGGCGGAGCGCGCGAAGAGCGAGCTGGTGGAGGCGAACCTGCGCCTCGTGGTCTCCATCGCGAAGAAGTACACGAACCGCGGCCTGCAGTTCCTGGACCTCATCCAGGAGGGCAACATCGGCCTGATGAAGGCGGTGGACAAGTTCGAGTACAAGCGCGGCTACAAGTTCTCGACGTACGCCACCTGGTGGATCCGTCAGGCCATCACCCGCGCCATCGCGGATCAGGCCCGCACCATCCGCATCCCGGTGCACATGATCGAGACCATCAACAAGCTCATCCGCACGAGCCGCTACCTCGTGCAGGAGATTGGCCGCGAGCCGACGCCGGAGGAGATCGCGGAGAAGATGGAGCTGCCGCTCGACAAGGTGCGCAAGGTCCTGAAGATCGCCAAGGAGCCCATCTCCCTGGAGACGCCCATCGGCGAGGAAGAGGACAGCCACCTGGGCGACTTCATCGAGGACAAGAGCCTCGTGTCGCCCGCGGACGCGGTCATCAACATGAACTTGGCCGAGCAGACGCGGAAGGTGCTCGCCACGCTCACGCCGCGCGAGGAGAAGGTCCTGCGCATGCGCTTCGGCATTGGCGAGAAGAGCGACCACACGCTGGAAGAGGTGGGCCAGGACTTCGAGGTGACGCGCGAGCGCATCCGTCAGATTGAAGCCAAGGCGCTGCGCAAGCTGCGCCACCCCAGCCGCTCCAAGCGCCTGCGCTCCTTCGTCGAGAGCTAGACCGCTGACCTGAGCTGTCCTGAAGGCCCCCGCTCCCGCGCGTCGTGGAACGGGGGCCTTCTCGTTTTCACCCCGAGGTCCCCGCGTGCCTCCGAAGAAGCCCGCTGCTCCCCTGCCCTTCTCCGAGACCGTGATGCGCCAGGTGCGCTCCATTCCCCGGGGCGAGGTGCGCTCGTACGCGCAGGTGGCGCTCTACGCGGGGCGGCCCGGCGCGGCGCGCGGCGTGGGCCGGGAGTTGAAACACCTTCCGGGACAGGCCACGCAGGTGCCCTGGTGGCGCGTCATCCGCTCGGACGGGACGCTGGCGCCCCCGGTGGCGCACGAGCAGGCGAAGCGGCTGCGCGCGGAGGGCGTCACCGTGGCGCAGCGCGGGCAGGTGTTCCGGGTGGCGCTGAAGGACCGCGAGGACGGCTGACGGCGAGTCCTTGCCACGGGCGCGCTCGCGGGGAGATAGTCAGCCCGCGCCGCGCGAGGATGTCTGTCACGTCTGGCGTTGAAGACCCGAGGGGGCCCTTAGCTCAGCGGTTAGAGCTGTCGGCTCATAACCGATTGGTCCCTGGTTCGAATCCAGGAGGGCCCACTCCCCTTACCCCCGCACAGCGCCTCGGGAAGCTCCCCAGAGGCGTGAAGTTGCCCCGGTTTCGTGGCGTCCCTGGAGGGGAGCAGCAGTGGCGTCCCCAACAGCGACGGCGAGAGCAGGCCAACTCCCAGGGCGAGCAGTGCCGCGCAAAGGTGAGCGCGCTGTCGTCACCGATGCTGTGGGCCGCACCGGTGACGAGCGCCGACCTACCCGCGAGCCATCGCGCGGAGTCGTGATGCTCATTGGCGCTCCTTGGGAAAGTAGGGACGCAGGCCGGCGGCGGAGACGACGTCGAGTATTCGATCAGGCAGGATGCGCGCCAGAAGAGTGAGCAGTGCCGCGTCGCGGCCGATGGTGTAGCGAATGCGCGGCTTGCGCGCTGTCACGGCCTTGGCGATCACCTGTGCCGCGGCGTCAGCGGACACGCCCGACCCTGGCCCGGTGAACGCCGCGGTCTGCGCGGTGATGGCTTGAACCAGGCCGCCATAGCGTTGGCTCAGCTCGGGCGTCATGGCCGAGGCGAGCTCATTGGCGGTGGCGATCACCCGGCCGGGCATTTCCGTGCGCACCCCGCCCGGCTCGACCACAACCACTCGGACGCCGAGCGGAGCGACTTCACGTCGCAAGGAGTCACTGACGGCTTCGAGCGCGAACTTTGTACTTGCGTAGGGACCATAGGTGGGCCCGGCAACCTTGCCACCCACGGAGCTGATGTTGACCACGCGCCCCTTGCTGCGGATCAGAGCCGGCAGGAGTGTCTGGGTCACGGCGACGTGGCCGAAGAAGTTGACCTCGAACAGGCGTCGCCACTCATCGATGGCGAAGGCCTCGAACGGTACGTTGACCCCGACGGCGGCGTTGTTGACCAGCGCCCGCACTGCCCTGCCCTGCGGGTCTGCGTGCACTCGAGCCGCCAGCGCCCGAATGTGCTCAGGGATGGTGATGTCGAGGATGAGCGGCTCAATCCTCGGCCCCCGAATTGCGTCGGCGTCCCGGTCGCGCCGAACACCCGCGAGGACATGGAACCCCCGCCGGGCCAGTTCGCGCGCCGTGGCCGCGCCGATGCCGGTGGATGCACCGGTGACAACGACGAGCTCTTGGATTTCACCTGACGCGGTCATGACCTTGAGCCTTTCTTCGACGAGCGAGGAGCGAAGCGCGCCGCGAGGAGCTGCGTCCGCTGCTCGAGCACCTCCATCGGGGGCTTGTCGGCGAGCAAACCGTCGAGCGCGAGCAAGAAGACCTCGGCGCTCGCTTCGTCGCCCAGGATCGCGGCGACGCACTCGAGCGCGACCTCCTGGTAGAGCGCCTCACCCTCGGGGTCGATCAGCTCACAGGCCTCGAGGAACGCGCTCCCCATCGGTGCCCCGACCATCTCCGCCCAGGGTTCGAACACCATCAGACGGCAGAAGCTGAGCAAGCGCTCATAGGCGCTGCCCGGACCGTTCGCCGCCTGCTTCGCCGCGGGGTGTCGAGAGACCAGCCAGTCCACGAAGACGGCCCGGTAGATCTCCTCCTTGTCCTTGAAGATCCGGTAGAGGAGCGTGCGCGAGAGCCTGGCGCGCTTGGCGATATCCTCGAACGACGTCTTCGCGAAGCCGAAATTGAGGAAGCACCACCGCGCGGCGACGAGGACCCTCGCGCGCCGCGCGGCTGCTTCGTCATCTGTCATCGTCGCCGGCATCTGCACATCGTGACAATCAGCGCACTTACTGTCAATACGCTCCAAAAAGACTCGGGCAGCTTGAGCGCGCCGTTTCACCGGGCTTCCGTCACTGCCAGGACGGTTCGACGTCGTGCGCGCTCACGGTGTTCGTCAGGTTGGTGAGGGTGCCGTTGACGGACCGCATGAAGATTTCGCCACTGCTCGTGCCGCCCGGGAGGCGCTCGAACACCAGGGTATCGGCAGTAGGACTGTAGGCCGGGCATTGGTCGTCCTCCGGCCCGTTCTGCAGCGCGACCAGACCCGTCCCGTCCGCGTTCATGGAGTAGAGGTCCCGCTCGAACAGGCCCTGCACCGAGATGCTCGCGGTGAAGGCAATCTTCGTCCCCGCCGCGTTGTAGACCGGGAAGAACGAGGTCCAGTCGGAGGGGCCTTCATTCAGCCTCACCAGTCCTGTCCCATCCACGTTGATGCGGTAGATGCCCCGGAAGGGAATGTCCGACGTGCTCAGCGCCTCGTAGCCGAACACGACCTTCAGGCCATCGGGGCTGAAGCTCGGCGTGAGGTAGCTGCCGGAGCCTTGCAGGTCCGTGGCCAGGAGGGTCCGGTGCTCGCCGTTGGCGTCCATCAGGTAGAGGCTGCACCGGGAGGCGCAGTGGGCGAAGACGATGCGCGTCCCGTCGGGGCTGAAGGCAGGCTGTTCGTCATCACCTTCCCAGTTCGTGAGCCGCTGCATGTTGCTGCCGTCGATGTTGGCGGCGACGATCTCGAAGTCGCCAAAGTACGGGGACGTCTGGCCGTAGTCTCGCTGCCAGACCACCCGGGTGCGCGCCTTGTTGAGTTTGGGGCGCCGGTCCATCACGAGGTCGCTCGTGAGGCGGGTCAGCACGGTGCCATCGGTGCCCATCACGAAGATGTCGTAGGTGTTGATGGGGTGGGCGGGGTCGCTTCCCCGGTTCGACGCGAAGGCGATCTTCGTCGGCGGTGGGCAGTTGGGGAGGCACGTCTTCGCCGTGACGTCGTCCTCCGCGACCTCTTGTTCAGGGTTGGAGACACCACACGCGGCCGTCAGCAGGACTGCTCCAAGGATGCAGCTTCTTCCCATCATCATCGCACTGGCTCCCAGCTGTGGTTCAGGTTCACCGTGCCAGCCCCGGCCCAGGTGGACCGGGACGGAAGGGGCGAACATGACGTCGACAAAGCAAGGGCAGGGCCAATCCACGCTCAAGGCCGCTTCCCCTGGAGCGACCTGTGAGGACGGCAAGTCCTGCCGCGATCCGGCGCTTCGGACCAGCAAGAGTCGCCGTTGGCGGTTGGGTTTGCCCTTCCATCCCCGCCGGTTGCGACTTCCTCCGGGTCAGTCGCGTGGCTCCAGGATTTCATCCAGGATCGCCGGTGTGCCCTCGACCCGCCGCAGCCGGGGGTAGCGCAACCCCCCATGCCAGGGAATGAGGGCGGAACGGGTGGCCGTGCCCTGGCGCCAGGAGAGCCGCAAGGGCTCCTGGTGCGCGGTGGCCTTGACGGCGTCCTTCAGTCGTTGCGCGTCGTAGGGGCTCCCGTTCACGGCCGTCACCACCGCGCCGGGCAGCAGGCCCGCCTTGAAGGCAGGCCCTTCCCAATCCACCCGGAGCACCTTGCCGTCCTTCGCGAGCATCATGCCGAGGGAGTCGCCGAGGTCCACGTTCCCGCTCGCCGCCTCGGCCCGCCGGACGGCGTCCGTGGGTTCCTCGCTCCAGGCGAGCGTGTAGCCGCCTTGCGTGATTCCACCCAGGGGCGGGGCGTCGCGCGTCTCTTCAATCCGGGAGCGGAAGAAGCCTGACCAGTCATGGGGCAGGATGTCATTGAGCGTGGTGACGATGTCTTCCAGCGTGTACGTCATCGTCACCTGGCTGCCCGCGCGGACGCCGAAGAACGCACGAGCGAAGTCATCCAGCGACTTGCGGCCGCCACTGCGCTCCCGGAGCAGCGTGTCGGCCTCCAGCCAGATCAACGCACCCTCGGAGTAGGCATCGAACATGTCGCGCTGCCAGCCCTGCCAGGAGAGCGGCTTGCGGCGCTGCACGACGGCGTCATTGGTCACGTCCCGGAGCGGGCGCCAGCGCCGGCCGGGGCGGCTGGCCATGGCCGCCGCGGTCGCGGCCCAGTCGTCGAGCGCGTCCTCCCGCGTCCACAACCCCGCCCGGGTGGTGAGCACGTCCTGCCAGTAGGACGTCAATCCCTCGAATACCCAGAGCAGTGAGTCGCGCTCCGGCGTGTTGAAGTCCGGCGTCCACATCTCCGCGGGACGGCGGAACAGGCCGTTCCACGAATGAACGAACCCATGCGCCAGACGTCCACGGCGCTCGGGCCTGTCCTTCCAGGTCGTGAAGAAATCGGCGGGCACGGCGTTCTCACCGGAGCGGAGGTGTTCGAAGTAGCTGGGGCCGAAGCCGTCCGACAGCCAGACCATCAGGTCGTAGTGGTCGTAGTGTTGCGAGCCGAAGAGCCGGTAGGCCTGTTGCACGAGTGCCTGGTAGCCCTGGACGAATTCGGGAGGCGGTTCGAGCCCCGCGGCGTCGTCGGCGACGATGTTCACGTGGACCGGGACGGGATCGTCGCTCAACAGGATGCGTTTGAAGGCACGGCCGGCAATCACAGGTGAGTCGACCAGCGTGTCCAGCGTCACCGGCTGGAACCGGACCTCACCACCATCCCGTCGGGCGACGGTCAGCGACGTGGCGAACTCCCAGGCGGGCGGCAGCTTCACGCTGGCCACATAGGTGATGCGCCGGGCGTAGTGGCCCGCAGGATACAGCACCAGGTTGTGCCATTGCAGGTCCAGCATCGTGGACGTGGCCACCACCGGGCCCACGCGCGGCTCCGTGGCGCCAAGGAACTGCGAGTGCACGTCGATGGACGTCACGCCGGCGGGGATGTCGATGTGGAAGGCCGCGACCTGGACGGCGTCGCGGGTCCAGGCAATGACTCTCTTTCCGGCCTGGACCTTCAGCCCCGCGAGTCCTTCCAACCGACCGGTGGGCCCATGATCCCCCGGAAGCCACTGCGGGAAGAACAGCGTCAACCGCCTTCCGGGCGCGACCGGGAGGGTTTCCTTGACGCGGAAGACACCGCGCGCCGCGTCGGTGGCGTCGACGTGCAAGCGGATGGTGCCGGGGAAGGGCGTGTCACGCGGCGGCTCGATGGGCGGCGGCATGGGCGCGGGTTGGGGCAGCGGCCAGGACTGGGATGCGGAGGGTGCCTGAGCGTGCGCCGCCGTCGAAACCATCCAGACGGCCACCGTGGCGACAACACATGGCATGACCCTGACGCTTCGAGGATGGGCGGGAGAGGCCGGCATGATCCGCGTCGTATCCCGGGCCCGTCTTGCCGAAAATTCCGAAGTCTGGAAGCCTGGGTTCGAGGAAATCGAACGATGCTCCCCCGGATCAACCTGGACATGGATGTCTTGCGGACGTTCGTGACGGCCTTCGAGCTGGGCAGCTTCGCCCGGGCCGCCGCACGGGTGGGCCGTTCTCCGTCAGCGGTGAGCTCCCAGCTGCGCAAGCTGGAGGAGCAGGTGGGCCGCGCGCTGGTCGAACGCTCCGGGCGGGGGCTGGTCCTGACCGAGGCGGGAGAGGTGCTGCTGGGCTGCGCGCGGCGGATCCTCGAACTGAATGATGAGACCGTGGACGGCCTGCGGGGCAGCGAGTTGGAGGGCGAGGTCCGCCTGGGGTTGCCGCAGGACTTCGCCGAAACCTGGCTGCCCAGGGTGCTCAGCACCTTCGCGCGCGCGCATCCGGCGGTGCGCATCGAGGTGCGCACCGAGCGCAACGCCCACCTCGTCAACCACGTCATGACCGGCAAGCTGGACCTCGCGCTCGCCTGGAGCGGTGGGGCTCGCGGCTGCAGTGAACGCATCGCGGAGCTGCCGCTCGTGTGGATTGGTCAGCCTGGATGGCAGGTCACTGGAAGCCGCAGCCGGCCGCTGCCGCTCATCGCCTTCGAAGCGCCCTGCGTGTTCCGGGAGGCCTGCACGACCGCCTTGGACCGGAAGGGGCTCGCCTGGCGGATCGCGTTCGCGAGCCCGAGCCTCGCGGGCCTGTGGGCGGCGGCCGAGGCGGGGCTGGGCGTGACGTTGCGAACGGCCTTCGGCCTGCCGAAGACGCTGGCCGTGCTGGAGCCCCGCGCCTCGGGCCTGCCCGCGCTCGGGAGCATTCCGGTGCACCTGCTCAGGGCCGAACGGGAGCCGAGCAAGACCGTGGCCCAACTGGCCGGCATCCTGCGTGAAGCGCTCGCGCAGGAGCTGACGACACCCCGGCGGGCGCGGCCGCGCGGCGGGGGCTGACGCCCGGCCGTGGCTCTCTCGTCATGGGTTCTGCCCAGCCCACTCGCGGCGTCCTCTGCCTCATCGGCTCCTTGGGGGCCGCTGCCTGGGGCGCCACCCTCACCTCCTCCTCTCCTGCTTGGGGGAACGACCCACGCTGAGCGAGGGTTTCGGGCGCCGTGCGCAGTTCACGCATCCGTCACGAAGCCAGCCCGTCGTGAAGGCGAACATGCTTGGTTGTCAGGGGCCGGGCTCATTCCAGAAGGAAGCCACATGCGTTCGACCTCCGCCTCATGCAGCCCCTCGCTTCACGCCTCGTGGCGCTACGGGACAGGGCTCGTGCTGGCCCTCTGCCTCGTCGCGGCCACCGGCTGCGGCGAGGACGACGTGGATCCGCTGCCGCCGTCCGAATTCCAGCCTGACACCGCGGCGCTGGATGTCCTTCCTGGCGTGTATCCCAACGCCGTCGACCTGACGGGTGCGGGAAGCCTCGACGTCGCGGTGCTCGGGGATGAGACCCTGGCCGCCGAAGAGCTGTTGGCCGAAGAGGCAACGCTGTCCGCCCCGGAAGGCAAGGCGAAGGTGCGGGCACTGGCAGCCGGCACCGCGCGGGATGTGGATGGGGATGGCCGCCTGGATGCCATCCTGAGCTTCTCCCTGCCCGAGTTGAAGGCGGCTGGCGTCCTGACGCCGCGAACGGCCCAGGTCGTCTTCAGCGCTCGGACGCGCGGCGGCGCCACCGTCAGCGCGCGGGATTCGGTCCATGACGTCCACCACCCGGTGGTGCGGCTCCCGCCTCCCACCGGTCCCCATGCGGTGGGGACGTTGGAGGACGCCTGGACCGATGAGGCGCGAGAGGAGACGCTCACCCCCGCGTCCGGCGACAAGCGCGAGCTGAAGGTGCGCTTCTGGTACCCCGCGCGGGCCCGCCCCCAGGCACAACCCGCCTCCTACTTCCTCACGTGGCGCGAGGGCGAGCTTGTCGCCGGGACGCAGGGGCTGCCGCCGTCGTTCTACAGCTTCTTCTTCGCCGGTGCGGCTCGCGGCGTGCCCCTGGCCGACGGGGAGGAGCGGTTCCCCGTGCTGCTCTTCTCCCACGGCTACGGCATGGCGACGGCGATGTACAGCGGGGTCGCGGAGGAACTGGCGAGCCAGGGCTACGTGGTGGTGGCCATCTCCCATCCCCGGGGAGGCGGCCCGCTGGTCTTCCCGGACGGTCGCGTGGTGGATGAACTCGTCCAGCTCTCCCCTCTCGACCCGGCCCTGAACACGCGCGTCCAGGCCCAATGGGCGGCGGACGCGCGGTTCGTGCTCGACCGGCTGACGGCGCTGGACTCCAGCGACCCGGCGGGGCGCTTCACCGGAAGGCTGGACCTGGGCCGCATCGGCGCGTTTGGCCACTCCTTCGGCGGCTCGGCGGCGGCGGAGCTCTGCCGCACGGATGCACGCGTCCATGCGGGACTCAACCAGGACGGCACCTTCCACGGGGACCTGGAGGTGCAGGTCCAGGTCCCCTTCCTCGTGATGAACAGCGAGGGCGCGGAGGGCGACTCCAGCCGGGACCGCTTCTTCCAGCATCTGGGCGCCACGGGCTACGACCTGGACCTCCAGGGGGCCGGCCACATCACCTTCAGCGACCTCGTGCTCGCCCTGCCCCTGATCCGCGTCGATTCGCCGCAGGCGACCGCCAGCGAATACGCACTGGGCACCCTCGACGCGCAGCGCTCCTTCACCCTGGTGAACACCTACGTGCGCGCCTTCTTCGACAAGCACGTGCGCGCACGCCCCACGCCCCTGCTGGACGGGCCCTCCGCCGAGCACCCGGAGGTGGAGCTCGTCGTGCACCTGCCTTGATGGGCGCCCGCCTCCCGAAGCTCGCTCCGCTCCGCCAGCGTCGGATGCCGCCCTCCGTTCGCCCGGGCCACCAGGATGTCCTGTGCGCCGGGAGCGGGCGCCATCCTCTGCGTCCTTGAGCACAGTGGACCGTTCATCAGGTCGGTGTTCAGCGAAGACGCCGTGGCGCCCCCCATGACGTACTGGCCCGCGTCGTACGCGCCGCCCCCATCGTAGGACGGACCGGAGGCCGGCCTCGGAGGCCGTACCCGCGCCCAGCGACGGACATTGTTGGGGGTACCGATTCGCTCAACCCTCCGGCCCATGGGCTTCGAATACGTGATTGCCGGCCGACGTGCGCTCCCTCCGCACGATGCCCCGTGGGTCTACGCGCTCGAACAAGCTGACGACGAGGACGACGAGGACGACGAGGACGACGGGGGCACGGAGCGGTTCGACGAAGGCTCGCTGGATGCCTGCGAGATCCTGCCCGAGAACAACGAGGAGTTCTTCGCCGCGGTCGAGCGTCTGGTGGGCTTCGTCCCCGCGGTCGTGATTACAATCGATCCTGCGGCGTGGGAGGCGAGCACCCTGGTCGCGGAGGTGCTGGCGGACGCGCTCGACGGCGTCATGTACCCCGGCGCGGGAGCCCGCTACCTGCGCGTCACCGAATCCAGCGCCATGGCACCATGGCGGCGGACCCGCCCGGTCAGAACCGTGGCGGTGCATCGTCTGAGCGACCGCCATGTTCAGAATCGAGACAGAGAAAGAGCTTCTGCGCGCGTTCCGTTCGCGGGACCGCAAGTTCGTGGAGCTGCCCAAGGGCACGAAGTTCCCCCTCTTCATCCGGGATTACTTCGCCTGGGTGGACCCCTATGGGGTGCGCGTCTTCCTCCTGTTCACCGCACCCGGAGGCAGGCAGCCCACAGGCATCGCCTTCCGCCGTGATCATCAGGGGGACAAGTCCCTGGTGCCCCAGGTGTGTGATTGGTGCCGTACTTCCGAGGCGGAGATCGGCCTGCTCACCACGGATGTCGACTCGAAGCGCCGGGTGGGCGTGAACCTCTGCATGGACCTGCGCTGCGGCGAGCGGCTGGAGTCCGTGGCCAACCTGTCCGGTCGCAGCGTCCTGGACGACACCCAGCGGCTCGTTGAACGGATGGCCCGCTTCGCGAGCGAGGCGTTGGGCCTCGAGCCCGGCTCGGACGCGTGAGGATGCGGGCGCTCAAGCCCGCCGCCCCCTCCAGGAGTTTCTCACCCCAGCTCGCGCAGGTGGTGGCGGAGCCGCTGCGCCAGCCGCTCCACGGTGGAGTGCTGGAAGAGGACAAAGACAGGAAGCGGGCAGCCGCTGGAGCGCCTCGGGCATCTCCCGCCAGAAGTCGGGGCCCATCGCGTTGCCCTTGCCCGGGCCGGCGTAGCCGCGGCGGCAGGAAGGACGCGGCGGCGGCGCTGGGCATCGGTCTTCGCTCGCTGTTCCGCTACCTGGGCGGGGGGGACTGACAGGCCGCCTCCTCTGGAGGGTCTGTCCGCGTGCCAGTCCTGGCACGTTTCCCCCCGCGTCAGGCCCTCGGAGGGCCAGGGTCGTCATGCAACCCCTTGGAATCGGGGCGATCCGGTGTCTCGCGAGGCTTCGGCACGCACGTTGCGATGGGGTTGCCCCGTGCACGCTGGCGGAGGGCCGCCACGGTGCGAACGAACCTCATGGAGACGAACATGAAGCATGTGCTGATGGGATTGTTCCTGGCGCTGGCGGTCGTGGGTTGTGGCAGCACGAAGGACGATGACAGCGAGGGGCCGGACGGCAACCCCAGCGAGCAGAGCGCGGAACTGTGCGGCACGAGCAAGGCGTGTCCCTCCGGGCAGTTCTGCTTCAACGGCCTGTGTGCCCTCGGCTGTCAGACGAACGCCAACTGCGCGGCGGACCAGTACTGCGACGCCGAGGACACGGGCACGCTCGCCTCCTATTGCAAGAGCAAGAAGGTGGCGACCTGCGATTCCGACAGCCAGTGCCAGAGCAACCAGCGCTGCATCGAGGGCCTGTGCAGCCTGACGCCTCCGGCCAACCCGCCCACGTGCGACCCGAACACCCCCGACTTCAAGGACGGCTGCGACACCTATGCGGTGTGCCTGGACCCCGATGACCAGGGCTCGAAGCAGCCGTACTGCGCCAGCTTCCCGCCGTGCCCCGAGGACGGCGTGTGCCCGACGGGCCTGGGCGGCGCGGTGTGCAACGACGGCTACGTGGCCAACAAGGGCCGCTTCTGCATGCAGGGGCTCTGCCGTGACAACTCGAACTGCCCCTCGGCGTGGAGCTGCGTGAAGCCCGTCTCCGCCTCGGTTCTCGGGTTCTGCAGCCCGGGTGACTTCGGCTTCCCGTGCGCGGAGAACGCCCAGTGCAAGAGTGGCCAGTGCTTCGCCGTGCCGGGCGTCATGGGCACCTGCATGTAGCTGGTGAAGGCGGCCTCGTGTTCCCCAGTAGGGAGCATGGGGCCGCTGGCGTTGGGGGCTGCTCTTCGAGCGGCCCTCGGCGTAGAGTCGCCCGGGCCTTGGTGATGCGCCGCCTTCTCCTGCTCTCGTTGTTGCCCGCGCTGGTGCTGCTCGTCGCGCCGGGCTGTCCGCTCGACATCCGCGTCCGCTGCGACGACTCCCAGGGCTGTTCCCAGGGGCAGGTCTGTGTGCGAGGTGACTGCGAGCCCGTGGATGGGGAGCGGCTGGGGGAGGCCTGTGGCGCGGATGCTGAATGCGGTCCGGGGCTCACCTGCGGCACGGGCTTTCCGGGCGGGTATTGCCTGCTGGCGTGCTCCGAGGAGAGGTCCTGCCCGCCAGGAAGCGTGTGCGCGACAAGTCTGGGGCAGTGCCTGCGAACCTGTGGCGAGGCCTGTGCCCGGCCGGGGTACGGCTGTGGGCCCGTGCCCGATTCGTCCGGCTCCCTGAGTGCCTGTCTGCCGGTGACGACGCCGACGGATGGTGGCTGCACGGGCACGGGATGCGTGAAGCCAGATGGAGGCTGCACGGGGACGGGGTGCGAGGTACCGGACGCTGGATGTTCGAGCACGGTGGTGGTGGGAGGGACGTGCTCGCGGGCGTGCGAGTGCGCGGATGCCGCGGCGGCCTGTGAAGGCGGGAAGTGCACACTGACGTGCACGTCGGACTTCACGTGTCGCGACGAGCGACGGTGCACGGATGCGCACTGTGTCGTGGGGCCTCGACTGGGAGAGGCGTGCAAGGACTCCTTCGACTGTCCCAGCTTCGCCCAGTGCCCCAGGGAGCGACTGCGGTGCGAGGAGAAGTGCAACCCGGTGGGGGGTGGCCTCTGCGAGTCGGGCTACCAATGTGCCCCGGACGGACTGTGCGTGCGGGAATGCTCGGGCACTCCGTCGTCGGTGGGAGAGGTCTGCGAGAACTCGTTGGACTGCGCGCCGTGTAGCGTGTGCCTGTCGTCGGGGGCTGCGCCGCGGTGTCGGCAGCCCTGCCGGCTGGACCGGGATTGCCCCGGGGGGGCGACGGGTGCCTGCGAGCTGGTGGGGGACACGAAGGCCTGTCGGCTGTCGCCGTAGTCCGCCCGGGTTGCTCGCGGGAGCGCGCTCCCGGAGAATGCCCGGGTGATGATGGGTGAGGTGCTTGCGGGCCGCTACCGACTCGAGCGGGAGTTGGGGCGTGGGGGAATGGCCACGGTCTTCCTGGCCACGGACCTGCGGCTGTCGCGCCCGGTGGCGCTGAAGCGGATGCACCCGGGAGGCGGTACGGGTCGCGCGGAGCGCTTCCGGCGGGAGGCCGAGCTGGCCGCCTCGCTCCATCATCCCAACGTCCTGGAGGTCCATGACTACGGCGAGGATGGGGCCCATGGCCCGTTTCTCGTCTGCGAGTGGGTGCGGGGCGAGGACCTGCGCTCGCTGGCGGGGAGGCTTTCGCCGGTGCCGCCCGAGGCGGTGATGGTGCTGGGCTGGGAGCTCGCCCGGGCGCTGGCGGCGGCGCACGCGCGCGGCATCGTCCACCGCGACGTGAAGCCCGACAACGTGCTGGTGGCGGAAGGAGGGCCGCTGAAGCTGGCGGACTTTGGCCTCGCCGCGCTGGAGGACCAGGAGCGCCTCACGAGTACCGGGGCGGTGACGGGCTCGTTGCCGTACATGGCGCCCGAGCGCATCGACACGGGCGCGTACTCGCCCGCCTCGGATGTGTACGCGGTGGGGGTCATCCTGTTCGAGCTGTGCTCGGGCACCACGCCGCATGCGGGCAAGGGCGCGGCGCACCTGGCCGCGTCGGTGATGACGAAGGATGCGCCGTCGCTGACGGAGGTGGTGCCGGGCACGCCCGAGCCGCTGGCGTCCCTGGTCGCGCGGTGTCTGGCGAAGGATGCGCGGGACAGACCGCGCGACGGGGCCGTGCTGGCGTTGGCGCTGGAGGCGTTGCTCCAGCGAGGGGTAGGTCCGCCCGCCGACGTGGCTCGGGAGTTCCTGGGAAACCCGGTGGCAGGTGCCATCCGATGGCGTCGGGCTCGCTTCGAGCGGTTGCTGGAGGAGGGGCGCGCTCTGCTGGCGCGCGGCGAGGGGGCGCGGGCCGCGAAGGTCCTCAACACCGCGCTGGTGCTGGAGCCGACATCCGCCGAGGTGGCGGCGCTGTTGCGCGAGCGGCCGAGGCGTTCCGGGTGGAGGACTGGCGCCGTGGGCGCGGGGCTCGTGCTCTGCGCGGCGGCGGTGGTGTGGAGTGGAGGGACGCTCGCTCGACGGAGCGGAGGGATGGCGGGTGGCGCTGCGTCCTCCGGAGTGGAAGTGGCGAGCGCCACCGCGCGTTCGAGCGAAGACCTCGCGGCGGACCGGGTGAAGTCCGCGCGGAGGGCGGTTGAGGACCCTGCCGCGGTGAGGACGCACCAGGGCGTCGAAGGAGCGAAAACGTCGCGTGGCGCGGAGTCCTCGTCAGGGAAGGCGTCCCCGGAAGCGGCGCCCGTTGAGGGCTCCTCCATCGGCGAACTCCTTCATGCGCCCACGCCTACGGGCCAGGTGCTTCCTGCCCCGAGGACGGAACTCCGGAGGCTGGACGCTTCGCGGGGACTGGGGCGTTCGGCGAGAAGCGGCGCGGATGACCCGGTGCAGCCCTCCGTTTCGAGAGGGCGTTCGGAGGGAATTGATTCGGCGAAGCTGGCCGTATCGTCCCTGCCGACAGGGCACTCGGCGGGAGCCGGGTCCCCAGGAGACGCGCGGCCCCCGGTACCGACCACGGGTCCGGACGTGGGAACCACCGTCCCCGCGCGTCCCGCGGTGCTGAAGGTGACGGCGCGCCCGTGGGCAGAGGTGTTCGTGAACGGCGAGAGTCAGGGCTACACGCCTCGCGTGCGTGAACTCTCGCTGCCAGCGGGGACCTACCGACTGCGCTTCGTCAATCCCCTGTGTGACGAGGTCGACCAGGAGGTGACGCTCGCGCCGGGGGAGACCGTGACGCGCGACGTGGTGTTGTCACTGCGCAAGGCGGAGGTGCTCATCCTCGCTCCCGTGGGCGCGCGGCTCTTCGTGGACGGCCGAGAGGTGGGCGTCGCGCCCCTCTCCGGTCCGGTGGTGGTCGAGCATGGACGACACACCGTGACGGCACGCCGCGCGGGTGCGCCTCCCTTGCTGCGAGAGGTGGACGTGGTCGCCGGTCGTCGTCTCGAAGTGGCGCTGGACGTGACGCCGTGATGGGCGCGGCCTTGATGATGATGGTGCTCGCGGCGTCCCCGCTCGATGGCGCGCGCGGTGCCTACCAATCCGGCGAGCTGTCCCAGGCTCGCGCCGAGCTGGAGTCCCTGCTCTATCCGCTGCGGCTCGACGGAGATGCGCTGGAGGCCGAAGCGCACCTGTTGCTCGCGGCCACCTACCACGCGCAGGAAGAGCTGGCCCGCGCGGAGGACGAGGTGGTGCGAGGGCTGGCCGTTCACGGCGACCCGGTGCTGGACCCGCTGCTGTATCCGCCGGACTTCCTCGCCTTCGTCGAGCGCGCGCGAGCTCAGCACCCGACACGCATCGCGGAGCTGAGCGCCGAGCGACATCCTCGGCTGTTGCCGCCGCCCACCGCCATCGTCGACCCCCTCCGCAAGGACGAGGTGCCCACCCCGCCGGCGCTGACCCGTGCCTGGTATCTGGCGCCCTTGGGCGTGGGGCACTTCAAGCACGGGCGCTCGAGGATGGGCACGGTGCTGGCGGTGACGCAGGGGTTGGGACTCGCGGCGGCGGGAGTCTCCCTGGGGACCTCGCTCTCGCTGCGCGGGCCGGACGGCCGCTACAGCGCGAGCGACGCGGGGACGGCGCGGACGCTCAACGTGACGTACCTGGTGGGGGCCTATGCCTTCGCGGTGGCCTATGCGTATGGAGTCCTGGATGGGATGGTGTTGACGCCCGCCCCCTCCAGCGCGCAGATGCGATTGGCCGTGCCACAGCGGAAGTAGGCGGAGTCCCGACGTGCCTCACGCCCGCTGTCCCATCCGGGAGCAATGACGTCGGCCGCAGGTCCCTGCCCTGCCCTTTCTCTTTCCTCAGAAGTCGAAGTTCCAGCCGGCAAGATGTTGCAGGTCGCGGGCGCCACCGAATGGGAGGCGTTCCGGCACGGGCTGGTCGTGCGCGGGGGCGGGCACATCGATCGCGATCCGTTTGGCCCCGGGGGTCTTCTCGAGGCCGCTGCACCAGCTCTGCCAGCGTTGGCCATCCCGACGATCACGGAACGCGGTGCCTGGCAGTTGGTCGGCCGTGGGAGGATTGGGGGACAGCAGGTCGAGGTATTCCATCTGGCCCCGCACACTGCCCCGTTCATCGGTGCGCACCTCGTGGCAATAAGCGGCACCCCACAGGTCTTCGCGGTAGCGGACGGCATACACGCTGCCCGGGTCGGCGGGCCTGGAATGGATTGGGGCCGGGGGCTGGCCGGGCTGCCTGCCTTGCGGCGCCCCGCGGGTCTTGCCGGCGGCGGCCATGTCCCAGGGGCGAAGCAGGCGCGGCCTCCCCACATCCCGCGGGACGGATTGCCAGGACCGCGCCCCCACTGCGTAGTGTCCTGGGAGGGCGTCATGCCCGCTCATCACCCCAGGGGGGACCATGAGGAACATCGGCATCATTGGAGCAGGCCAGGCGGGCCTGCAGCTTGCCTTCGGCCTGCTCGCGAAGGGCTACTCCGTCACCGTCTACTCGGACCGCAACCCCGAGCAGCTCTTCAACGCCCGGCTCGCCGCCACCACCTACCTCTTCGGCCGCGCCTGCCAGTACGAGCAGGAGCTGGGGCTCGACTTCTGGACGGGCCCGGGGGCGTCCGCCCAGGGCGGCGACCTCGACATCTGCATGGCCCCCGGGCAGCGCGCGCTCACCGTGCAGGGACGCATCCTCAACGCGGGCAAGGCCCTGGACCTGCGGGCGAAGTACTCGCGCTGGCTCGCGGAGTTCGAGCGGCGCGGCGGCACCGTGGTGGTGCGCGACGTGGACGTGGAGGCCCTGGAGGCGCTCGCCCCCCGGCATGACCTGGTGCTCGTGACCGCGGGCCGCAACAGCTTCATGTCGCTGTTCGAGCGGGATGCCGGGCGCAGCCCCCATGCGCAGCCGCAGCGCAACCTCATGGCAATGATTGTCACCGGCATGAAGCCGCTGCATGAGACGCCCTACCCCGCGCTCAAGTTCATCCTGGCCGCGGGCCACGGCGAGTACTTCTCCATGCCGTACTTCGACCGCATCCGCGGCCCCCTGCACTGCATCCTGCTGGAGGCCATCCCCGGCCAGGGATTGGATCGCTTCCGCGGCCTCACCACCGCCCGGGATGCGTTGGCGCGGATGAAGGACGTCATGCACGACTTCTCACCGTGGGTGGAGGACCGGCTGAAGGACGCCGCCATCGTGGACGAGTCGTCCTGGCTCACCGGCGCGTTCACGCCCACGGTGCGAAAGCCCGTGGGACGACTCCCCTCCGGCCGGGCCGTGATGGGGCTGGGGGACGTCGTGATGCTCAACGACCCCATCGCGGGCCAGGGCCTCAACAGCGCATCGAAGCAGGCCCACTGCGTGACCCAGGCCATCCTCGCGCACGGTGACCAGCCCTTCACCCCGGACTGGATGGAGCAGACCTTCGAGCACTTCTGGCGGACCGAGGGCCAGTACATCACCGGGTTCACGAACATGCTGCTCCAGCCGCCTCCGCCGCACGTGATGCAGTACCTCGGGGCCGCCTCGAAGGTGCCGGCACTGGGCGACACCTTCTTCGACAACTTCGGAGAGCCGCAGCGCTTCTGGCCCTGGATTGCCAGCCCGGCCGAGACCGAGGCCCGCATCCGGCAGGCGACCGCCGCATAGCCAAGCAATCACAGACGCAGGTTGGGGATGCCTCGCTTGATTCCCTGACGAATCCAGGTCTTCATGCTCAGGTTGCCAGACCTCCCTCATTCGCTGGCGCTGGTGCTGCGCTCGGACGGTACGGTCCAGGCGTGGGGCGAGGCCCGGTACGGTCAGCGTGGAGACGGCTACAGCCAATACCAGACGACCCTGGCGGCGCACCCTTCGCTGTAGTTCCGCGCTCCGGACTCCCGCCTGCGACACACCTTGAAGCCCGGCCCTCCGAAAGACAGAGGGCCGGGCTTCTTCTCAAAGCGCCAGGAGCACATCCACTTGCGCGCTCAGCGCGCGGGCCTCTTCGGGCCTGCCGAGCTGGGTATAGAGCGCCACCGCGTCGCGACGCTCCTGGATTTCGCGCTGGATGAGCACGTCCACTGCCTCCGGGGACAACAGCAGTCGAGGCACTTCCCCACTCCCGAGTCCCTCCGCACCGCCAGCGATGACGCCACCGACCGATGCAGGCGCGACGCTCATGTCGGGCGCCTCGGCATTGTCGATGGCGGCGAGCGTTTCCCGAAGGACCGCCGAGGCGGGTGCATTTCGAGTGCGCAGTGCGTCTTTCAGCGCGGCACGCAGCGTTGCCTTCCATTCATCCACGGTTCTCATACGCATACAGTAGTAGAGAACGCCCATGGTGCGTATCGAGATGCGGGATGAGGTCGGCAGCCTCAATGGAAATGCTGTACTGCCTTCCCGGTGGTCGATTGGAGCGGGTGACGCGTGACAGCTCCCATGTCCGACGCCCGGCGGACCTGCCTTCAACGGCAGGTGGGGGTACCGCGCCTCGGCCTGTAGCTGGGGGAGGGAGCCTTCACGTCCTCCAGGACCTCGCTCCAGTCGAGCGTTTGGGACTCGGCGAGCGTGCCTTCATGGGGCGTGGTCTTGCTGTACTGACGCACGCCCTCCACTCCTTCCGGAGGTCCGATGGGCTCCCCCACGCCAAGCTGCATCGTCTTGCGCGTGAGCTCCAGCTTCAGCGTGTCCCCGTCGAGCGTCCAGGTGCCGTACTTCTTGAAGTCGTCGACGAGGAACTCGAGCACCACCCGGCCGTCTGGACAGAAGTTGTAGGTGTCCAGGGTGCTGGCGTACTCGTTCTCGAGGATGAGGCCCGCGGCGTCGGGTTGCCAGTCCTCGCGCCCGGCGGAAGGCGCTGGCATCGCCGCGCGCAGGCGGCGCTGCAGGGTGGAAAGCTGGGCGCGCTTGTCGGGCACCGCGGCCTTCTTCAGCGCCGACAGCCCCTGCGCGAGCGTGCCGGCCCGGGCCCAGCCGATCAGCCGCGTCTCCGACTGGACGAGGTACCACGTCCCATCCGTGGCCAGCAGGGTGACGGTGCTCCCCGCGCGCAGCTTCGCGACCGTCTCCGCGTCGTCCCGGCGCGTGCGCAGCAGCGGGAAGGAGGTGGCCACCTTCGGCTTCAGGCCCGAGGCGTACAGCTCCGGCAGCACGACAATCGCCCCGAGCATCGCACCGTCGTCGACGCTCACCTTCTTCCGGAGCACCCGGGCCGGAATCCAGCCGAGCACGTCCTCCGAGTTGCCCGCCACCCCCGCGAGGTACCAGCCTCCATCAACCTCCGCCGGGTTCGGCTTGAAGGCATGCAGCAAGAGGGCGCGCTCGGGCCCGGCCAGGGCGACGACGTCCATGCTTCCAGGAGTCTGCTGGAGCGGCACCCAGCCCGGAGGCGGGAGGACGCGGCTCACGGCGTAGAGCTCCTGCGGCACGTCGGTGAAGCCCGGCTGCTTCGCGTCGTAGAGGTACTTGTCGCGGCGCGCCCAGCCGTCCGCCATGGGAACGTCGCAGAGGAGGAAGCCGTTGCCGGAGGCGCTCGGTGTCCCGGCCGGCAGCGGCACTTCCTGGAGCGCGGTGCCCTCCTGACGGAAGAGGCGGAAGCGCCCCTCCCCGTGGACGAGCACCTCCCGGCGCTTGTCGCGGGTGTCGAGGTCCAGCACGGTGACGCCGCGCACTCCGGGCAGCTCACCTTCAGCGACGGCCGTGCCAGCGCTGAGACGGAAGGCGCCGGGCTTCGTCACCTCGAGCGTGATGTGCTCGCGCGTGCCGTCGCCATCCAGATCCGCGTCGGCCTCCCTCGCGGGAGAGGACGATGCGGTGGCGGTGAGCACGGCGGCGAGCACCAGGGCGCATGCGCTGGACATGCAGCGACTCTGATGCACGACCGCCGTGCCAGACAAGGCGGCTTACTGGCGTGCCAACGGCGGGCCCCCGGTGCGGGTCTACCTCCAGCAGCCGTAACCTCACGTGTTCCGCAGGCCCTCCCGGACCCTGACGATGACCGTGGGCAGCGGCGTAGGGGCCGTGGCTTGCACGCCGGCTCCGGGTCCGGGGAAGGTGCCGTCCCATGGAATCCAATCCAGCCGTGCTCATCGTCACCGGTCTGGTGTGCGAGCCCTGGTGCGCAAGCGGATGACAGTCGTGAATCCCGCCCATTCCGGCGCGTGGCCGGGCCCTCGGGATGGCAGTGCTCCACCTCGTGCTGGGCGTGGCCTTCCCGGGCATGGGTGTCTTCGCCACGCTTGTGGAGAATGGCGTGCCCTGAAGCAGCGGCCCGCCCGGGGCAACCCCGCAGCGTGCGGACTCACCTTGCTCCCGCAAGTACCACCGCCCGGGGTGCTTCGACAGGCGGACGAGGAGGTACTCGGAGTAGCGTGCGTCGTGTTCGGTGAAAAGTGTATAGGGCGCGTGACAGTTCCAGGGGCCAGGGGTGTTCGTCATCCCGATACGACCCCACGGGTGACCGCCGTCACTCCGCCATGTAAGGGGGACCCCCATGTTTCCTGAATCCGGGCTTCGCCACCTCGCTGCCGTCGCGCTGACGACCGTCGCGCCCCTGGCCTCCGCGGCCGGGACGCCCCCACCCTCGCAGTCCGCCTTCTTCCTGACCCGGAGCGAGAACCGGAACCAGGTCCACTACGCCCTGCGCCTGGATGAGGCCTGTCGCCCCGTGGGGACGCGTCCCGTGCAGGTGTACTGGCGGATGTTGGAGCGCGGGGCCTCGGAGGTGGAGGAGCTGCTGGGGGTCGAGCAACCCGTGTATGGGCTGGAGGACCCGCAGCCGGTGGACGCCACCGCGGAGGGCTGGCGAGTGCGGGTGCGCCTGCGGGCCTTTCCCTCGCGCCCCATCGACATCACCACCGCGCGGGTCGACGGAGAATGCCGGGTCCAGGCGTGGACGAAGCTGGACAACAGCGTCTGTCGACTGGAGCACGTCTTCGTGAAGACGTCCTGGCCCTTCTCGGTCGACTTCGTGCGGCTGGAGGGTGTTGGACCGGATGGGCAGCCAGTCCATGAGCTGATTCGCGAGTGAGGTGGAATTCCCCGCACTCCCGCAGGCGCGACTCCGTGGCGGAATGAGGGCATGTCGTGATTCGATGCCGCTCAACCCCTCAAGGAGAGACACGCCATGAAGAGCTTCCTGGGTGTGCTGACGGTGCTCGTCGTCCCGGTGCTGGTGGCCTGTGGTGGATTGGAGCCTGTCGAGGCGCCGGAGCTGGGGCAGGCGTCGAGCGCCCTCGTCACGTGCTCACAGACCTGTCCGAATGGCTCGACGGTGTCTTGTGAGGGGAACACCTGTTCGGTGCAGGCGGACTCCGTCGAGTGCGATGGCTTCTACAACATCTGTCTCCCATCCACCCCCATCTGTGGGCTGAACAATCGCTGCAGCAAGCTCGCGGGGACCCCGTGTTCGCCCGTTGGCGGGTCGCGGAGTTGCTGTCTGACGGGCCACCCCAATCCCAATTGCTTCTGCACGCCGCTCGGCGTCTGGGCCTGCAGCGCTTTGTGAACTGCCCGGGGCCGTGTGTGCGCCATGCCTGACGCGCGTCACGCGGCCCGCCAAGTCCCTGCTGCGTGAGCACTCCCCTCCTCACCCTGCTTGCCCTCCTGGGCTTCGCAGCGAACTCGCTGCTGTGCCGTGCGGCCCTCTCGGGTGGCGCGGCGCGCAGCATCGACGCGGGTTCGTTCACGCTGGTGCGGCTTGCTTCGGGAGCGCTGGTGCTCGCGCTGCTGCTGCGGCTGCGACGGGGTGGCCGCGGGGCGACGGGGCACGGGAGCTGGGCCTCGGCGCTCGCGCTCTTCGCGTATGCGGCCGGCTTCAGCTTCGCGTACGTGCGCATCGGGGCAGGCGTGGGCGCCCTGCTGCTCTTCGGCTGCGTGCAGCTCACCATGCTCGCGGCAGGGCTCGCGCGCGGTGAGCGGCCGCGCGCGCTCGAGTGGGCAGGGCTCGCGGTGGCACTCGCAGGGCTCGCGGGCCTCACGCTTCCTGGAGCGAGCGCGCCGGATGCGCTCGGCGCGGGGCTCATGGGCGCGGCGGGCGTGGCGTGGGGCATCTACAGCCTGCGGGGGCGTGGGACCACGGACCCTCTGGCGGCAACGGCCGGCAACTTCATGCGCAGCGTGCCGCTGGCCCTGGCACTCGTGATGCTCGCCCGCGCTCTGGACGCGGCCCCACACCCGTCGTCGAAGGGGCTGCTGCTCGCGGTCACGTCAGGCGCGCTCGCCTCGGGCGTGGGCTACAGCCTCTGGTACGCAGCGCTGCCCCACCTGAGCAGCGCGCGCGCGGCGGTGGTGCAGTTGTGCGTCCCGGTCATCGCAGCGGTGGGCGCGGTGCTGCTGCTCGAAGAGCCCCTCACCCAGCGGCTGCTCCTGGGTGGCACCGCGCTGCTCGCGGGCGTACTGCTGAGCCTGCGTGCGAAGCACCCCAATCCGTCGCGCAACCTCAAACGCTGAAACCGCTCCGTGCGGAGATTTTCAGTGACATCGCGGGTTCCAGGTAAACCTTGACCGACACTCTCGTACGCTGTTGCATCAGCACCTCACCAGCGAAAAGGAGTGTCATATGTTTCTTCGTGGACTTGCGATGTTTGCCGTCGTCTCTGTCTTTGGGATGGGCTGTGGTGGCGCGGAAGTGACGGAGGGTGCCGAGAGCGGAGAGTCGCTCGGTCAGGACTCCGCCGAGCTCATCAACAGCTGTGAGACGCTCCAGACCCGCCGCTGTAGCCCGGGGGCGGAGACGGGCTGCCAGTTTGCCAATGGCACCTTTGGCGAGTGCTTCTGCCAGGAGATCCCCTTCAACAAGTGGGTCTGCTTGAGCAACTGAAGTTCCTGCGGCAACCGCCTCTGGCTGGGAATGCCCTGTCAGAGGCGGCGTGTCGCCAGCGACGGTGCTGCTGCATCCGCAATTCATCAGCGAAAGAGAGTGTCATCATGTTTCTTCGTGAGCTCGCGTTGGCCGCTGTCGTCTCTGTCTTCGGAATGGGCTGTGGTGGCACGGAAGTGACGGAGGGCGCCGAGAGCGGAGAGTCGCTCGGTCAGGACTCCGCGGCGCTGACCGACACCTGTGAGACGCTCCAGACCCGCAACTGTGTCTATGACTCGTCGACAGGCTGTCAGTGGGCCAATGGCGCTCAGGGGGAGTGCTACTGCCAGGATGTCCCCTTCAACAAGTGGTTCTGCTGGGTCAACGACTGACGTCCGTGCCGCGACCGCCTCTTGTCGGCGCTGTGCCGGCGGGAGGCTACGGCTCCGGCGGCAGCAGCGCAGAGGCAACGCCCAGGACGTGCTGGAGCTGCGCCTCCGTCATCTTCAGGTGCACGGCCGCGGCGGCGACGTCCCCGGGCGGAAAGGCGCGCATGGCGCGCGGGGTGAACCAGTTGAAGAGGGTGACGACGCCGCGCACCAGGGCCGAGCGGGTGAATACGGCCGTGGGCGGAATGGCGAAGCCCTTGGGCACCTTGTTGAGCGCCTGCTGGCGCTGGGAGGCACTGGGGCCGGGCCCTTCCGCCAGCACGAGCTGCGCGGTGCCGGTGTGCTGGAAGGCGTCGATGAGCGCGCAGTAGTGCTCCCACTCGTCCTGGGCGGGAGGCAGGGAGTTGTGCGCCACCACCAGCACGGTGCCCACCACGGCCGTGCCCATCGTGCGGCCCTTGAAGGCGCCCTGCACATCCGGCGCGCGGAGCGCCGCCACGGAGTTACCCGGCCCAGGAGGTGCGGTCATGCGCGGAATGCTCACCTGGAAGCCGCGAGTGCCACCACACACCGCCAGTGCGCCCCCGCGTGAGTGGAGGGCGCACCACTTCCCGGGTGAAGGCGCCACTTCGCGCTCGAGACGCACGGGCCGCGGATGGCCGGGCTCATCCGGGACGCCCTCGCGCGTCACCTGGAGGGAAAACGCGCCGAGGGGCCAGCGTCTGGCGCAGCGGAGCCGGGTCCCGGGACCGGCTCCATCGTTGCTCACACGCCATCAGCTCCGACGCATCGTGTCGTCCCCGGCCAGGGGGCGGCGGCCCGACGGCGCCTCGGGCCCGGGTTGTTGGGAACCCGTCTGACACGCGCGAGACCTGAAGCCCAAGCAACACATCATGTTTCACGGGTAGGGGTTTCGGACGTTTCGCGGCTCCGCGGGGCAGCAACCGCTTTGAGTCAGAAGGCGTTACTTCACTGGGAACGCCGCGTCAGCGTTGCTTTCCCGGCTTCCTGCCGAAGCTGGAAGTGCCACCCCCGGGGGAACCCATGTCGCTGAAGCTCCTGTCGCGGACGGTCGCGTCCGCCTGCGTGCTGTTCCTGCTGTCGGCGTGCCGGAGCGCGGGCAATCCCATACCGCCACCCGGTGACACACCCTGCCGTGGCACCGCGTCCGTGCAGACACCGGTGCGCGAGAAGTTCCTCACGGTCGCGAAGCCGGTCCCCGGTGAGTACGTCGTCGTGCTCAAGGAGCCCCGGGAAGCAGACGCCGCGCTGGCGCCGGTGGTGGGCGCGCGGAGCCTCACCGAGCGCTTCGGCGGCAAGGTCTTCCACGTGTACGCGCACGCGCTGCGGGGCTTCGCCGCGCGCATGAGCGAGCTGCAGGCCCGTGCCATGTCCGCCGCGCCCGAGGTGGAGTACGTGCAACAGAATGGCGTGGTGACGCTCGACGAGAGCCAGTCCGATGCGACGTGGGGGATTGACCGCATCGACCAGCGCGACCTGCCGCTCAATCAGCTCTACCTGTACCAGACGCAGGGCCGGGGCGTGCACGTGTACGTCATCGACACGGGCCTGCGCCCCACGCACCAGGAGTTCGCCGGGCGGGCGGACATCGCCTTCGATGCCGTCGACGACGGTCGCGACGGCGTGGACTGCAACGGCCATGGCACCCACGTGTCCGCCACGGTGGGCGGCAACGTGTATGGCATTGCCAAGAGCGCGTCGCTGCACGCCGTGCGCGTGCTGAACTGCGAGGGCTCCGGGACGACGGCGGGCGTGGTGGCGGGCGTGGATTGGGTGACCGAGCACCACCAGTCCCCGGCGGTGGCCAACATGAGCCTGGGCGGCGGGGAGGACGCGGCGCTCGACGATGCCGTGCGCCGCTCCATCGCGTCGGGCGTGACGTATGTGCTGGCGGCGGGCAACGAGAACCAGGACGCGTGCAAGCGCTCTCCCGCGCGCACCGCCGAGGCCATTACCGTGGGTGCCACCACCAGCGTGGACCGGCGGGCGTCCTTCTCCAACTACGGCGACTGCGTGGACGTCTTCGCGCCCGGCGAGGGCATCCGCTCGGCCTGGGCCAGCGATGACACGGCGGCCCGATCGCAGAGCGGCACGTCCATGGCCACCCCGCATGTCACCGGCGTCGTCGCGCTCTTCCTGGAGGCCCATCCCGCCTCCGCGCCGCAGGAGGTCAGCACCGCCATGACGGGCAACGCCACGCCGGACAAGGTGGCCAACCCCGGGCATTGCTCACCGAACCGGATGGTCTATTCGAGCTTCATCACACCCTCGCGGGCCCCCACCGTCCGGAACGGCGGGGAGTAGGCACGTGCGAACCGAAACAATGGGGGCTGCGCAGCCTGTCCACCGGCCGACAGCATCTTCGGAGCCATCGACGCGGGGGCGGAGACTGACGTCCGGGGTCAAAGCGAACAAGCCACACGAGGAGCACGCCGCTTCTGGACGAAGGTGCTCACCGCGGCTTTGAAGCAATCTGGCGCCGTGAAGAGCAGGAAGTGCGGCCCACCCTTGACGGTGAACAGGTTGACGCCGGCGGCTTCCGGCAGGAGGCGCAGATGGGCCTGGGCGCCAGCGAGGGGCGTCTTGGGGTCCATGTCTCCCTGGAGGACCAGCACCGGCGGAAGCGCGGTGGGAGACCGGCCGAACCACTCGTCGCGCGGATAGACCAGGGACGTTCGACCGACGAGCTGACCCGGCAGGCTGCTGACGAACAGGAACCGGGCGGCTTCGGCCTCCACCTGGGCCTGCGTGAGGCCGGGCCGGGCGTTGTTCTCGGAGGCGCTGATCACGGCGACCAGCGGGATGGAAACCGATGACTGCGGGAAACGGCCGAACCAGGCGCCCAGTGCCTCCAGGTCCTGCTCGATTTGCCGCAGCGGCTCCAGGTCTCCGCCTCTGAGGCCCGAGAGGACGAGCGGAATCCGCGCCCGCAGCTTCGGGCTGTCCAGCAGGGCTCCAAAGAAGAGTTTCGCACGCCCCCCGGGGACGGCAGCGGACAGCTTGGGATCGTCGACGAGCCCCTGCATGGCGGCGACCGCCGAGTCCCCGAGACGGGCACGGCAGGCCGGGTCCGCGTCGCACTGCGCGAGCACCGCGCGGCCCACCTCGTCGACGACGGCCGAGCGATGACTGAGGTCCCATTGCTCGGTCGTCTCCGGAGGAACGAGGGAGTCGAGCACGATCCCATCCAGGCGCTGCGGCGGGGCGACCGTCATCATGCGCAACACCAGCTGCGTGCCGTAGGAGACCCCATAGAGCCACGTCTTCCGGCCGGCGGAGTATCGCTCCATCAGCGCGCGCAAATCGCGGGCGGAGTGGGTGATGGTGAAGGCGCGAGTGCGCTTGGAATCGGACTCCAGCGCCTCGAAGCAGGTCGCCCACTCGGCGCCTTCGAGCGCGGCGCCCCCCTCACTGTCGGCGGCCTCCTCCTTCTGGCAGAGCCGGCTCGAGAAACCCGTCCCGCGATGATCGGGGACCATCAGGTCAAATCCTGGGAAGGAGGCCCGCAGGGTCTTCAGCAGAGGGTAGAACGAAGCCCCTGACTCGCCGGGCCCACCCGCCACGAGCCAGACCTGCCCGGCCGACCGCCCCTGAGCCGGGAACTTGCGGACGAAAAGCTCGATCTGCTCACGGCTCGGGTCCGCGTAGTCCAACGGCGCGCTGAAGCGAGCGCAGAGGGAACCAGCGAGAGCGGGATCCTTCTTCGCGTCCTGGCAACCGACGAACCCATCGGCCTGGGTCGCCGTGCCTTGCTCGGCCGCGTGCGCGAGGCTGCCCAGAACGAGTGCACCCCAGATGGCGACCACGGCTGCGAAAGTGGGACATTTCATGTTCACGCTCCGAGAAGGCCCGGGAACTTCCCAGAGAGGCCCCACGAGCGCAATTCAACGTGCATCGAGCCCACCCCTCGTCACCAGGTCAATCCCAGCCGGTTGAGGCAAGGCGACTGCGTCATCATCCACTGCGCGCTACCACGGGCGCACGGTGGTGCTCCACCCATGGAGCGAGGCTTCCAGGGGGCGCTTCCAGGGGTGCTCCAGGGTGGTGCCGATGCCCATCTCCCTTGCGGCATTGAGCAGGTGGAGGTGCCATTGCCCGTGCTCGCCGGACAGCCGGGTGGCGGCGATGGCCAGCGCGCTCGCGCCCAGCGAATAGCCGCCGAAGACGAGCGGGCCGCTGGCGGAGTCCTCCGGGCCCTTCACCCCGCGCGGCCACTCGCGGCAGGCGGCGAGGGGCAGTGCGCTGCCGGCGGGATGGTCGCAGTAGCCGTCCACCAGCGTGGCCGTGAAGCGCCGTGCCGCCGGGTGCGCGGCCATGGCCAGGAAGGCGCCCGTCCACGCCAGCGTGGTGCCGCGTTGCGTGGGCTCCACGAGGCGCCCCTTCGCGTCCACCTTCGCGGGGAAGCCGGTGGGCAGGTCCGCCAATTCGACGAGGCGCGCGACGAGTCGCTCACCCGCGGCCCGCGAGTCCACGTTGCTCCGGAGCCGCCCGTGCAGCAGCAGCCCCGCCGCGGCCGGAGCGCTGTCGCAAGGCCAGATGGTGCGCCCGAAGCTGGGCAGGAGGAGCTGTCGCGAGAGCGCCTCCACGAGCTGTGCGGCCAGAGCGTCGAAGAGGGCGGTGGACTCCGCGTCCGCGAGCCCGGCGCGCTCCATGCCCGCGAGCATCAGCAGCACGTAGCCCCGGTAGAGGACGCTGGGCGGGAGCATGTGTCCCGCGACGTGCGTCCCCTTCTGTGCGTTGAAGGGGCGACGGGCCCGTCCGAGCGCGTCCGCGAGAAGGGCCTTCAGCCGGCGCTGCGTGTCCGGAACCGGGTGCCCGTCCAGCGTGGCCTGGATGAGGATGAACGACAGGTGCGCATCGCAGAGGAGCTGCGCCTCGATGAAGCTGCGGGCCGCGTCGCCGAGCAGCTTCGGCTCGCAGCCCTGGCCGAGGATTCGCTGCTCCAGCGCTGCCAACGCGTCCCTGGAAAGGGCGGCGGTCGTGGGCTCCGGCGAGGCAAGGGGCGCGGTGGTGCCTCCGTCGGTCGGCGTGCCCTCCGCGCGGGCCACGACCGGAAGCCAGAAGGACAGCACCAGGAGCGGGAGCAGCGCCCGCGGGCCGCGAAAGGAAGAGGAGGCTTCGGACATGCGCGGAGACGTCACCACGTCCCTGGGTGCCCGGGCCAACCGTGTGGCTGGCGGTCACGACCTGAGGCGGAACGGTCGTTCCGGCGGGGTGACCGGCGGCTCGGGGTGAGGCCTGCCTCGCTTCCCGCCTCAGTTGATGGACATGGCCTGACATTCATGTCGTGAATGACAGGGCATTTCGGCGATGCCCAGGAAGGGTCCTCCCCTGGGACGCGGTTGGGGCAGTCTGGCTGCGGCCTTGCAATGCGCGGCGCCGTCGCAGCCCCCCCACCGGCTGACGATTCGCGTGAACGACATGACTGCCCGTCCTTTCCTCTCTTCGTTGATGGTGTCTCTCTTCCTGCTGTGGGCCGCGCCGGTGGAGGCGCTGCCACTCGAGCCCAAGGGCGCGGGGTTCGCGCTGGGCTTTCGCGCGGCCTATGGCATCCCGTCGGGGAAGGCGGTCGGGAGCGCGAAGATGATGGACGTCATCGGTGAGACGGCGGCAGCGCAGGTGGAGTTCGCGTACTTCTTCAACTCGCAGCTTTCGCTGGGCGTCTACTTCCAGCTTGGCTTTGGAAGAGCGCCCGCTTCGTGCATCGAGGCCCTGTGCGGCTCCAATGTGAGGCGGTACGGCATCGACCTGGACTACCACTTCCGGCCGGGAGCGTTCGTGTCGCCCTGGGTCGGCGTGGGTTTGGGTTTCGAAGACGCCACGGTGGAGCTCGATGAGGAAGAGTCGGTGTTCGGCTCCATGCCGTATGGGGGCTTCGACCTGGGGCACGCGCATGTTGGCGTGGACTTGCGGCTCAATCGCACGATGGCGGTGGGTCCCTACCTCTCCGCGTCGTTGGGCCAGTACAGACGGTCCGGTTCCCGTGACTTCTCCAGCCACAGCCGGAGCGTGCACGCCTGGATCCAGCCCGGCCTGCGCATGCAGCTCCATTTCTAAGTAGGTCGCCGGAAGTTCCGAGACAAATGCCGGTCGCATGCGCATTTTCTGGACCATGCGACCGGCAAGGAGCCCCGCCGAACTGGGGCTGACAGCAGAGGACAGGCGGAAGCTGGAGCATGCGCTGCGAAGCGTGCGCGACGCTCGCCACTTCCGTCGGCTACTGGCCGTGAGACTCCTCGCAGAGGGCAAAGGCCCGGGCGAGGCTGCGCATCTGGCAGCCCTGAGTCGGCCAGCCGTCTACTTCTGGCTGGAGCGCTATCTGGCGCAGCGTACCCCCGAAGCGCTGCGAGATGCCCCGCGGCAGGGTCGGCCGAGGAAAGCGCCACGCCTGACGGCCGAGCGCCTGCG
>NZ_RAWI01000670.1 GCF_003612125.1 Corallococcus praedator
TACCTACGACGCCATCGTGCTGGACCTGGCGCTGCCCGCCCCCGAGGTGAGCGGTGCCGTCGCGCTCACGCTGCCCGCTTCGGACGGTGCGAACATTCCCGTGCGGGTCCTCGAACCCCACGTGAAGACCCGGGCCGCCCATCCTCCCGTGGCCCTGCTTGTCCACGGCCTCACCCGCAACAAGGAGGACTGGCTCGCGGATGCCCCGCCCACCCACGGAGGCGCCTTCACCGAGGCGCTGCGTGCGGCGGGCTATCGCGTGTACCTCCTGGACGCCCGCCATCATGGGGAGCGCAAGCTGCCCGGAGAGAAGCCGAGCCTCCTGGTGAAGCGGCTGCACGCAGGGGAGTCCGGGCCCTACGTGTCGATGATCTCCGGCACGGCCGCGGATGCGCAGGTCGTCCTCGCGCACGCGCTCGAAGGGGGCCGGCCCGCGCGCGTGCTGGTGGCCGGCTACAGCATGGGCGCGCAGGTGGCGCTGATGCTGGCGGCCCGCGAGCCGCGCATCACCCACCTGGTGACGATGGTGCCTCCGGACATCGAGCCCACGCTCGGAGAGGTCGCGCCCATCAACGTGGTGGGCCGGGTGCGGCAGCGCTGGCTGCTGCTCAGCGCGAACCAGGATGAACTCGCGCCGGTGGCCCGGAGCGCCGCGCTCTTCTCCGCCGCGCCCTCCAAGCACAAGGTGCACCGCACCTTCGAGAGTGGCCACGCCCTGCCGCGCGACTATCTGCAGGAGGTGCAGCGCTGGCTCGCCGCCGAGCGCTGAGCTGCTCAGGGCTTCCCTTCCTGGCTTCAGCCTTCGCCGCAACGGCCCTGGCGCCCCCGGCATCGCCAGACCTGGAGCGTGGCCAGGAGCCCGAACGCCGTGAGCCCTCCGCCCGCCTGCGAGCATCCCTCGGGCTGGGGTTTCTCGGGCTCGGGCTTGGGCTCTTCTTTCGGGCACGTCAGCTCGAAGGCGACCTCCAGGGAGGGGAGCGGCGTGCCGGACTGTTCGAGCACCGGACGCAGCATGGCCACGTGCCTTCCGGGGGGAAGCCCCTGGTCCGAAGGGGGAGGCTGCTCCGGCAGGACCTCGCAGACCGCGTAGAGGGTCAGCAGATCATGCGGGGCCTTGGTGCGGTCCTGGAGCCTGACCGTGCCCGCTGAATCCACCGAACCGTGCGGCGCCGTGGCCCACGTCTGTCCATCCACCACCAGCGTCCAGTGCACCCACGGCAGGAAGGGCACCAGTTCCTGCGTGGGCGTGAAGCCCAGCGTCACCGTGCTGCCCTCCACGCCCACGGAACAGGACCCGCCGCCCCAGACCTGGAAGGAGCCATGCTGCTCCGGCCCGGCGAGCAAGGACCCTGACGTCGCCGGAAGCGTGACCGCCGGGCCCGCCGTGAACGTCGTCGCCACGGTGTCCCATTCCTCTGACTGGCCCTGGCACGGGCTGTTGCCCTCCAGGCGATAGCCGGTTCCCGGCACGAGCGGGGCGGCCGGAACGAGGATGCCGCTTCCGTGGGGACCCGTCAGGAAGCTCGCCTCCACGTCGGCGCCTTGCTCCGTGCGCAGGCGCAGGCTTCCGGCATCGAATGTGTTCAGGAGCGGTGGCACCACCACCAACGCCGGCACGTTCGCGGGCACGACCGCGTCCGGGGGCAGCGGGAAGCGGATCATCCGTGGGTCGCACGCGATGCTGGTGCAGGCCTCCGCGGAAGGGGGCAGCGCGACCCCCCATCCGAGCAACAACGTCGCTGCGCCCAGGGACTTCCATCCATGTGTCGTCATGGCCTTGAGACACGCGAGCCCGGCGCGTTGGGACATGTCGCCACCGGAGGCTTCGCTCAGGCGCGGTCCTTCGCCGTCCGGCGGCGCCAGAGCTGGAGTGTGGCCAGGAGTCCGAACGCCGTGAGACCTCCGCCCGCCTGCGAGCAACCTTCGCTCCGGGGGGCCTCGGGCTCGGGCTTGGGTTCAGGGTCGGACGCGTCCTGCGGGCACGTCAGGTCGAAGGAGACCTCCAGGACCGGCAGCGCGGTCCCCGACTGTTCGAGCACCGGGTGCAGGGTGGCCACGTGCCGCCCGGGGACAAGGCCCGTGCCGGTGTCATCCTGCGGGGAGCGCGGGTCGTCGCAGATGGAATGGACGGTCAGCAGGTCCCGCATCGTCCTGAACCCATCCGAAGGGGTGACGCCGCCGCTGGAGTCCACCGCGCCATGCCATGCCGTGGCCCACGTCTGTCCATCCACCTTCAGCGTCCAGTGCACCCATGGCAGGAAGGGCACCAGCTGGGGGGCGGGCGTGAAGCCCAGCGTCACCGTGCTGCCCTCCACGCTCTCCCAGCAGGATGCGCCGCCACTGACCCGGACGGCCCCGTGCTGTTCGGGGGCTGCTTGCAGCGTCCCGGTCGCCGTGGGCAGCGCGACCTGCGGCCCCGCGGTGAAGGCCGCCACCGCGCCGCCCGGCTCATGGGGGCTGGAACCGCAGGAAGGGGTGCCCTCGAGGTGGTAGCGCGTCCCGGGGATGAGCGGGGCGGCCGGGACGAGGACGCCGCTGCCCTGCGGGCCCCTGAGGACGCGTGCCTCCACGTCCACGCCTTCCTCCGTGCGCAGGCGCAGGCTCTGCTCATCCACGAAGTTGATGGGAGGGGGCAGCACCACCAGGG
>NZ_RAWI01000671.1 GCF_003612125.1 Corallococcus praedator
GTGTGGGGGCCAGCCAGGGCGTTCGGGGCAGCGGGGGCGCGCTGGTGGAGGACGCGGAGGCGGCCATGCGGGTGGCGCTGGAGAACGCGGGCACGTCCGCGCTGGCGGTGGCGGCGCTGCATGGGGGCGCGCGCGTGGCGCTGGCGCTCCAGGAGCGGCACCCGGCGGTGGGCGGACTGTGTCTGGTGGCGCCGGACCTGGATCCGTTGTCACTCGTGCGGCTGTCGTGTCCACTGCTGGTGATTGTCGGGGCGGAGGACACCCGTCTGCCCCGGGCGGCGCTGGCCGCCGCTGTCGCCGAGGCCGGGGGCGATTTAGAGGTCATCGACGATGCCGGAGCCACGTTCCACCGCAATCTTCCCCAGGTGGGCAGGGCCGCGGCCGCGTGGCTCCAGCGGCTGGCGGGCGGGTAGGGCAGGCGTGCAAACCTGCGGACTTCTTCACATTTCTTCATCCCCGTCGCCTTGCACGGCCGGCCGGGGGGCGAACAGACTGGTGGGGCAGACCCAATCGTCCCGCCGTGCGTTCGTAGTGGGTCTTCGAGGCGTCTTCGTTCAAGGAGTGTCCCGATGCGGATGAGGCGATGGAACGTGGTTCTCGCGGCGCTGGCCCTGTCGGCCTCGGCGTGTGCTCCCGCGTCGCGGGAGTCGGAGGTCCCGGTGGGGCCGGACGCGGCGGCCCAGGCGGAGGTGGCGGAGGCCGTGGCGGGGGGCTCGGACGACGTGGTGTCCGGCGCCATCGTGGTGGACTTCAAGGACGGCACCACCCAGGCGGAGTTCGACGCCTGGGAGCAGGCGTGGGGCGTGGACCTGGAGTTCAACTCCCTGGAAGGCCCCCGGACGGGCGTCACGCTGGCGGTGGGCGTGAACGACGTGGAAGACGTGCTCCAGCGCATCCGGCAGAACCCGGCGGTGGAGTCCGCCGAACCGCTGATGCAGGTGCGCAGCAGCTTCACGCCCAATGATCCGCAATACGCCTCCCAGTGGAACCTGCGGATGATCGACATGCCCAAGGCCTGGGACGGCAACCGGGGCAAGGGCGTGGTGGTGGCGGTCATCGACACCGGCATCGCCTACGAGGACCACGACGACTTCAAGCAGGTGCCGGACCTGAAGGGCGTGTCGTTCGTGAAGGGCTATGACTTCGTCAACGACGACGAGCACGCCAACGATGACCACGGCCACGGCACGCACGTGGCGGGCACCATCGCGCAGGCGACCAACAACGGCGAGGGCGTGGCGGGCGTGGCCTTCGACGCGACGCTGATGCCCCTCAAGGTGCTGAACCACTTCGGCAGCGGCACGTCGGCGGACATCGCGGACGCCATCCGCTTCGCGGCGGACCACGACGCGAAGGTCATCAACATGTCGCTGGGCGGTGGCCTGTACTCGCAGGTCATGGCCAGCGCGGTGGAGTACGCGCGCAAGAAGGGCGTCACCGTGGTGGCCGCGGCGGGCAACACCGGGCGGGGCCGGGTGGAGTTCCCCGCGGCGTACCCGGGCGCGGTGGCGGTGGGCGCGGTGGGGCCGGACGGCTCGCGCGCTCCGTACTCGTCCTATGGCAAGGAGCTGGACATCGCGGCGCCCGGTGGCGACAAGCGCCAGGGCGACTCGGGCGGCATCCTGCAGAACACCATCGACCCGCGCGACCCGTCGCGCTCCGTCTACGCCTGGTACCAGGGCACCAGCATGGCCGCGCCGCACGTGGCCGCGGTCGCCGCGATGCTCTACGGCGCCGGCGCGAAGAACCCGGACGAGGTGGAGCAGGCGCTCTACGCCGGGGCGAAGGCGGCGGACGAACAGGCCTGGTCCGAGCAGTACGGCCACGGCGTCCTCAACGCCAACGCGTCGCTCCAGGCGTTCACGGGCGGCGGGCCGCGCTGGCCGTCGCTGGGGTGGGCCGCGGCGCTGCTGGTGGTGGTGCTGCTGACGCTGCGCGGCCGCGAGCGTCCGGGCTTCCTCAACATCCTCTTCCGCCCGGCGTTCTTCGTGCCGCTGGTCCTGTCCACGGTGGGCTTCTTCTTCCTGCGCACGTGGTTCACGGGCGCCTCGGGCGCGGCCGGCGACGTGGTGAACGTGGCCTCGCTGCCCATCCCGGACTGGCAGCGCATCATCTTCGGCCGGGCCACGGTGAGCCCGCTGTTCTACAGCGCGCTGATTCCGCTGGTGCTCTCGCTGCCGGCCATCATCTGGCGGGGCTTCCGTCCGGCGGTGGGCGGCCTGGCGCTCGGCTTCGCGGGCTTCCTGGCCTACGCGGCGTGGGTGGGCGCTCCGGCGCTGGCGTGGATGCCCTTCACCTTCCTGGCGAAGCCGTGGCTGGGCTTCAACACGGTGGTGTGCCTCGTCATCGCCCGCGCGATGCTCAAGCGGGAGGACGCATGAAGCTCTCCGGCACGGTGCAGTACCAGGACCTGGAGGGCGGCGTGTGGGTCCTGAAGGCCGATGACGGCAAGACGTACCAGCTCGCGGGCGGCGACCGGAAGATCAAGAAGGACGGTCAGCGCATCTCCGCCGAGGGCAGCGTGCAGCGGGATGCCGTCACCGCCGCGATGGTGGGCCCGGTGTTCCACGTCACGTCGTACAAGGCGGACTGACCACAGCCCGCGCCGCTCGCGTCGAAGTCGCCGCTGCCTCCAGGTGAAAGCC
>NZ_RAWI01000672.1 GCF_003612125.1 Corallococcus praedator
GCCCCAGGTTGTGCAGCAGGTTCGCGTGCGTGAGCATCACGCCCTTGGGCGTGCCCGTGCTCCCGGACGTGTACTGGAGAAACGCGAGCGACTCCGCGCCCACGTCCGGCGTGCGCCAGTCCTTCTCACCGCCCTCCGGCAGTGCGTCCGTCGCCATCCAGTGCAGCGCGCGAAAGTCCGGCGCCTGCTCGAAGACGAAGTCCGACAGCTCCAGGATGCCCGACGTGGTGAGCACCACCGACGCCTGCGCGTCCTGGATGATGGCGCGCAGCCGAGGCAGGGTGCGCTCCAGGCGCATCGGGTCCGGCGGGTAGGCCGGCACCGCCACCGCGCCCGCGTAGAGGCAGCCGAAGAAACCCGCGACGTAGTCCAGGCCCGGCGGGTAGAGCAGCAGCACGCGCTCGCCCACAGCGCCCCGTGCCTGCAACGCCGCGGCGATGCGACGCGCGCGCACGTCCAGCTCGAAGGCGCTGAGCACGACCTCGTCGCCGTCCACCTCTCCGAGGAAGGTGTAGAGCGGCGCGTGGGCGGAAGGCCCCACCGCGAGATTCAACAGGACGCCAGGAAGGGTTCGCGAGAAGTCAGGCACGGTGAGCCGTCCGAAGTGTCGAAAAAGCGCCGACACTTCTTAGCAGCCCTTGCGCGCAATCCCGCAGGCACTCGCCGTGCCTGGCCCTGCTACGTACCTGTTGTCGCCAGCCCACTCAGGGAGCAGGGGTTGGCGTCGCGAAAATCAGGCGCGGCCGAAGAGTCCCTTCAGCCAGCCCATGAAGCCCTTCTGCTTCGACACCACCACTGCGTCCGGTGTCAGCACCGGTGCGACAGGCGCCGCCGTGGCCACGTTGCGCGCACCGCTGGCGTGGGCCGCCGACGCACTGTTGCCTGCTCCAGGAGCAAGCGTCGGAGGCAACGGGCCCGGCTCGGGTTCCGTCTGGGCCAGGCGCGCCTTCACGGCCTCGGGCGTGTCCCGCGTGGTGAAGGTGCTGACCACCTCGCGGCCCGTCGTGGCCTCCCGGGCAATCACCTTCAGCAGCGACTCGTTGCTGACCTCGAAGGTGACCGTCACCTGCACCGCGCCGCGCGGACGCCTGGGCAGACCCGCGAGCCGGAGCGTGCCCAGGTATTCGTTGTCCGGGGCCCGTTCGGCGTCGCCCTGGAACACGGACAGCTCCAGCTCCGTCTGATCATCCCGGTGGGTGGAGAGGGTGTAGATCTTGGAGGCCGGCAGCGCCACGTTGCGCTCCAGCACCGGCTTGAAGCGCCCACCCGGCAGCCCCACGCCAATGGCCATGGGCAGCACGTCGATGAGCACCACGCCTTCCAGCTGTCCCAGGCTGTGCGCCAGGAGCGCCGCGCCCAGCGCCACGGCCTCGTCCGGGTGCACGCCCTTGCTGGGCGGCCGGCCGAAGAACTTCGTGATCTTCTCGTGCACCAGCGGGAAGCGGCTCTGCCCACCGACGAGGATCACCTCGTCGATGTCCTGCGGCTTCAGCCCCTTGGCCTGCAGCACCTCGTCACAGACCTGCACGGTGCGGTCGACCAGCTTCTCCGTCAGCGCAATCAGCTTCTGGCGCGTGAGCGTGACGTCCAGGTCGTACGGCTTGTTGTCGATCATCGTCACGAAGGCCACGTGCACCCGCATCTCGGAGCGCTCGGACAGGGCGCACTTGGCCCGCTCCGCCGCGTCGTTGATGCGCTGCAGGGCCACGCGGTCGCCCTGGAAGGTCCGGCCTGTCTGCTGCCGGAACTCCTCCAGGAGGTACTCGACGATGGCGTTGTCGAAGTCGATGCCGCCCAGGAACGTGTCGCCGCCGGTGGAGATCACCTCGTAGACGGTGTCGTGCAGCTCCAGCACCGACGCGTCGAAGGTGCCACCGCCCAGGTCGTACACCAGCACCCGCTGGTTGAGCTTGCGCCCGTAGCCGTACGCCAGCGCCGCCGCCGTGGGCTCGTTGAGGATGCGCTCCACGTACAGGCCCGCGAGCTTCCCCGCCTCGCGCACCGCCTGCCGCTGGTTGTCGTTGTAGTAGGCGGGCACCGTGATGACCGCCCGCGAGATGGGCTGGCCCAGCTGGTTCTGCGCCACCTCGCGCACCTCGCGGAGGATCAGCGCGGAGATCTGCTGGAGCGAATAGATGCGATCGCCCAGCCGCACCGCCGCCTCGCCCGACTGACCGGCGGCGATCTCGTAGTGGAAGCGATCCTTGATCTGCTCGACGATGGGCGAACCGTACGGCCGGCCGACCAGGCGCTTGGCGCCGTACACCGTCTGGCGCGGGTTGGTCAGCATCTGCCCCTTGGCGGGGTGGCCCACCACCAGCTTGCCGCGCTGGTTGAAGGCGAGGATGGAGGGCACCGTGTTGTGGCCCTCGCGGCTGGGCAGCACGCCCGGCTTGTTGCCGCGCACGAACGCGGCGCACGAGTTCGTCGTCCCCAGGTCGATGCCAATCACCGGACCCGTCCGGGGCGGCTCCGCGGTGTTCAGCTCCAGCGCCTCCGCGGTCACCATCTCCAGCGCGGGAGCGGCGGGCGTTCCCCCGGGCCCGTCTGGCCGGGCGGGCGTGGCGCCAGCCTCAGCGGGCGCAGGCGCGGCGGTGAGCAGGGCAGGGGCGGCGACGGGGGTGGGGAC
>NZ_RAWI01000673.1 GCF_003612125.1 Corallococcus praedator
CCTCGAAGGCGGAGGCCGGGGAGGCGGTGGTGCGCCGCTTCTTCCAGGCCCTGCCGTCCGGGGACTGCGCGGTGCTGGGCCCCCTGCTGGTGAAGGCGCCGGGGCTGCCTTCGTGCGAGGACACGGTGAAGGACCTGCGCGAGCACGACCTGCACCTGGTGGACATCGTCGAAGCGAAGGTGGATGGCCGCGACCCGGACGCGGTGCTCGTGAGGGCGCGCGTGTCCCAGGGAGGCAAGGAGCGGCCGGAGCCCTACTTCTTCCGGGTGGAGCGGCAGGCGGATGGCTGGCGCCTGCGGCTGTGAGGAGCTTCAGGGCCCTTGAAGGGGACGGATGATGCGACGCCGTGAACGCGTGATGCTGGTGGGGGGCGCGGGCCTGCTGGGAGCGGTGGTGATCGCCATCGCGCTCCTGACGTCCCGGGAGACAAATGCTCCCTCCGGCCTGCCTCCGGAGTTCCAGCAGGCCTTGAAGCCCGTGGAGGCGGAGGCCCCCGTCGCGCCGAAGCGGACGGCGCCGGTGCACGCAGCCGCGCCCGAGCAGCCCGCCGCCATGGTGGTGCCGCCGAGCCCTGGGGACGTGCCGCCGGAGCCGGAGGTGGCCAATGCCCCCGCGCAGCCGAACGACCCCATCGCGGAGGAACTCCCGCAGACGGCGCGCTGGAAGCTGGAGAAGACGGAGCACATCTCGTCGCTGCTGGGGCGGGACGTGACGCGGCTGGAAGGGGAGCGGCAGGAGGCGCGGGCGCGAGGAGACACGGTGCGGGTCGAACAGGTGGAGGCGCTGCTCCAGCGTCACCGCGTCCGGTTGGATGAGCTGCGCGAGGAGACCCGGCTGCTCACCGAGGCCGCCCGGAACGAACCTCCCGAGCCCTGACGTTGGCGCGCCCGGTCCGGATGTCATGACCGGCCTTCACGCCTGCTCGCCCGCACTCCGGGAGGACGGCCGCCATGCCCGGGGCGGGGTCTTCCGACGCTGTGGGCTCTGAGTACGCTCGCTTCTGATTTCCAGGGCTCACCGGCCGGGCGTGCGTGACAGACACGGCGCGGCATGCGCATAGAAAAGGACGTGTCCGTCTCCACCGCGACCGCATCCACCGGACCTGTCCGCTCCACCCGAGGCTCCCGGCTGGCATCCATCGCGGTGGCCAGTGCGCTGTTCATGGAGTTCCTGGACTCCACCGCGCTGTCCACCGCGCTGCCCACGCTGTCGGTGGCCTTCGGCACGGATCCGGTCCACCTCAAGCTCGCGCTGACGTCGTACATCCTCGCCCTGGCGGTGCTCGCGCCGGCCAGTGGGTGGATCGCCGACCGCTACGGCCCGCGCCGCGTCTTCATGACGGCCATGGCCGTGTTCCTGACGGCCTCCGTGCTGTGCGGCTTCTCCCGGTCGCTGGGGCAGCTCGTGCTCTTCCGCACGTTGCAGGGGCTGGGCGGCGCGCTGATGACGCCCGTGGGCCGGCTCATCATCGTCAACTCGGCGCCGCGCGAGAAGCTGGTGTCCGCGATGAGCTGGTTCACCATGCCCGCGCTGGTGGGACCGCTCCTGGGCCCGCCGCTCGCGGGCTTCATCCTGGGCGTCGCGGACTGGCCGTGGATCTTCTTCATCAACGTGCCGGTGGGCCTGCTGGGGATGTGGGCCGTGGCGCGCTTCGTGCCCGTGCTGCACCAGCCCGACCCGGGCCCCTTCGACAAGAAGGGCTTCGCCCTGGCGGTGGTCGCCATCACCACGCTGATGGGCGCGGCGGAGACGGCGGGCATCGGCCTGGTGCCGTGGCCCGCGCAGCTGGGCATCGCGCTGGTCGCCGTGGGGGCACTGGCCGCCTACGTGCGGCACGCGCTGCGCACGCCGCGTCCGGTGCTCAACCTGCGCCTGCTCCAGGTGCCCACCTTCCGCGCCAGCATGCTGGGGGGCGCGCTGGTGCGCATGGGCCTGGGCGCGACGCCCTTCCTGCTGCCGCTGCTCTTCCAGGTGGGCCTGGGGTGGGGGCCGCTGGAGGCGGGGCTCGTCACCATTGGCACGTCGATGGGGGCCTTCGCGTGCAAGCCGGTGGCGCCCCTGCTCATCCGGCGCGTGGGCTTCCGCAAGACGCTCATCGCCTCCAACCTGCTCACCGCCGCGCTGACGGCCGTGCCCGCCTTCTTCCGCGGGAGCACGCCCATTCCCTTCATCGTCGGCACGCTCATCTGCAGCGGCTTCATGCGCTCACTGCAGTTCACCGCCACCAACACGGTGGCCTACGCGGACCTCCCCAAGGAGGCGGTGAGCAACGCGTCCACGTTCGCGGTGGTGACGCAGCAGATGGCGCTGAGCGTGGGCATCAGCTTCGGTGGCTTGATGCTGCACGTGGCGCGAGGTGGCGGGGACGTGCGCCTCACGCCGGACCGCTTCCTCCTGCCCTTCCTCGCCATCGGACTCGTGTCGTCACTGGCCGGACCGCTCTTCCGGAGGCTTCCCCCGGACGCGGGCGCGCAAATCGGGGGCAGGGCCACGCCGGCGCGCGGCTGAGGCGGGGGCCCGGCCGTCCACCAAACGACGTCTCCCGCCGCGCAACGCTCCCACGCGAGTGCCGCCGCAGGGCAGACAGGCAGGCGACGCCCCGTCCCCCGCACCTTCTCCGGAC
>NZ_RAWI01000674.1 GCF_003612125.1 Corallococcus praedator
CCCCACGACCTCCTGGGTGCACCGCGCGTTGAAGGCGTTCCTCCCGGGGGTGTTCGTGCTCGGGATGCTGGCGAACTTCTTCTACTACCGGGCGGATCCGCTGATGCCGGCCATCCGCTCGGATGGGTACGGCTACCACCTGTACCTGACGGCCCTCTTCGTCCAGCACGACCTGTCCTTCCGCACGGAGATGGCCGAGTGGGGAACGGACCTGAAGTCCCCGCTGGGCCTCACCCTGGACGAACACACGGGCCGCTACATCAACAAGTACCCCCCGGGACAGGCCCTCCTGATGGCGCCCGCGTTCCTCCTCGCGCACGTCAGCGCGCCGCTCGTGGGCGCGAACCAGAGCGGCTATTCCCGCCCGTACCATCTGGCGGCGGCCCTCAACGGACTGCTCGCGCTGCTCATCGGCCTTGCGTTGCTGCGCCGGGCCCTGGAGGAAGCTGGCTATTCGCCGCCGGTGGTGCTGGCGACGCTCGTCGCCGTCACGTTCGGCACCAACCTGTTCCACTACGGCAGCCTCGAAGCGAGCATGAGCCATGTGTATTCGTTCGCGCTCTTCGCCGGGCTGATGCTCATCGTGCCCCGGTGGTACCGCGAGCCCACCGCGCGCCGCTCCCTGCTGCTGGGGTTCGTGCTGGGGTTCATCGCGCTGGTGCGCAACACCAACGGCCTGATGGCGCTGTTCGTGCTGCTGTATGGCGTCTTCGACCTGCCGACGCAGCGGGCGCGCCTCGCCTTCCTCAAGGCGAACGTCCGGAACATCGCGTTGGCCCTGCTCTCCTTCAGCGCGGTGATGTCCATCCTCTTCGCCTACTGGCACTACGCCACCGGGAAGTGGTTCGTCTTCTCCTACCGGGGCGAGGGCTTCCATTTCGACAGGCCCCAGGTGCTCGCGGTCCTCTTCAGCGTGCGCAAGGGCCTCTTCTTCTGGGCACCGCTGTGGCTCTTCGCGGTGGCGGGCTTCGTGCGCGACCGCGAGCGCCTCAAGCCCTACCTGTTGCCATTGGCGCTCTTCTTCATCCTCCAGACGTTCCTCGTGGCCTCGTGGTGGCACTGGCCCTACGGCTCCAGCTTCGGACACCGCGCCTACACGGAGGCGAGCGCCCTCTTCGCGTTCGGCATCGCCGGCTTCCTCACGAGCCTGCGACGGCCGGCCACGCAGCGCCTCGTGGGGGGCATCTTCGTGCTCCTCATCCTGCTCCAGGGCTTCCTGATGCTGCGCTACGCCCAGGAGCGCCTGAAGGGGGACCGCACGACGTGGGCGCAGTACCGGAGCCTCTTCACCGTGCCCTGAGGCGGGCCTCCCCGCCTGCCCTCCATGGAGGGAGGGGGGCCACCGAGCCCTCCGCGTCCCACACCGTCTATACTGGCGCGCGCATGCCCACCCTCCCCGCCTCCGCCCTCGACACGTCCGAAGCCCCGGCGTCCGTGCGCTTCCAGGGCCTGTGGCTCTTCTCGCCCCGGGCGGACATCAGCCTGCTCTTGCTGCCCACGCTGCTGATGCTCGCGTGCGCGTGGCTGGCCAGCTTCACCGGCGAGGGCCCGCGCGGGTTCTCCCAGCTGATTGGCCGGTGGACCTCGCAGTACGTCTTCCTCAATGGCACGCACGTCATCCTGACCTTCCTGCTGGTGGGCACCCGGCGCGAGCTGCTGCACACCACCCCGAACCAGTCCCGGCTGCTGGTGGGCGGCTCGGCGGCGGTGTTCGCGCTCACCTTCGGACTGCTCTGGTACGCAAGCGAGCACGCCCCCCTGCTGGCGCTGCTCCTGGGCGCCAGCATCCACGTCCTCGCGGCGCACCACACGTTGTCGCAGGTGAAGGGCCTGTGGGCACTGCACGGCCTTCGTGGAAGGGCCCAGGGCGCTCCGCCCCTGTCGGAAGCCGAGCGCACCCTCCAGCGCCAGTTCGTCCCGGTGGCGCTGGTGCTGATGATGGCGCGCTCGCTGGCGCTGCCCATCACCGCGGCCCGGGGCATGGGGCCGATGATCAACATCGGGCAGGCGGAGTCCGGTTCGCTGCCCCACGCCCTCACCTGGGTGCTGCTCGCCGTGTGGGGCGTCTTCGTCGCGAAGCTGGTGCTCGCGATGCGCGGGCCCCCGGGCCAGAGCGGCCCCCGGCGGGTGTATGTCCTGGGGCACGCGGCGGTGGTGGCGGTGTACCTGGTGTGGCCGCTGTGGGGCGCCATCCTGAGCGCGGGCATCCACGGGCTGGAGTACTTCTTCCTCACCGGCCGGATGCTGGAGCCCACGGCCGCGGAGCCCACGGCCCGCCTCCGGGGCCCCCGCGTGTGGGCGGCGATGCTCGCGGTGATGGCGCCCATCATCCTGGTGGGCATCGTCAACAGCCCCTTCGTGACGCTGGTGGACGGCGCCACCGGCAACGCGGCCACGAACTTCTTCCTCCAGCAGCAGCCCCTGTGGTCGCTGGGCGTCATCGCGACCAACGCGGTGGTGCTCGCGCACTACTTCGCGGACGCGTTCCTCTACCGCTTCCGGATCCCCCGGGTGCGCGAAGTCACCCTGCCCCGGCTGGGCCTGGGCTGAAACACCCCGGGCTCAGGGCCCGTGTAGGTCCAGGCTCGGGAGCCTGGACCTACACGGGCCCTGAGC
>NZ_RAWI01000675.1 GCF_003612125.1 Corallococcus praedator
GGTTCGCGCTGACGGCGGCGGGGCTCGCGCTGTTGCCCCTGGCGCCCTCGTACGGGTGGCTCTTCCCGGTGATGGGGCTTCTGGCGGTGGGCTCGGCGCTGGTGAACCCGTGCCTGTCGGCGCTGGTGTCCCTGCACGCGCCCCCTGAGCGCCAGGGCGCGGTGTTGGGCGCGTATCAGGCCTGCGGTTCGTTGGGTCGCATTGTGGGCCCGGCGCTGGGCGGCCTGCTATTCACCCGGTTGGGCCCGGCGGCCCCCTACGGAACGGGCGCGGTCCTGGTGGCCCTGGGGGGTGTCCTGGCACTGTCGTTGGTGACACAGGTGAGAATGTCGGGAGCGGGCGCCGAGCAAAGCTCATAGGATGGAGTCCATGGTGGGGAAGCCGCAGCACATCACCATCGCGTTCGACGTGATGGGGAGCGATCACGGCCCGGCGGAGGTGGTGCGGGGTGCGGCCCAGCTCTCGCTGGAGTCTCCGCACATCCACGCGCTGCTCGTGGGGGACCGTCCAGTCATCGACGAGGCCCTCGCCGGCATCAAGCACAACGGCGAGCGCATCTCCGTGCACCACGCGGCGGACTTCGTGGGCATGGACGAGAAGCCCGGCGAGGCGCTGGCGCGCAAACCCGAGTCCTCCGTGGCGGTGGCCGCCCGGCTGGTGGCCGAGGGGGAGGCGCACGCGCTGGTGTCCGCGGGCAACACGGGCGCGGGCGTGCTCGCGTGCAAGCGCCACTTCCAGTTGATTCCGGGCGTGCGCCGCGCGGCGCTGGCCACGGTGTACCCGACGCGGGGCGTGCGCGGGGCGAAGCAGGACCCCTTCAGCCTCATCCTCGACGTGGGCGCCACGGTGGAGGCCACCGCGGAGGACCTGGTGGCGTTCGCCGTCATGGGCAGCGCGTACGCGCGCATCATCTCCCGCAACGAGCGGCCCAAGGTGGCGCTGTTGTCCAACGGCATCGAGCCGCAGAAGGGCCCGCCCCGGGTGGTGGAGGCGCACCAGCGGCTGTCGCAGATGACGGGGCTCAACTTCACCGGCAACGTGGAGGGCATCGACATCCCGCGCGGCACGGCGGACGTCATCGTGACGGACGGCTTCGTGGGCAACGTGTGCCTGAAGATGCTGGAGGGCGTGCACGACACGGTGATGGAGCTGGCCCAGTACGCCTACAAGGAGAGCCTGCGCTGGAGAGCGGGCCTGGCCATGCTGTCCTCCGGCATCGAGCGGCTCAAGGACATCACGGACTGGGAGCAGTACGGCGGCGCGCCCATCCTCGGGTTTGACCGCATCTTCATCAAGGCGCACGGTCGCTCCAAGGCGCGCGCCATCGCGAACGCGGGCAAGGTGGCCGCGAAGGCGGTGGCGAACGAGCTGGGCACCGCCATCCAGGAGGGTTTGGCGCGGTGAGCCTGCCGGACCGCATCGACCCACGCCCCCCGCGCCGCATCTACCGGTGGGACCTGGACAAGACGTACCTCCAGACGGACTTCGAGTCGCTGCGCGACCTGTTCCGCACCGCGTTCCAGAAGGCGCACGAGAAGGTCGCCGTGCCGGGCGCCTCCGCGCTCATCAAGGAGCTGGCGGAGCAGGGGGACTCGCGGCTGTGCATCGTGTCCGGCAGCCCCAAGCAGATGCGCGCGGTGCTGGAGGAGAAGCTCAAGCTGGACGGCGTCCAGTGGGATGAGTTCGTCCTCAAGGACAACGTCAGCAACCTCTTGCGCGGGCGCTTCCGGGCCCTGCGGGGACAGGTGGGCTACAAGCTGCCCGTCATCCTGGAGAGCCGCATCCACGCGCCGGTGGAGGCCGAGGAGGTGCTCTTCGGCGACGACGCGGAGGCCGACGCGTTCATCTATTCGCTCTACGCGGACCTCATCGCGGGGCGGGTGGACGAGCGCGTGCTGTCGCAGGTGCTGGAGGCGGGCGGGGTGTACCCGGACGACGTCGCGCGGGTGCACGCGGCGTGGAAGAAGATTCCGGTGGCGGACCCCGTCCGGCGCATCTTCATCCACCTGGACCGGCTGACGCCGCCCGCGCACTTCACGGCCTACGGGCCGCGCGTGGTGCCCATCTTCAACTACTTCCAGGCGGCGCTGGTGCTGCTGGCGGACGGCCACCTCACGGCGCCCCAGGTGCTGAAGATCGCCGTGGAGATGGTGCAGACGGCGGGGCACAACATCATCACGCTGTCGAACTCGTTCCAGGACCTGCTCAGGCGCGGACTGCCGCTGCAGCAGGCGGCCATCGCGCTGTCCCAGGCGATGGAGGGGCCCAACGCGCTGCTCAAGGCGATGCGCCCCGTGCCGGACATCCTGGCCGCGTTCAGCAAGCGCCTGGCCGCGCTGGGGACCCAGCCGCCGCCCCCCCGGGTGCAGGCGGTGGACTACGTGTCGCTCATCTCCCATGCGCTGCCGAGGACCCACAAGGGCCGCTCGACGAAACCCACGACCTGAGCGGCTTCCCGGCGGGCCTTCCAGGCGCTCCCGTGGGGGAGTCCGCCTGCCTGCCCGCTGGCCCTTCGGGGGACCGGACGCTTCCGGAAGGCCGGCCCGGGCTCGGGATGGGGTGGGGGCTGTCTCTT
>NZ_RAWI01000676.1 GCF_003612125.1 Corallococcus praedator
CCTCCGGCCAGGACGCCAGGTCCTCCGCATCGTCCCCGGCCCCCGCGATGCCCGCGGTCCGCTCCTCCCCCGGGGAGCGTGTCGGGCCTCATGAAGAAGCGCGGTCTCTCGTTCGTGCGGCTCGCCCTCCGTCACCGCTGCCGCCTCCTCCTGCTCCTCCTGCTCCTCCTCCGGCGGAGAGCCGGCAGTCGTCGGTCCATACGGGCTCGCTGCCTCGCGAGTCCGTGAGGGATGTCATCCGGTCCCTGGGGCCTCGTGTGAAGGAGTGCTTCGAGAAAGCGGCCCCGCGCTACCCCGGGCCTCAAAAGGTGACAGTCGCCTTCACTCTCCAGGGGCAGGGGCTGTCCGGATTCATCGAGGACGAGGAGGTCGTCGACTCCACCATTCCGGATCCCTGGTTCCAGGCCTGCTTTCTGGAGGTGCTTCATTCCGCCACCTTCTCGGCACCGAAGGATGGGACGGTCCGCATCACCTATCCCTTTGTCTATCAGCCGAACCGGGATGCGGGGACCTGAGCCCGTCTAGCGCCCACCGAGCCTGCCCGAGGCATACGCCTCGCGATTGCCCGAGCGCGAGGGCTTTCCGGAGGTGGACTTGAGCAGCGAGCCTGACTCGCAGAGCGCCACGTCCTTGAGACCGAGGCTCAGCCGAAGCGCCACTTCCTGGCGGATGCGGACCGCCAACGCTCGAGGATCCTCCACGTCCGGCTCGGGCTCCACGCACACCACGACCTCCTCGGTGCCCATCTGCTCGGAGGTGATGCCGAAGGCGACCACGCGGCCCGCCCTGCAGCCTGGGATGGACGCGACGACCTCCTCGATATCCTCTGGGTACAGGTTGGTTCCCCGGTGGATGATGAGGTCCTTCAGCCGCCCCGTGACGAAGAGCTCTCCCTCGGCGAGATAGCCCAAATCGCCCGTTCGGAACCACCCGTCCTCCGTTCGCGAGACGGCGGTGGCCTCCGGGTGCGCGACGTACCCCTCGAAGAGGCTCGGGCTCCGGATTTCAATCTCTCCAATCCGTCGCTCTCCCCGGTGGGAGATCCGCACCTCGCAGCCAGCGATGGGGACGCCACTCGAAGCGAAGACCTTGTCCTCGGCGCTCGGCGGCCCGGCCTCCAGCGCGACAGCATCCCCTTGCGTCAGGAGCGGGGCGCGCCGCACCCGGTCGAGCCGCAGGGGGGAGCCCATGGGCGTCTGCGTCACGGCGAAGGTGTTCTCCGCCATCGCATAGCAGCCCTGGAGCTGGTCCCAGCGGACGCCGTGAGGCCCCATGCGCTCGACAAACCTTGCCAGCGTGCCTGGCCGCACCGGCTCACTGCAGTTGATGAAGGCACGCACCTGCCCGAACTCCATGGCGCCCAGGTCTTCGGCGCGTGTGCGCTGGGCCAGCAGCTCGAAGGCGAAGTTCGGCAGCCAGACGAGGGTCCCCGCCGAATCCGCGATCTGCCGCCACAGCCACTGCGGCCGCTGCACCCACTCAAAGGGAGACAGATGGACGGAGGGCACGCCCATGAAGCAGGGCAGGAGCAGGCAGGCCACGAGCCCCATGTCATGGTAGAGGGGCAACCAGCTCACCACCCGGTCTGTCGAGGAAAGGTGGAGGGCTTCCGCATACGCTTGGACTTGCGAGGCCAGCATGGCGTGCGTGATGGCGACGCCCTTGCGGAGTCCGGTCGTCCCCGACGAGAACTGGAGGAAGGCCACCTTGCCGTCGGAGGCGGGCAGGGGCTCGTCTCCAGCGGGCTCCTCGAGCAGTTCCCGCAGCGGGAGGAGGGCAATCCCGCTGCCGGAGGCCGCCTTCCACCCTTGGAAGGCCGGGGCCAGGGCGTCCGAATACAGCAGGCACGCCGCGCCGCTGGCCGAGATCAGGGGGCTGAAGCTCGCGAAGAATCGCTCGGTGGGCTGCTTGATGGAGGGATGGGAGTAGATCGACGGGATCGCCTCCGCGAAGAGGGCGCCCAGGAAGCCCAGGGCCTGCTCCCGAGGCGAGGAAGACACAATGACAACGACATCCTTCGGGGCCACCCCTCGCCGCATCAGCCCGAGCCCGATGCCGCGGGCCCGCTCCACCAGCTCCGCCCACGTCAGCTCGAGCGTCTCGCCCCCTTGCGTGGGAAACCGGAGCGCCCACCGATGACCCTGGGAGCGGCCATGGTGCTCGAGCCGCTCCCTCAACGTTTCCGTGACCCTGGGAGTCTTCATTCGGGCGTGGGCAGGGCGGACGCGAGCTTGCGCGGGGTGTTGTGGATGAAGAGGTCCGGGCAGGTGACCCCACAGCGCTCCTCGATGGTGGCGATGAGGTGGGCGAACGCGAACGAGTCAAGTCCCAGTCCCAGGAAGGTCACATCCGGCTCCGCGGTGCGTCCGTCGCCGAGAAGTTCGTTCAGGATCTGCTCCAGCACCGGTGGGATCGTCGTGGCGGAGAGGTGCTCCCGAGGGCGACTCCGGAGCTCGGAGCTGGCCCCTGTCTCTTGAGTCGGCGCGGCTTCCTGGGCCGGCGCTCGTGGAGGGCCGGGGGGCTCTCCCGTGAGGAGCTGGGCCAGGGAGGGGATGGAGGCGATGAC
>NZ_RAWI01000677.1 GCF_003612125.1 Corallococcus praedator
CGGGGGGCACGGCGGGGTTCACCTCCGGAGGCCGGTGGGTGATATCCACGTCCCGACGATGAAATCCATTCGCATCTCCCAGCTTCTCGAGGACGAGGGCCACGACCTGCGGCTCACCCTGATGGCGGGCGCCCAGGGCCTGAAGCGCACGGTGGACTCCTCGCGCATCCAGAAGCCGGGCCTGGCGCTGGCGGGCTTCACCGAACACCTGCACCCGCACCGCGTCCAGGTGTTCGGCAACACGGAGATCTCCTACCTGGCCACCCTGCCGGAAGAGGGTCAGCGCGCGTCGCTGGCCAAGCTCTTCGGCGAGGAGGACCTGGCCTGCGTAGTGGTGACCAAGGCGCTGGATGCCCCCAAGGCGCTGGTGGACGCGTGCGAGGCCGCGGGCCTGTCGCTGATGAAGACGCCGCTGCTCTCCAGCGAGTTCATCCAGCGCGTGCAGATGTTCCTGGAGGACGCGCTCACGGAGTCCAGCAGCCTGCACGGGGTGTTGATGGACGTGTTCGGCGTGGGCATCCTGCTCCTGGGCAAGAGCGGCATCGGCAAGAGTGAAATCGCCCTGGACCTGGTGATGCGGGGCCACCGGCTGGTGGCGGACGACATCGTGGACGTCACCCGGAGGAAGGGGGCCGTCTACGGCGCGGGCAACCCGGTCATCAAGCACCACATGGAGATTCGGGGCCTGGGCATCATCAACATCAAGGACCTGTTCGGAGTGTCCGCCGTCCGGGAGCAGAAGAAGATAGAGCTTGTCATCGAGTTGCAGGAGTGGGATCCGCACCAGGAGTACGACCGTCTGGGCGTGGAGGACAAGCACCTGCAAATCGTCGGTGTGGACATACCTTTGTCGGTCGTCCCCGTGCGTCCCGGACGCAACATGGCCACCATCGTGGAGGTGGCGGCCCGCAATCAGTTGTTGAAGCTGCAGGGCCACCACTCGGCGAGGGAATTCGCCGAACGACTCAATCGAGCCATCGCCCAGGGGGCGATGCGCCGCAATCTGGGAGAAGAGGTCGAGTGACCGCCCCCGCGAAGCAGATCATCGTCATCACCGGCATGTCCGGATCCGGAAAGTCCACCGCCATCCGCGCCTTGGAGGACGCCGGGTTCTTCTGCATCGACAACCTGCCGGTGCTCCTGTTGCCCAAGCTCACGGAGCTGGCGGGGGGAGGCAACATCGAGCGCATGGCGCTGGTGGTGGACGTCCGCGAGGGCATCTTCCTCAAGGACGCCCCCCGCGTGCTGGCCGACGTGCGCCGCGCGGGTCACCAGGTGGACGTGCTCTTCCTGGACTCCAGCGACGACAGCCTCCTGCGCCGCTTCAGCGAGACGCGACGCCGCCACCCGCTGGCCCCGGAGGGCACGGTGGCGGAGGGCATCCGCGCCGAACGCGAGGCCCTCAAGGACCTGCGCGAGCTGGCGGATCAGGTCATCGACTCGTCGGCGCTCAACGTGCATGACCTGAAGCGCATGGTGCAGGGGCGCTTCAGCCCGGAGCCGACGACGGGCCCCAGCCTGTCCATCATGTCCTTCGGCTACCGGTACGGCGTGCCGCCGCAGGCGGACCTCGTCTTCGACGTGCGCTTCCTGCCCAACCCCTACTTCGTGCCGGAGCTGAAGGGGCTCACGGGCAAGGTGCCCAAGGTGGCCGCGTACGTGCTGGAGCGGGAGGAGACGCAGCAGTTCCTGGAGAAGGTCGTGGACCTCTGCCGGTTCCTGTTCCCGCGCTACCAGAAGGAGGGCAAGGCGTACCTCACGGTGGCGCTGGGGTGCACGGGCGGCAAGCACCGCTCGGTGGCGCTGGCGGCGGAGATGGTGCGGCGGCTGTCGGAGGACTACGGCCGCGTGCAGCTCTGGGACCGGGACATCGAGAAGGAGTAGCCCTGTCCCGGCGCTGCTTTCAGTGCCGGGTGTCCGTCACCGGGGTGAAGCGCGCGCCGGTGACGCCCTCCTTTTCGAGGGCTTCCTTCACGACCTCGGAGACGACGAGGGTGACGGGCCAGCCCCAGGGGCGGAACACGCGGGCGCGGTCCACCTGGGTCGGGTCGATTCTCAGGCCCCGCACGGAGCGGTACTGGCCCACGCGCTCGGGCAGGCCATCCCCGGGGCCGTAGCGGTGGGCCTCCACGCACGCCGCTTCGTCGACGCAGCGGATGAGGCGCGTGGCGACGAGGAGGAAGTACGGCTCCCGCTGGCCCTCGATGTCCACGGGGAGCAACTGCACGTCACCGGGCGCGAGGCGCGCGAAGACGGCGGCCACGCGAGGGTGCACCACGGGCGTGAGGCCCGCCCCGGCGAGCGAGAAGTCCAGCGGGGACATCCGGGCCTCGTTGGGGATGCGCATGGGGCCGTCGACGGCGACGGGGTGCCCGGCGGTGAACATCCACACATCGCCCACGACCTTGTCATCCAGGCCCCGAGGGTCTCCGGGCTCCCAGCGGCCGGGGGCGCGGAAGTCGTCGTGCAGGTCGTAGAAGAGGGCGGGGAGGCTGCGGCGCGCCGTCTTGCGGACGTTGGCGCGGGACGTGCTGCCCTGCGCGACGATGCGCACGGCAC
>NZ_RAWI01000678.1 GCF_003612125.1 Corallococcus praedator
TCATCATCGGGGGAGGCGGGTTCGCGACCCGGGGTGCCGCCGGGGGCTCGTCCTGTTCGTCCTCGGCTGCGTCGTCGGTGTCGTCGGCGCTCGCGCCTGCTTCGGAGCCGAGGGCCGCGGCGAGATCGGCGTCCACGCCCGCTTCGGCTCCAATGGCCGCCGCGACGTCGTCGTCCTCTGCTGCGTCTGAATTCGCGGCGGCGGCTTTGTCGTCCGTGTCTTCGGAGTCCGCAGCCTCGTCTTCGTCAGCCGATTCCGCGGCAGTCTGTTCGTCGCCCTCGTCTTCGTCCGCTGCGTCTTCGTCGGACGCGTTCGCGGCGGCGCTGCCGGACGCCTCGTCCTCATCGGACGCCTCGTCTTCGTCAGACGCCTCGTCGGATGCATCTTCGTCGGACGCCTCGTCCTCGTCAGACGCCTCGTCGGACGTCTCGTCCTCGTCGGACGCCTCGTCGGACGTCTCGTCCTCGTCGGACGCCTCTTCGTCGGACGCTTCGTCCTCGTCAGATGCCTCTTCGTCGGACGCTTCGTCGTCGGACGCCTCGTCCTCGTCCGACGCCTGCTCTTCGTCCGAGTCCTCTTCGTCGTCAGACGCCACCGGCACGTCTCGCGGCAGCACGACCGCATCCACGGACGCGAGCACCTCCTGCATCCGGTTCCGCACGAAGGCGGCCTCAGCCTCCGCCGGGGTCGCGGCCTTCGCCGGTGCCACCGTGGATGCGGCGGGCGCGGCAGGCGCGGCCCCCACCGTCTCCGGCTCCTTCACGGGCGCAGGGACCGGTGCGACAGGGGCGACCTCCGCCGGACGGGCCACGGGCTCACTGGCCCGGACCTCCGTGGCTGGGGCCTCCGTTTGCACAGCCTGCGCGAGCGCCGCCGTCGCCCCGAGCAACACGGGCGTCGGCGCGACGTAGCCGTTCTGCCGTGCGAGCAGGAACAGGGCCTGCGCGACCAGGGCATTCCGGTCCACGCCCAGGTCGTGGCTCATCTGCTCCAGTGCCCGCCACAGAGGCTCCGCGACCTCGATGCTTTCACGAATCCGCTTCATGACTAGCTGCCCCTCAGATTGCTCTGCCACGGCGAGACATGGTCCGAGTCGTTGAGCCAATAGAACATCGCCTGCGTCTCCGCGTATTGCCGCTCCGCGATGGTGACGAGGTTCGGGTGCAGGTCGCCCAGCGCCACGCCCTCGAACAGGAAGCCCTCACCGGGCTTGGAGCCGTCCCCGCCCCGGATCCGCCGGTCCCGGCTCTGCCACAGCCGCTGCGACGCCTGTCCCGCGCCCAGGCCGTAGTCCGCGGGTGGGGCGAGCCGCGTCGGCATCCGGAACGTCTTCTCCCCGCACGCCCACAAGAGCCACGTCAGCGCGCTCCAGTCGCCCCTCATGGCGAGCGTCAGGTCCGCCAGCCCCTGCGACAGGTCCAGCGTCTCGTCGATCTCCACCGTGTCGTCCCCGAACTCCATCTCGAACTGCTCCAGCTTCACGGGCCCCGCGCCCAGGAGCGCCGACAGGTCCGGCGGCAGCCACGACACCGTGGCGCCGGGCTTGAACCGCTGGAGCAATTGCGCGCGCATCGCCTGGAGCCGCGTGGCGTACTTGCGCACCACCTGCTGGACCGACTCCAGCGGTTGCTGGGGCCCGTCGGGGAGGCCGTCGTAGGTGCAGCGCGGCGCCTCGTGGGCGGGCCAGAAGTCGAACCGGGGGAACAGCGCCCGGGCATAGGTGCTCAGGAACAGGGCCGTGTCAGGCTCCACCGTCGCCAATTGCTCGGCGTCCTGCCGCACCTGATCCGCGAGCCCCAGGTTCAACAGGATGAGGCCACGGGTGAACAGGTACGCCTTGCGCTCCGGGTTGAGCAGCATCGCCGCGTGCAGGAAGTCCAGCGCCGCGCGCGGCCGGTCCGTCTGGTCCAACAGGATGGCGTAGGCCCGGAGCAGCGTGGAGGCCTCACCGCCGCGCATGAGGCAGTCCGCCATGGGGGCCCACAGCTGGCCCGCCTCCTCCACCACCGACACCGCCAGCGCGTGGGCGGAGGGTTTGGTGCGGGGCAGGGTGAGCTGCTCCAGCCCCTCCACCAGCGGCTGCACGTCCAGCGCGGTGGCGCAGGCGCGGGCCGTGGCCAGCAGGGCCTCCCGGTAGCGCCGCTCCGCGCGGGCCTTGCGCGCGACCTCCCGCCAGCCCTCCGCGCTCCTCGCGAGGTTGGAGAACACCTCCGAGCGCTCCAGCGCCTTCTCGTCCGGAGCGAGCCCCAGGTCGCGGGTGAGCACGACCTGGCGCTGCGCATCCAGCAGCGACCACTCGCCCACGGCGAAGTCCGCCTGGGCCTGTCCCTCCTCGAAGTGGACGCGGAAGTCCGCGTAGGTGTCCTCCGCGCGCGAGCGGTAGAATCCCTGGCGCCTGCCGTCCTCGTACTCGGCCTCCCAGAGCAGCAGGCCGTGCCGGTCCCAGAACCGCACGAGTCCGTGGCGCTCCCCGTCCGCGTTGAGCGACACGAGCGCCCACTGGTCCAGGTCCTCGCGCAGCTCCGCGCTCTCCGGCAGGTGGGCCGGGCGGGTGG
>NZ_RAWI01000679.1 GCF_003612125.1 Corallococcus praedator
ATCGGCAGCGTGATGCCGCTGCATCCGGGCATGAACCTGACGGCGGGCCAGCAGCTCGCGATGCTCGTGCCCGAGCGCGCCCTGCAGATCATCGCGTACCTGCCCGCGCCCACCGCGCTGGGCCGCGCCTCCTGGCCCGGGCGCACGCGGCCCCCTCGCACCTTCCGTTGCTGGAAGCCCACGGGCGGTTCCTCGCCGCCCGCGTGGACGCGGCGCGCGCGCTGCCCGGCTGTGACAACTCCGCCATGGACGGGTGGGCCGTGCGCGCCGAGGAGACCCGGGGCGCCCTGCGCGACCGTCCCGCGCGCCTGCGCATCGTCGACACCGTCTACGCCGGCCACCTGCCCCGGCGCGCGCTCCAGCCCGGCGAGGCCGCGCGCATCTTCACCGGCGCCCCGCTGCCCACCGGCGCCGATGCCGTCGTCCGCCAGGAGGCCGCGCGCCCCACCGACGACGGCACGCACGTGGAGCTCTTCATCTCCGTCCTGCCCGGCCACGACCTGCGCCGCGCGGGTGAGGAGGTCATGCCCGGCGCCCCGCTGTTCCCCGCCGGGCAGCGCGTGGACGCCACCGTGCTCGGCGTGCTCGCGTCGCTGGGTGAGGCCACCGCGCTCGTGCGGCCCGCGCCGCGCGTGGCCGTCCTCGCCACGGGGGACGAACTGGTGCCTCCGGGCCAGCCCGCCGAGCCCCACCAGGTCTTCGAGAGCAACCGCATCCTCGTGGCGGCCCTCGCCCGCGAGGCCGGCGCGGACGTCACCTGGTTGGATCGCTCGCGCGACGATGAAGCGGAGCTGCACGCGCACCTGGAACGGCTGGCCCCCCAGGTGGACGTGCTCATCACCACCGGGGGCGCGTCCGTGGGGGACCGGGACTGCGTGAAGCGCGTGCTGACCCGGATGGGCGCGCGGTTCCTGGTGGACGGCGTGGCGCTCAAGCCCGGCAAGCCCGTGGCCGTGGCGCGCCTGGGCCACACCGCCGTCGTCGTGCTGCCCGGCAATCCCGGCGCCGCCACCGTCGCGTTTGATCAGTTCGCGCGACCGCTGATCCTCAAGCACCAGGGCGTGCTCGAGCAGCGCCGCGTCGTCCGCGCGCGGCTGTCCGAGGCGCGCCACAAGCAGGCGGGCCTCACCTACCTCGTCACGGTCGCGGCGCTCGACGTCCGGGATGACGGGGCCACGCCCTGGGCGCGGCTGCGTCCACAGGGCGCGGGGCAGATCCTCCAGAACGTGGCGGCCCAGGGGTGGGCCGTGCTGCCCTCGGGCCGCGCCGACTTCGCCCAGGGCGAGCCCGTGGACGTGCAGCTCTTCGCTCTGCCGGACTTCCAGGCCGTGGAGGCCGCGTGAAGCCGCCGCCCGCGCTCGGCATCATCGGCTGGTCCGGCTCCGGCAAGACGACGCTGCTGGAGCGTCTGGTGCCGGAGCTGTCCTCGCGCGGCCTGCGCGTGGCGTGCGTGAAGCACTCGTCCGACGCGCATCCGCTCCACCGGGCCGGCAGCGACACCGCGCGCCTCCAGGCCGCGGGCGCGGTGCGCGTGGGCTTCGCCACGCCGGACGGAACGCAGCTCACCACGGCGGAGGCGCTGTCCCCCCAGCACCTCGCCCGCCATGCGGAAGCCGTGGATCTCTGGCTCGTGGAGGGCTGGAAGGACGGGCCCCTGCCGAAGCTGGAGGTGTGGCGCGAAGGCTTGGGGCCGCCGCTGGCGACCTCCCGGCCCGACGTGCTGGCGGTGGTGACGGACGCGGCCCCGCTTCCGCACGCCCTGGGCCCGCTTCCGCGCCTGCCCGCGAACAACGTGCGCGCCGTCGCGGACTTCATCGTCGGGTGGATCCGCGAAGGAGCGGGCCCGCACGGCGCCAGCGCGCGGGACGGTCACGCGGTGCGTGACTCCGGGACACCGCACACGGTGGAGGCTCCGCGAGCCCCCCGTGGCATCACCCACCGTCCCGTGCGCCGCTTCGACGGGGAGGTCCTCCGCGCCGCCGAGGACGACCGCATCGCCGTGGAGGAGCCGCTGGAGATCCGCGTCAGCGGTGACGCCGTCGCCACCACCATGCGCACCCCCGGCCATGATCGCGAACTGGCCGTGGGCTTCCTCTTCGCCGAGGGCATCCTCCAGGACGTGGACGACCTGGGCAGCCTCTTCCACTGCGGCCACCCCGGCGAGGAAGGCTTCGGCAACGTGCTGGAGGTCACCCCCGCCTCCGGCGCCGTGCTCGACCTGGAGCGCGTGGAGGCCACCCGCCGCGGCACCCTCACCACCTCCGCTTGTGGCGTGTGCGGCCGCCGCGACGTGGACGACCTGATGGCCACCTGCGCCCCCGTCGCCCCCGGCCCCGTCCTCTCCGCGCGCACCGTGGCCCGCGCCACCGAACGCCTGCGCGCCGTGCAGCACAACTTCGAGCACACCGGAGGCGTCCATGCCGCCGCCGCGCTGGATGCCCACGGCGAGCTGCTCGCCGCCCACGAGGACGTCGGCCGCCACAACGCCGTGGACAAGGTCGTCGGGGCGCTGGTGCTCGCACGCGCGGTGAGGGCCC